>JBDUBD010000026.1:0-28770 GCA_040004295.1 Sphingomonadales bacterium | reverse complement strand
CGACGGCAAGACCGTTGAGGCCGAGGCGGCGCACGGCACCGTCACGCGCCATTACCGCCAGCATCAGGCGGGCAAGGCTACTTCGACCAATCCGATCGCATCGATTTTCGCGTGGACCGGTGGCCTTAAATACCGCGGCAAGGTCGACGAGATGCCGGACGTAATCAAGTTCGCCGAAACGCTCGAGCGCGCGTGCATCTACACTGTCGAACAGGGCGGCATGACCAAGGATCTCGCGATCCTGATCGGCCCCGATCAGGCGTGGATGACCACCGAGCAGTTCTTCGAGGCGATCCGCCTGAACCTCGAGAAGGCGATGAACGACTGGGGGGCCTAAGCCTTCGGTGACCGAATGTGCTCGCGCCGCACGCCGAGGCCCAGCAGGTGGGCCGGCAGGCGGCGGAGTAGCGGAAACCGCTTGAGCATCCTGAGCGCGAGCGGCGGACGATCAAGTTTGGCATCCGTGTTCAGCAATGCACCGATGATATTGTCCTGCGCGAAACGCTGAAATCCCTGGATGACGCGAGTGGGCAGCATACGGCGGGCCTGAACCTGCGTCAGCAACGCATCGACGTTGGATGATTCCAGCAACGGCGTGGCGAGGATGTTCGCCGCTGCGACCGCATCCTGCACCGCCAGGTTGATCCCGACGCCGCCGATCGGCGACATGGCATGTGCCGCATCGCCGATGGCGAGCAATCCCGGTCGATGCCACCTGTCGAGGCGATCCAGAGATACCGCCAGCAAGTGGAAATCCTCCCAGCGCGTCAGCACGTCGCCGACTGGACCCAGCTCGGGCACTGCCCGTTCGATATCCTCGACAAGCGCCGGCAGCCCCCGCGCCTTCAATGCGTCCACAGAGTTCTTCGGGAAGACATAGGCGCATTGCCAATAGGTCGTGCGATCGATCAGCGCGAAGATGCGCCCTGCCTCGAACACGCCGGTACTGCGATTCTCGCCGCTGTCCCCCTTGGGTACGCTGAACCAGAACACGTCCATGGGCGCGCCGAGGTTGGTGAGGGGCAGCACCTGTCGCGCAACCGACCGGCGACCGTCTGCAGCGATCACTAGTTTTCCGGCCAGGATTTCACGGTCGTCGGCAAGCCTTACACCGGTGACACGGCCATCCCGTTCGACAAATCCCGTAACCTCGGCATTGCGTTCAAGCGCGAATGCCGGGAACGCCGCCGCCTCATCGGCAAGAAAGTCGAGAAAGTCCCATTGCGGCATCATGGCGATAAAGCGTGCAGGCACAGGCAGATACCGAAAATCGGCAACGGGCACCCGTTGCCCGGCGACGCGGGCCTCGATCATGGGCACCTCGTCATGGGGCCGCGCGAGAAACCGTTCCAGCATTCCGAGTTCATCGAGGAACGCCATCGTGGAGGGATGAACCGTGTCGCCGCGGAAATCGCGCAGAAAGTCCGCATGCTTTTCCAGCACCAGCGTCGAAATTCCGGCGCGGGCGAACAGCAGCCCGGCCATCATGCCCGCAGGGCCGCCACCGACGATCAAGACATCAGCCATTGCGTGACTTTGAACGACGCCTGCCCCTATTGTCGAGTCGATGTCACTCGATCCCCATTCAACCGGACTTAGCGATACCCTGGTCGTCCTTGGCGCGGCAGGACTGGTCATTCCCGCGTTCG
Source organism: Sphingomonadales bacterium (assembly GCA_040004295.1). Taxonomy (GTDB): domain Bacteria; phylum Pseudomonadota; class Alphaproteobacteria; order Sphingomonadales; family Sphingomonadaceae; genus Sphingomonas_O. Next base: position 27,121 of record JBDUBD010000026.1, on the reverse strand, counting down.
CCCGCCTGAAGATTTCGCCGGTCATCGGCTTTATCCTGGTGGGGGTCGTCGTCGGCCCCTTCGGCCTTGGCGGCGCGGTGGATCGCTGGCCGTGGCTGTTCTACATGACGATCAGCAATCCCCAGGGCATGACCGTCTTTGCCGAGATCGGCATCATCCTGCTGCTGTTCTCGGTCGGACTGGAACTGAGTTTCAAACGCCTGTGGGCGATGCGGCGCGAGGTTGCCGGGATCGGTGCAACCGAACTGATCGGTAACGGCCTTCTGATCAATGCCGCGCTGCTTGCGTTCGGGTACGGGAGCGATGCCGCGCTGGGCCTGGGCATCGCGCTCGCCCTGTCGTCCACAGCGCTGGTCCTGCCGATTGCTGGCACGACAAGTCCCGTGGGACGATTGTCGTTCGCGATGTTGTTGTTCGAGGATCTGGCGCTCGTGCCGATCATCTTCCTGCTCGGTGCACTCGGAAACGGCGGACGCGACCTCGGCGCGATGGCCCAGATACTATGCCTCGGAATCCTGGTTGTTGCCGTCCTGCTGATCGCCGGGCGGATCATCCTGCCGCGCGTATTTGCCCAGGCCGCCCGTACGCGCAGCCCTGAGCTCTTCCTGTCGGTGACATTGCTCGTCGTCATCCTCGCCAGCCTTGCGACGCTGGCCATCGGCCTGTCCCCTATCGTCGGGGCGCTGATCGCAGGCCTCGTCATCGCGGAAACCGACTATGCCGGAGAGGTCGATGGCATCATTGCGCCGTTCAAGAACCTGGCGCTGGGCGTGTTCCTGCTCACCGTCGGCATGCAACTCGACCTGCGCCTGCTGATCGACGAATGGCCCGCACTGCTCGGCGCGGTTGCCGTCATCGTGGTCCTGAAAGCGGCCTTTACATCGGGTCTGCTATGGTTCGGCGGCGCTCCAACCGGCGTTGCTGCCGAAACCGGCATCCTGATGGCCAGCCCGTCAGAATTGACGCTCGTCGTGCTCGGCGCCGCGCTGACCGCAGGATTGATCGACGGCCCGACGGCAACCTTCTGGTCGGGCGTGACGGCAATCGGCCTGACAATCACGCCGTTGCTCGCCGAAGTCGGCCACCGCGTATCGCGCCGCATCGCCTGGAACGAAGCCGATGTTCCTGCCGACCTCGATCCGCAGACCACCGTCATCATCGGCTATGGCCGAGTCGGCGAGATGGTCGCCACGATGCTCGACGTCCACAACAAGCGCTGGACCGCGATCGAGGCGAATGTCGACGTCGTCGCGGGTGCCCGCCGCGCCGGAAAGCCGGTACGCTATGGCGATGCGAGCCGGGCGGGAGCGACCGAAGCACTCCACCTTGGCGACGCGGCCGCCGTCGTGCTGACGATGAACGACCCCGTGCAGAACATCCGTCTCGCCAGACGGCTGCGCGCCGAGGCGCCCGACCTGACGATCATTGCGCGCGCCCGCGACCCCGAACATGCCGCCGAACTCTATCGGGCGGGCGTGACAGATGCCGTGCCAGAGACGCTCGAATCCTCGCTGCAATTGTCCGAAGCGGTGCTGGTAGACCTGGGCGTCGCGATGGGGCCGGTAATCGCGTCGATCCACGAGAAGCGCGACGAACTGCGCGGGGCGATCAAGGACATGGGCGGGCTGAGCACGCCGCCGCGGTTGAAGGCGCTTTAGCCCGCCCTCAACTGTCGGATTTTCTTACAAAGGTCACGAAGGTGTGCCGTGTGAGAAAATAATTCCGGGCCTTGCAATGGGTATCGCGCGGTCACGTAAAAATTTCTGCAACTTCAAGGAGCGGGCGCGAATCGGGCCTTGGATGATTTCTGACGACGGAAAGGCGTGTAGGACAGCATAAAATCAGGCCGGAACCGCCGCGCTCTCGATTGCAGCACGCACCGCCGCCAATGCATCGGCCCCCGCCGCGCCATCGGGTCCGCCGCCCTGCGCCATGTCGGGGCGGCCACCGCCGCCCTGCCCGCCAAGCGCCACGACCGCCGCCTTGACGAGATCGACTGCGCTGATCCGGTCCTTGAGATCGTCGGTAACGCCGACCGCGACCGAAGCGCGGCCTTCGACGACGGTGACCGTCGCTACAACGCCCGAACCCAATCGCGCCTTTGCGTCATCGACCAGACCCCGCAGGCCTTTGGAGTCGAATCCGTCCAGCAACTGCCCCTCGAACTTGACGCCCGAGATCTCTTCGACCGCAGGACCGACGCTGTTGCCGCCACCCAGCGCCAGCGCCTTCTTCGCATCGGCCAATTCACGCTCGAGCTTCTTCTGCGCTTCCACCAACGCGGCCACCCGCGCGGGCACGTCGTCCGGCGTTGCCTTGAGCAGTGCCGCCGTTTCCTTCAGCCGGTCCTCGCGCGCGGTCAGCCAGTGGCGCGCAGCCTCGCCGGTCAACGCCTCGATGCGGCGGACGCCCGACGACACGGCACTTTCCGACACGATCTTGAACAGCGCGATGTCGCCCAGCGCGGTCACATGGGTGCCGCCGCACAGTTCGACCGAATATGACTTCCCGTCGCCACGGCCCATGCTCAGCACGCGAACCTCGTCGCCGTATTTCTCGCCGAACAGCGCGAGCGCGCCCGCAGCGACGGCATCATCCGGGGTCATCAGGCGCGTGGTGACGGCATCATTTTCGCGGATGCGCGCATTCACGATGCTTTCGACCTCTGCAATGTCGGCGGCGGAAAGGGCGGCGTTATGCGCGAAATCGAAGCGCAGCCGGTCCGGCGCGACGAGACTCCCCTTTTGCGTGACATGACCGCCCAGGCGATTGCGCAGCGCCGCGTGCAACAGGTGCGTCGCCGAATGGTTCGCGCGAAGCTGCGCGCGGCGTTCGGTGTCGATCGCCAGCGTTACCGTGTCGCCGACCGCAATCTTGCCCGCCTCGATCACGCCCTGATGCGCGTGCAGCCGACCCAGCGGCTTCGACGTGTCATCGACGCGGATCGACAGGCCGTTTGCGCCCATGATCGTCCCGGCATCGCCCATCTGGCCACCGCTTTCGCCGTAGAATGGCGTCTGGTTGGTCAGGATCGTCACCGTGTCACCGGTATTCGCCCCGGTCACGCGCGCGCCATCGCGGATCAGCGCGACGACCTGCGCATCGCTGGTGTCGCCCGAATAGCCGGTGAATTCGGTACCGCCGAGTTCGTCGGCGATATCGAACCAGATGTCGGCGGAGGCGGCATCGCCCGACCCCTTCCATGCCGCACGTGCCGCCGTCTTCTGCCGCGCCATCGCCGCATCGAACCCTTCGCGGTCGACGCCGATGCTGCGCGCGCGCAGGGCATCTTCGGTCAGGTCGTACGGGAAACCGTAGGTATCATAGAGCTTGAAGGCCGTTTCGCCCGGCAGGGTGTCACCCTTGCCCAGCGTCGCCGTCGCCTCGTCGAGCAGGCCGAGGCCGTCGCGCAGCGTCTGGCGGAACCGTGTTTCCTCCTGCAGCAGTGTCGCCTCGATCAGCGGTTGCGCGCGGACGAGTTCTGGGAACGCCGCGCCCATTTCGGCGACGAGGCCGGGGACCAGCCGATACATCAATGGATCCTTGGCACCCAGCAGATGGGCATGCCGCATGGCGCGACGCATGATCCGCCGCAGGACATAGCCGCGGCCCTCGGTCGCGGGCAGCACACCGTCGGCGACGAGGAACGACGATGCGCGCAGATGGTCGGCAATCACACGGTGCGACGCCTGGTTATCGCCGGTCGTTGCGGTTTTCGTGAGTTCCCCGCTCTCGGCGATCAGCGCCTTGAAAATGTCGGTGTCGTAATTGTCATGGACACCCTGCATCAGCGCCGCGACGCGTTCCAGGCCCATGCCGGTATCGATCGAGGGGCGCGGCAGCGCGCCGATCTGGACGTCATTTTCCTGCAGGAACTGCATGAACACCAGGTTCCAGATTTCGACGAAACGGTCGCCGTCCTCCTCCGGCGACCCCGGCGGGCCACCCCAGATGTGATCGCCATGGTCGTAGAAGATTTCGGAGCACGGCCCGCACGGCCCGTCCGCGCCCATTGCCCAGAAATTGTCCTTGGTCGCGATGCGGATGATGCGGTGGTCGGGCAGGCCCGCGATCTTTTTCCACAGGTCGAACGCCTGGTCGTCGGTGTAATACACGGTGACCGTCAGGCGATCGCGGTCGATGCCCCATTCACGCGTGATGAGGTTCCACGCGAGCGTGATCGCGCGTTCCTTGAAATAATCGCCGAACGAGAAATTCCCGAGCATTTCGAAGAACGTATGGTGCCGCGCGGTATAGCCGACATTGTCGAGGTCGTTGTGCTTGCCCCCCGCGCGCACGCACTTCTGGCTCGACGCCGCCGTCGAATAGGGGCGGCTTTCGAGGCCGGTAAACACGTTCTTGAACGGCACCATGCCCGCATTGACGAACATCAAGGTCGGGTCGTTGTGCGGCACCAGCGGCGCGGACGCGACACGCTCGTGCCCCTCGGCAGCGAAATAATCGAGGAAAGAGCGGCGGATGTCGTTCGTGGAAGTCATATCGGGGGTGACTTAGGGGAGGAGTGGCGCGCGCTCAAGTCGAGCGACGGAAGGAGTTTGTGTCACGCGAAGAACGCGAAGGGCGCGAAGATGTCACTCAACGCGCCAGATTGATTCGCAAGGGCGAAGCATCGGTGTCGGTATGGCCGTTGACGATGCGCTTCAATCCCTCGTGAAACGTCGGCGCGCCGAAATTCATGAGCAAGCCGACACGCAAGTTCAGGAAACGAAGATAGGTCAGCACCTGCTTGCCATGCGCCGGAGACAATCGTTCTATGGACTTCAATTCGATCAGCAGCAGACCTTCAACAATCAAGTCGGCACGAAACCCATGTTCCACGGCAACGCCTTCGAACACGATAGGGACCGGACGTTGGCGTTCGACGCGCAGGCCCCTGCGAACGAGCGCATCAGCGAGAATTGCTTCATAGGCACCTTCAAGCAGTCCCGAACCGAGCGCCTTGTGGATTCTCAGCCCGCAATCAATCGCAACACTCGCCACCGCTTCGACAGCCATTTTTCTTCCTTCGCGTCCTTCGTGTTCTTCGCGTGAAATAAACCGTTCAGTCCGCCGGATATTCGATCGACCGCTGGGGTACGCTGAACCATTTCGGCCCGGCTTCGGTCATGTGGAAACAGTCCTCGATCCGCACGCCGAATTTGCCCGGTGCGTAGATGCCGGGTTCGTTCGAGAAGCACATGCCGGGCGCCAGCGGCGTCGTTTCGCCGTGGACGAGGTTCACCGGCTCATGGCCATCCATGCCGATGCCGTGGCCGGTGCGATGCGGCGTACCGGGCAGCTTGTAGCGCGGACCGTATCCCCAGCGTTCGTAAGCGCCGCGTACTGCATCGTCGACCGATCCCGCCGGCGCGCCGAGTTTCGCGGCAGCAAAGGCGATGCGTTGCCCCTCCTGCACCTGGCCGAACATCTTGCGCTGTTCGGCGGTCGCGCCGCCCAGCACGAAGGTGCGCGAGATATCGGACTGGTAGCCGCCGACCGAACAGCCGCAATCGATGAGGATGATCTCGTTCTTCGCGACGTGTTGCGGCTTGTGCGAACCGTGCGGATAGGCACTGGCCTCGCCGAGAAGGACGAGCGCGCCATCGGCCTCGCCGCCGAGCGCCTTTGTTGCGCCCACAATCAGAGCGGTGATGTCGGCGGGTGTCATACCAACTTCGGTGCGTGAAATGGCATGATTGATCGCGCGAACGGTGACGTCGGACGCCGCCTGCATCAAGGCGATTTCGGCAGGCGTTTTGATCATGCGGCATCCGCGCACGACCGGGTTTGCGGAGACCAGTTTCGCCGTCGGAAGCGCGCGTGCAAGACCGTCGCTGACGAAGAAGCGCACCGTCTCCTCGATCCCGATGGTGCGCAACGCAAGGCCGCGCGTTTTCAGGAACGCCGCGACCAGCGCGATCGGACTTTCGTCCTCCTGCCAGACGCGCACGTCCGCCGGGATGCCCAGCGTTTCGCGGATCGACGGCTCCTCGAAGAACGGCGTCACGATGCACGGCGTCCCCTCCACGGGGATGACGGCGCAGGTCAGCCGCTCACTGCGCCACCATTGCACGCCCGTGAAATAGTCGAGGCTCGACCCCGCCTCGATCAGGATCGCGCCGATGCCGTTCGCGCGCATCAACGACTGCGCCTTTACGATACGCGCGGCGCGTTCGGCGGGACCGATGAGCTTGATACCGGTTGTGAGCGATGTCAGTTCGGGTGCGGCGGCCCCTGCCGGCATTGCCGCGAGCGCCGCCGCACCCAGCCCTGCCCCGATTGCCGTCCGTCGATTGAGCATCATTTTCCCCCTCCGTTGCGGACATAGAGCGCCGCGAGTTCGCGGACCAGCTTGGCCGCAAGGATTGCCGTGACACCGGTCGGGTCGCGCGGCGGGCAGAGTTCGACGATGTCGGCCCCGACCAGCGGCGCAGTCTGGCGGGTCAGCACGTCGAGCACTTCGCGCACCGTGAGGCCGCCGGGCTCGAGATGGGCGACGCCGGGGGCGACGCTCGGATCGAAGCCGTCCATAGCGATGCTGATGTAGAGAGGGCCATCGAGCACCGGCACGGCATCGACGGAGAAATGGCGCATCTCGACCACTTCGACCCCGAACCGGGCGACCTGTTCGCGGCAGTGGCGATTGAGTGTGCGGATGCCGACCTGGACAAGCCGCCTAGCGTGGCCGGATTCGAGGATGCGCGCAAAGGGCGAGGCGTGACTGCGCGGGTCGCCGCCGAAATCGTCGTAGAGGTCGGCGTGGGCGTCGAAATGGAGGATATCGAGTGGCCCGTGGGCCGCAGCCAGCGCCACGACGACGGGCACGCTGACGGCATGGTCGCCGCCGAGAACGATGGGAAGCACCTTGCGCCCGGCCGCGTCCGAAACGGCATCACGGACCAGTGCGTCATCGGACGCTGTGTCCGAAAGCGTGTCGCCCAGCGGAAGGTTGCCGACGTCCTCCAACAGCACATCTAGTCCGAGTTCGATACCGGACTCCGCCGCCGCATTGCCGTGGTCGCTGGCGAGTGCGGCGCGGATCGCGTGGGGAGCGAGCGCCGCACCGCGTATGTAGGAGGAATGGCAATCGGTGGGCGCGCCGATCAGACGGACGACCGGGATCAAGCCTGCGCCTGCCAGATCCAGGCGGCAGCAGGAAAGCTGACGACGCCGTCCTTTACCTGCGCCGCGAGCACTTCGGCAAAACGCGTGCGGAACACGGTACGCTCTTGATCCGGCATTGCCGCGATGAGCGGTGCTGCAGGGCCGATTCGTGAGAAATACGACAGGGCGTCGGCGACGGGATCCTCCCCCGCACCCGCGACATAGGCGAAATCGACGGGCGTGGGCCGTATGTCGTGCCACCCTGCCAAGTTCATAATCGACGTGACGCGCGCGACGTTGGCGAAGGCGAATGGTCCGGGCGCATCCGGATCGGTAGGTGGAGGTGTGTTGAGCAAACGCGTCGCCTCGCTCGCCCAGAGATTTTCGCTGCGGTCCCGAAAACAACTGAATACCAGTGGGGCGCCCGGTTTCATCAAGCTGCGCAGGTGGGCAAAGGCGGCTACCGGATCACTAAAGAACATGACACCGTGGCGCGACAACGCCGCATCAAAGGGCACATCGCCCCGCCAGGCGGTCGCATCGCCTTCGACGAAATGACAATTGATGCGACCCGAAGCGCGGTCCTGCGCAACCGCAACAAGATCCGCCGAAAGATCGAGCCCCGTTGCGTCCGCATTCGGTCGCGCATCGGCAAGCGCTATCGTGGTTTCACCCGCACCACAGCCGATATCGAGAAAATGGAGTCGATCGCCTGAACCGGTCGGCAGCGCGGCGATTGCCGCGTCGACCAACTGGCCGGTCAAACCGGCAAAGCTGCGATCGGTCCGTTCCCATTCGGTGGCCCAACCTTTCCCGACGCGCCCACGCCAGTCATCGCCCGAAAAATCCATGGACCTGCCTCCCGAAACCGGAAATGCAGACTCTAACGGATTTGACCTGGCATCACAGCAAGCATTCGCATCCCCGATTACGTCGTCCAGGCGGCAAGTTCGTTGCCGCCTGGCTCGCGAAAGTGGAACCGGCGACCGCCCGGAAAAGCAAAGATATCGCGCACGACCACGCCCCCGGCAGCAACCACTGCCGACCGGCATGCCTCGAGATCGTCGACCCGCACGACCGGAAGCGGCGCGGCGGACGCCTCCTTCCTGTCGGCCTGAAGCCCCACATCGACATCGCCTGTCGTCGTGGCCGAATAGCTCGGTCCGAAAGACGTCAGCGACCAGCCGAAGGCGTCGGCGAAGAAGCGCGCCGATGCCTCGCTGTCACCGACCGGCAACTCGACATAGTCGAGCCGTGCTGTCACGCGTCGTCGTCTTCGGCAGGCCCAACCATCAGCGCGTCGGCGACATCGTCGGTCTTGCCACGGATTGCGGCTTCGATCCGAGCGGCAATATCCGGGTTCTCGGTCAGATAGACTTTCGAATTCTCGCGGCCCTGACCCACGCGGATCGAGTCATAGCTGAACCACGCGCCCGATTTCTCGACGATCCCGGCTTTCACGCCCAGATCGAGGATTTCGCCGACCTTCGAAATGCCCTGGCCGTACATGATATCAAATTCGACCTGCTTGAACGGCGGCGACACCTTGTTCTTCACGACCTTCACGCGCGTCGTGTTGCCTACGATATCCTCGCGGTCCTTGATCTGGCCGGTGCGGCGGATGTCGAGACGGACGCTCGCATAGAATTTGAGCGCATTGCCGCCGGTCGTGGTTTCGGGCGAGCCGTACATCACGCCGATCTTCATGCGAATCTGGTTGATGAATATGACGGTGCAACGCGAACGGCTGATCGAACCGGTGATCTTGCGCAGCGCCTGGCTCATCAGACGGGCCTGAAGCCCGACATGGCTGTCGCCCATTTCGCCCTCGATTTCGGCCCGAGGCACGAGTGCCGCAACCGAGTCGATCACCAGCACATCGACCGCGTTCGAGCGGACCAGCGTGTCGCAGATTTCGAGCGCCTGTTCGCCAGTGTCGGGCTGCGACACGATCAGCTCGTCGATATCGACACCCAGCTTCTTGGCATAAACGGGGTCGAGCGCATGTTCGGCGTCGATAAACGCAGCAGTGCCGCCGATCTTCTGCGCCTCGGCAATCGCATGCAATGCCAGCGTGGTCTTGCCCGACGATTCAGGCCCGAAAATCTCGATGATGCGTCCGCGCGGCAGCCCGCCGATGCCGAGTGCGATATCGAGACCAAGCGATCCGGTGGAAACCGATTCGATCTGCATCGCTTCGCGAGACCCCAGCTTCATCGCCGAACCCTTGCCGAACGCACGGTCGATCTGCGCAAGCGCCGCTTCGAGCGCGCGTTGTCGCTCTGTGCTTGCTGAATTGGTCGCCATGTCCCCGCCGATCACCTTGAGTTGAGCCGCCACTGATCGTCCTCCTAGCCACGCGGCGCATCACGTCAACACGCCTTATGTTGGCGACCGTGTATCGTGTTTGTTCTAATAGAACAAGAGTGGAACGATTTTATTTGGAGGCAAGGGCTACCTGTACCGCTTCCGCCAGCGCCTTTACCGAAAAAGGTTTAGGAATGAACCCCATGCGTGGAAGGTCGATCGTGCGGCGCAGCTGTTCTTCTGCATAGCCCGACATGAACAGGATCGGCAGGTCGGGGAATTTCGCACGTGCGGTGCGGCCCAGCGTCGGTCCGTCCATCGTCGGCATGACGACGTCGGAGACCAGCAGGTCGATGTGCGTACCGCCGTCGAGCACGGCCATCGCCTCTTCGCCCTGCGTCGCGGTCAGCACGGTGTAGCCATGGCGCACAAGCGCGCGTTCGGCGACGGCGCGGACCATGTCCTCGTCCTCGACCAGCAAAATCGTCCCCGTGCCCCAGAGTTCGGCGGGCTTTTCGCGCGGCTTGGGCGTGTCGGGAGCGACCTGTACTTCTTCATGCACCGGCAGATAGACGGAGAAGCTCGTACCCTGTCCCGGCTCGGAATCGGCGAAGATGAACCCGCCCGACTGTTTGACGATGCCATAGACGGTCGAGAGTCCGAGGCCCGTGCCCTTGCCCACGTCCTTCGTCGTGTAGAACGGCTCGAAAATCTTCGACAGGTTTTCGGGCGCGATGCCGATCCCGGTGTCGGTCACGCTGAGCGCGGTGTAATCGGCGACGGGCAGGAATTCGGTGCCGCGCTTCCGCACCTCGGCGGCACTGACTTTGTACGTTTTTAGCGTCACCTTGCCCGCGCCATCGCCGCGCGCCTGGATGGCGTCACGGGCATTGACGACGAGGTTGACGATGACCTGTTCGATCTGGCCGGGGTCGGCACGAACAGCGCCGAGCGCGCGGCCGTGGCTGATAACCAGGTCGACGGTTTCACCCAGTAACCGCTGGAGCAGGTTCGAGACTTCGGACACGACGTCGGGCAGTTGGAGCACTTGGGGCCGCAGAGTCTGTTGCCGCGAAAAGGCGAGCAATTGCCGCGTCAGGCTGGCCGCGCGGTTCGAATTGTTCCGGATCTGCTGGATATCGTCATAATCGCTGTCCCCCGGCGTATGACGCATCAGCATGAGGTCGCAATGGCCGAGGATCGCGGTCAGGATATTGTTGAAATCGTGCGCGACGCCGCCTGCGAGCTGGCCGACCGCCTGCATCTTCGTCGCCTGGGCGACTTGCCGCTGGAGCTTCGATTCCTCGCTGTTGTCCTTGAGGCTCAGCAGCACGGCCGCCTCTCCCAACCCGCGCGCACCGGCGATTGTCAGCGCAACCGGATCGTCAGGGCGGCCTTTCAGGCGCACAGCGATGTCGCCCGATGCCGATTGCCCGCTGGCGAAGCGGCGAACGGCCTCAGCCACGGCGGCCTTGTCCTCGCGGATCACCAGATCGCCGGGGTAGATCGGCGTCGAATCCGGCCCGACGGCGCCCGCGCGTCCGAACGCCTCGTTCATGTACAGGAACCGCCCGTCGCGATCGGCGAGAGCCAGACCCAGCGGCAGCATCGACAACAGCATCTGCAGCGGCACGTCGGTCGCGGCGCCGACGCCGCCCTCGTCGTCGAGCAGAATAATGACGCGGTCGGTATCTTCGCGGCTCTCGTCGAGCGGGATCTGGAGCAGACGTATCGGGAAGCCAGTCAGCCCTTCCTGAGCCATGCGCACGGTGCCGTCGCTCGCCTGTTGAAGCAGGGTGACGAAGTCGCGACCGACGATCGGGGCTTCGGCGCGACCGGTCGAGCGCAGGGTGAACACGCGGTTCGCGGCACGAATGCGCCCTTCGCTGCCGATCAGGACCGCCATGATGCCTGCGCCACCCAGGCGCTCGCCCCATTCGCCGCTGATAAGCGCGGGCAGCGCAAGCGCGGGATTGCCGCCTGCGATTTCGCTGAACCGCCAGATCAGGCAGTCTTCGGTCTGACCGCCACGAAGCAGCTCCAGATCGACATTCCGCTTCGCCGCTCGGATCGACCGCATCGCGCGCCCGTCCCGCCATGCCGCCCGCCCCGCCCCGACAAGATCGCCACCATCGGATGCGATATCAGTCGGAACCGCCGTACCGAACCAGCCGTCGTAAAGCGCGTTCGTGCAGACAAGGCGCCCGCTTCGGTCGGTAATGGCAAGCGCAGTTGCGGTATTGTCGGCAGCTTCGCGGACCAATGCCCAATCGACGACGTGATCGACACGCGCCTTGGGCGGAAACAACTGGCGGGCGAGGAACAGCAGCGCACCCACGGCGATGATGACACCGCCGAACGCTGCCGCCATCGCGGCCTGTCCGGTAACGTGCAGCACGGTCCATCCCGACAGGACCGCGCATCCAACGACCAGCGCACCGACCAGTGGTTCTATAAGATGCGCCGGAACCCGGTCGGCAATGCGTGTCATCCCCGGTCGCGCAATATGCGCGCGGATTCACGCTTCCAGTCTTTTTCTTTCTCGTATTCGCGCTTGTCCTGATGCTTGCGCCCCTTGGCGATGGCGAGTTCGACCTTGGCGCGGCCACGTTCGTTGAAATAGATCGACAGCGGGACCAGGGTCATGCCCTCACGCGAAATCGCCTTGTGCAGCTTTTCTATTTCGCGCTCGTGGAGGAGCAATTTGCGCGGGCGTTTCGGCTCGTGGTTCTCGCGGTTACCGTGGCTATACTCGGGCACGTTCGAGTTGACGAGCCACACCTCGCCGCCCTTCACCTCGGCATAGGATTCGGCAATCGACCCTTCGCCGAAGCGCAACGACTTAACCTCGGTACCGGTCAGCATGATCCCGGCTTCATAGCTATCCTCGATAGCATAATCATACCGTGCGCGCCGGTTCTCGGCGACGGTCTTGGTTTTCACTTGTGCGGGACGTGGGCGTGCCATGACGGGTGCTAGATCAGCCCCGCATGTGCGAGCGCTGCATCGACCGCGCCGCGCGACGATGAGCCCGGCGGCGTCATCGGCAGACGGAGGTCTGCCGTCATCCAGTGGACCAGCTTCGTCATCGCATATTTTGTCGGCCCCGGTGACGCGTCGGAGAAGAGCGCGGCGTGGAGCGGGTAAAGCTGGTCGTTGAGAATTTGCGCGCGGGCATAATCGCCCGATGCGCATGCCGCCTGAAATTCGGCGCAGAGATTCGGCGCGACGTTGGCGGTTACCGAGATGCAGCCGACACCGCCCGCACCGTTATAGGCGAGCGCCATGTCGTCATTGCCCGACAACTGGCAGAAATTGACACCGCATCCCAGGCGGTGCGCCGCGATGCGCGCCAGATTGCCGCTCGCGTCCTTGATCCCGACGATGGTGGGCAGCGTTGCTAGGCGGGCCAGTGTCTCCGGCTGGATATCGGTCACCGTCCGACCGGGGACGTTGTAGACGATGATCGGCAGGTCGCTGGTTTCGGCGAGATGCGCGTAATGTGCGTAAATACCGTCCTGATTGGGGCGATTGTAATAGGGTGCAACGACGAGCGCGGCAGATGCTCCCGCGGATTTCGCGAAGCCCATGTGCCGCACGGCGGTCGCGGTATCGTTCGACCCGCATCCGGCAATGACCGGTACGCGCCCGTCCGCCGCCTCAATGCACAATTCGATCACGCGGTAATGCTCTTCATAGCTCAGCGTCGCGCTTTCGCCGGTCGTGCCACAGGGGACGAGCGCCGACGAACCGCTTTCAATCTGCCAGTCGACAAGGCGCCGAAAGGCATCCTCATCGACCCGACCGTCGCGAAACGGTGTCACAAGAGCCGGAATCGAGCCGGAAAACATTGCTTTCTCCTTTACGCGCCCTTCACCTGCGAAGTGCGCTGCGGCATAAGGGTCGCATTCAACCCGGCCGTTCATGGCCTGATAAGGACGCTTGTCCCAGCATGTCCAGCATGACGCGCCACTTCATCGTTTCCGCCACCGTTCTGGTCGCTGCCCTGGCGGTGCCCGCCGCGGCCCCCGCGCAGGATCTGCTCAGCGCGCAGCCACGCAATTCGATCCAGACGGTCAATGATTCGGCCTTGTCGGTCGCGATTTCGGAATGGAATTCGCTGCGACAGTCCGACGCCCTGCCCTTTTCGTCCTATGCGCGCTTTCTGGTCGCGCACCCCGGCTGGCCGGGCGAAGCGGCGCTCCGCAAATCGGCCGAGCGAGCGTTGCGTACCGACGCCGAAGATCCCAATCTCGTGGCAGCCTATTTCACGCGCTACGCGCCGACGACCGCGACCAGCGGGTTGCGCTATGCGGAGGCACTCGATGCGAGCGGGCGGCGCGAGGATGCCAGGCGGGCCGCAAAACGCGCCTGGACGTTGGGCGCCCTGAGCGCGGATGACGAGGCGCGGCTGATGGCACGGTGGCCAGGGCTATTGACGGCTGCGGATCATGATGCGCGCATGGAACGATTACTCGCCAATCGGGCGCCGTCGCTGGCGGCACGGCAGCTTGCCTGGACATCGCCCGCGCGCCAGCCGGTCTATGCGGCGCGTATCGCCATGCAGGCACGGGCGGTCGATGCCGCAACGCAGATGGGTTTTGTCTCGTCGGGCGCGGGCGGCGACCCTGGGTTCCTGATCGACCGAGTCAGCTGGCTGCGTGGAACCGGTCAGGAATATGCCGCACAGGCGTTGCTGGCGGCACCACGTCGACTGACCGCACCGCCGCTGGATGCCGAAAAATGGTTCGAGACGCTGCTCGGCACAGCGCGCAATGCCGCAGCGCAAGGACAATATGCGACCGCATACGACATCGCGCGGCAGGTCGATGATGCCTATGCCCCGGGGACACAGGTTCGCGACCGCTCGCTGGGCGAGCGCGACGAATATACCAGCCTGACGTGGCTCGCGGGAACGACCGCCCTGAATCGGCTCAATCGTCCGCGGGACGCGATGGCCATGTTCGACCGCTATGCCCGGGCCGCCAAGTCGCCGCAGACGCAGTCCAAGGGGCTGTATTGGGCCGGACGTGCCGCACAAGCTGCGGGCCTCGCGAGCAATGCGCAGACCTATTACGCGAATGCCGCAGTGTTCTTCGACCAGTTCTATGGTCAGCTGGCCGCCGAACGGCTGGGTCGCCCGCCCGTCATCCCCGCGCCGACGACGGTCGTCGAGATTTCCCGCAACCAGCGCGATGCGTTCTTCGGCAAGGAAATCGTCCGCGCGACGCAAATCCTGGGTTCGCGCGGCGACTGGCCGACGCAGAGTCTGTTCGTCCGCCAGATTGCGCAAGCCGCCGAAAGCGATGTCGATCATGTGCTGGGTGTCGAACTGTCACGGCAGATCAACCGCCCCGACCTGGGCGTGATGATCGGCCGCAGTGCCGGCATCAATGGCTATCGCGATTCGGTGCGTTCGGGCTTTCCGACGGTGCCGGTCCCCGCAGAGGCGGCTTCGAACTGGACGATGGTCCACGCGATCTCGCGCCAGGAGAGCCAGTTCGACCGTAACGCCGTCAGTCGCGTCGGCGCGCGCGGCCTGATGCAGCTCATGCCAGGCACCGCGCGCGACACGTCGGTCAAGATCGGTGCGACCTATAACGCGGGCGGGCTGACCGCCGACCCGCAATACAATATCCGCCTCGGCAGCTGGTATTTCGAGCGGCTGATGGATCGCTACAACGGCAGCTATCCGCTCGCCGTCGCCGCCTACAATGCGGGCGCGGGCAATGTGAACAAATGGCTGGCTGCGAACGGGGATCCGCGCACTGGCAGCGTCGATATCATCACCTGGATCGAGGCGATCCCGTTCAGCGAGACACGCGGCTATGTGCAGCGTGTGCTGGAGAACGCTGTCGTCTATGACCTGATCGACCCGTCGAAATCGCGCGTGCGGAGCAGTACGCCGCTGTCGAGTTATCTGGGCAAGCGGACGCCGGGGTAGTTTCGCACGTCCGCTTGGCTGAGCTTGTCGAAGGCCTGCCTTTCCTTCTACCCGATCCGAAGAAGGACGGCCCTTCGACAAGCTCAGGGAAACGTGAGTGTCCGACCCGATCACCCCCGCCGGCTTCGAAGCGATGCGAGCCGAATACACGCAACTCATGTCGGTCGAACGCCCCGCCATTGTGGAAGTGGTCAGCTGGGCCGCAGGCAACGGCGACCGGTCGGAAAACGGTGACTATATCTACGGTCGCCAGAAACTCCGCGCGGTCGACCGGCGCGCAGGGTTCCTCGCCAAGCGGATGAAAGCGGTCACGATTGTCGATCCCGCCGCACAAACCGACCACAGCCGCGTGTGGTTCGGCGCCACGGTGACGATCGCCGACGAGGATGACCGCGAGCGAACCGTGACGCTCGTCGGTGCGGACGAGAGCGATGCAAGCGCCGGACGCATCAGCTGGACCAGCCCGATGGCGCGCGCCTTGCGTGGTGCGGCGGTCGGTGATGTTCGGCGGGTAGCGCTGCCGGGTGGCGAAAGCGAGATTGAGGTTCTCGCGATAAGCTACTCAGACTGATTCAGTCGCCAAACACTTCCTTTGCCAGCGCCAACACTTCCGGATCGGCGTCCTTCGGCGTCATATCGACCGCCGCTTCCAATCGGTCGGCAACATAGGTCAACACCGCAATCCGCGCCGCTTTCTTGTCGTTCGCATCGACCACTTTCCACGGCGCCCAGCGCGTGTCGGTCCGCTCGAACATCGTGTGATAGGCTTTCAGGTAATCGTCGCGGCGCGCGCGATTTCGATAATCGTCCTTGCCCGTCTTCCAGCGTTTCCACGGATCGCCGAGCCGTTCCTTGAACCGCTTGTCCTGTTCCTTTTGCGTGACGTGCAGGAACAGCTTCACGACGGTGACGCCATTGTCCTTCTGCTGCGCTTCGAACTCGTTGATCTCATCGTACGCGCGTTTCCACTCGGCCTCTGAGCAATAGCCCTCGACACGTTCGACGAGGACGCGTCCGTACCAGGTGCGGTCGAAGACGTTGATCTCGCCCCTACCCGGCAGCCGTTTCCAGAAGCGCCATAGAAAGTGCCGGACACGCTCTTCCTCGGTCGGTGCAGCGATCGGCCACACTTCATAAAAGCGGGGATCCCAGCTTGCAGTCATCCGCTGGATCGCACCGCCCTTTCCACTGGCGTCCCAGCCTTCGATGGCGATGACGGCGCTCTTGTCGTGGATGACATAGGCCGCCTGGATACGCCCGAGGCGGTCCTGGAGCGCCTTCAGGTCGTCGTCATAGTCGCCGTCGTAATCGCGGCCGTCCTCGAAATCTTTCAGGTCGATTGCCATTGGGCGATCCTAACAGGCGGGGGTTGCCGAAACACTAGCGTTTAGGCGGTGTCACATATGTCCGGATGAGGTCGATGCGATGTGCGATAGCCGCGTCGCGGTCGTAGAGCGCCGCTGTGTGGTAGGCATCGCGCACCAGTTGCACCAGCCGTGGCCTGTCGCTGTTGAGCGCAATCACCGTATCGCCCAGCGCAGACCAGTCGTCGAGCGGTACGAAACTGCCCCCGCCACGGTCGGCCACAAGGTCCGCGGCGTACCGGCTGTGATAACCCGTAATCGGACAGGCAGCGGCCAACGCTTCCACCAGACAGCGCGGCGATTCCGCCGTCTTGTGCGTGAACAGAAACATATCCGAAGCGCGCAGCGAGGCCATTGCGACGGGGCGATCGACCTTGCCGGGGAAAGAGACCTTGTCGGTCAGGCGCACAGCCGCAACCTTTGTGCGCATCTGCTCGAGCAGATCGCCCTCGCCGAACCAGGTGGCGCGGAAATCGACACCGGCCTGCGCAGCGCGGACGAGAGCATCGACCCAATCGGCAGGCCCCTTCATCTGGATAACGCGGCCGGCATAGTTGATGATCAGCGGGTCGCCGCGCTCGATACGGGCCAGTTTTTCGGCCAGTTCGTCATTCCCGATATAATCGTCGGGCGTGACCTGGACGTTCAACACCTTCTGCGGATTGGGCGCTATGTCCTTGTACGCCTCGTACACGTCCTGCCCCTGGAGCAGCGCAACGCTCGAATGACGCATGCAGCGCAAATAATGCCGCGCGTGCCAGGTCATCCACAGGTATTTGCGCAGCTTGTTCGGACCAAATTTCGTATTGGACCAGTTGGACTTCGCAACACTTTGCAGGCTCCAGTCCGCTTCCATGTCGTACGACCGCCCCATCTCGATCGCGAGTTCCGCGCCAAGAGTTGACCAATCGAACGCAGAATGTGGAGAGATCAGCAGATAGTCGGCGCGGTCGATCTCACTGCGGAGCAGCCGTACAACCAATCTTTTGTGACGCAAATAGCGATCTTCTCGGTACGGATGCGGTAATGGAATAATGCGCACACGTTCCCACCCCAAAACAGAATCCAACGTCACGGTATTTGGAAAATTATTGTGCGCGGCGGATGACGGTAGCGGGCATGCTACGGTCACGATATCAAACGCTTCGAGATAGGCGCTCAGGTTGTTTGCGAAATCGGCATCTAGGTCTAGATTTTTGTTCCAGTTTTCGATCACCGTAGGGATGACCAGCAGCAACTCGCCCTTCATACGTCGGATCCCATGCGCCTTGGAGAACGCAATGCGTCCTCATGGCCTGCTAGACAAGATAGGAAAATTGATCCGCTAGCCGGCTAACCTCTCTCCGAGGATCACCCTTCAGCCGAGGCCAGCTGCACACTGTCATCGTCGGTACCGTAATTCGGCTGCTAGCCAGGTTGCCATAGTATCACGATTGTAGGACTCCACTGGAATTTGCGCGATGCATGGAAACTATTAGGTCACCGTATTCCATATCATTATTCCTGTTGTTTTAGTTATTTCGCCCTGAGGTCTACGGATAAATC
The DNA here is from genome assembly GCA_040004295.1 of Sphingomonadales bacterium. Taxonomy (GTDB): domain Bacteria; phylum Pseudomonadota; class Alphaproteobacteria; order Sphingomonadales; family Sphingomonadaceae; genus Sphingomonas_O. Next base: position 8,857 of record JBDUBD010000026.1, on the reverse strand, counting down.
GATCGAGCATGTCCGTGGTGAAGCTTGTCCAAATTGTATTGACGTGGCGATGCCGCCTGCTCCAACGGTGAAAATTATCGATTGCTATCTTCAAGGGGGGGGTATTGATGAGCTATTCTGACGAGCAGGTCGTCGCGCTCGTACGGCGATATATTAATGCGTCGAATCATCCAGATCTGGTTATCTACCGACGTGATTTTGATGAGAAATTTGATCATGAAGCATGGGCGCGGGTGCTTCGAAAGCGCTGCGAATTAGGAGGGTTCTTCGGGAAAGAACTTCTAGAGGTCGGCTGCGGCTTCGGATGGGACGCCGTCGGGTTGGCGCTAATTGGAAACAATCGAGTTACTGCGACTGACGTTTTGCCATCCATGATAGAAGGCGTGAACGAGTGCCTTCAAGTTATGGCTACAGAGGGCATCGAACTTTCAGTAGAACCTCAAGTAGGTGATATTTGCTCGCTTAATCTACCTGAAGATTCATTTGATGGGATATTCACGTCCGAGGCGGTCGAGCATGTTCATGACTTGGCTCTGATGTTTTCAAACTGCTTTCGAATGCTGAGGACAGGCGGACGACTTCTAATCGTTAACGATAGCAACTGTTTCAATTCGGCGTTTCGCGAATCCACTTTCGAAATGTGGAAAGAGCGTGACGAATCTTGGGATCACGCCCATTGGCTTGAGGCTGAAGTCCGTCCGATCGAGCACAAGGGTGCCAAACCTTATGCTGCTATGCGGGAATTAATTATCAAAGAAGCTGCACCTACGCTCAGTGGTCTGGACATCGATCGTTTGATTGCAGCAACTGCTGGGATGATTCGACCGGAAATCTGTAATGCGGTGGCGCACTATCAAGAAAATGCATCGCTACCGGAGCGGCCCAGATTCTCTTGGTGCCGCAATCCAGAAACTGGAGAGTATGCAGAACGTCTCCTCGACCCATTTGAAATGCGTGAAATGCTTCGTTCCGCTGGATTTCACAATGTGAAGTTACGCCACGGCTTTAACCGTTTTCCGCACCGACTTTTGAACAACGTCGAGTTCCGGCCGCTGAACGAGTTTCTTTTTGACCGTCGCGGACTTTTCATCCTCACTGCAGACAAACCAAACTGAGATTTGCTCGCAGACGATCTGGCCCCGCGAAATATCGTTAATAAAAGCGGTTCCCTCACGACTCGCGACGCATTATCTGTAGGTCATTCGCAAAACGAGCCTTTTGACTTCGATGCCCCTTCGCACAGCCACACTCGTGTCGCTCGTCCTGATTGCCGCCCCTGCAGCGGCGCAGATGGTCCCGATCGAACGTAAGCCCGCAACCCCGGCCAGCGCACCCGTGTCGCAGGGGGCCGATCCGGTCGCGCCGACGCTTCCCCCGGCGGTGGCGCCGACCATCAACGTCCCCGCGCCCGTGCCCCTGCCGACGATTTCGGCAGAACAGGCGGCATTTCTGACGTTGTGGATTCAGGGCGGCGCCGATCAGGGTCTGACCGCGGGCACAACTGCAAATACGGCGGCGCCCACAGGCGAAGCGCTGGTCCGCGCCACGCTCGACCGGGCACGTGCGCTCAAGACCGGGCGTATCGACACCGGCGATTTCCTCGAAGTCTGGGCGCTCCGGCCCGCCTTTTACGATCCTCTGCCTGGCTTCGCAGCCGCAGTCGCTGCCGACAGGTTACCGCAATGGGCCGCAACGCTGACGCCACGTTATGCCGGGTATGAAGGTCTGCGGAAGGGGCTGGCCAATTACGAGGACATTCGCGACGCCGGTGGCTGGGCGAAGCTGACCGCGAAGTCCGATGCAGCGACCGTCCGCACACGGCTGATGATCGAGGACAAGGGCGTAACGCCGACCATGAAAATGACCGAGGCGTTGCAGCGCGCGCAGCGGCGGTACGGCCTGAACCCTACGGGACTATTGGATGCGCGAACGCTGGCCGAACTCAACGTACCGGTCGATGACCGCATTGCGACGATCATGGCGAACATGGAGCGGTGGCGCTGGATGCCCCGCGACCTGCCGGTCAACCGCGTTCAGGTAAACATTGCAGCGGCGCTGCTGACGGTGTTCGAGGGCGACGCCCCGATCGCCAGCATGCGCGCCGTAACGGGTAGCCCGACCAACCAGACGCCGATGCTGACGTCGGCAATCCATTCGATCGTCCTCAATCCGCCGTGGAACGTGCCCAGCTCGATCGCTAAGCGCGAATTGTGGCCCAAAGGGCGCGCAGCGCTGGCACGCGAAGGGTACAAGATCGTGGGCACGCCCGAGACAGGCGAGCGCATCGTGCAGCCCGCCGGGCCGAACAGTGCACTGGGGCGGTTGAAGTTCGACTTCGACAACCCCTTCGCGGTTTACCTCCACGACACGCCATCACGCGCGAAATTTTCGAGCTTCGATCGGTTGGCGAGCCATGGCTGCGTCCGCCTCGAAAAACCTCTGCCGCTGGCCGAGCTGATGCTGAAGAACGATCCAAAATGGGCGGGACAGGTTGAGGCAGCCATCGAAACGACCAAGACCCAGCGGGTGCAGCTGCCGGAAAAGGTCGCCGTCTATCTGCTTTACTGGACCGCCTTCGCCAGCGCCAACGGCGGCATGAACTTCCGCGCCGATCCTTACGGATGGGACAAGCTGCTGGCGGGCAAGATCGAAGCCGCGACGAAGCGCGCAACCGCGATGCAGGTCGCATCAAGGGGACAATGACGATGAAGATGATGGTTTTTGCCGCAGCAGGATTGCTGGCACTGGCGGGATGCTCAAGCGGGCATAAGGACGAAGAGATCCTGACCGAGAACGCCGAAGAAGCAAATGTGGTCATTCCGCAGGAAAACGCGGTCGTGCCACCCGTCGCCGTCGAAAACGCGACGAACACTGCAGAGCGCGCCGCGCCGCCGCCAGCATTCAGCGATGAACAGCAGACGCGCGACGACGCCGACGCCAGCGGGCTGACCGCGCGCCTGCCCGATGAGGAAACACAACCGGTCCAGGGCGGGAATGAAGTACGATAAGGCGAAAAGACAATTAGGACGGAGTTCATCGAACCCGTGCTAAAGTCCCACATCATGGATCGACGCGCTTTCTCGAAACTCGCCCTTTCGGGGCTGGGGCTGGCGGCCCTGCCTTCCGGGGTCGCCCGCGCTCAGACGTTCGGCGACGCCCTTCCCCCCGCGACTGTCGGATCGGCGACGTACAGGCCAATCCTCGACCGCGCGCGCGCCGCGCTCGACCGTCATCACGACGCGTTCGACTTGCGTGACCGGGTGGCGCTCGCCGACTTCAGCGTCGCATCCAGGGATTTGCGTTTCCACATCGTCGATCTGATCAGCGGGCAAAGCTGGTCGTACCTCGTCGCCCACGGTAAGGGGTCCGACCCCGAGCATACCGGTTATCTGCAGCTCTTTTCCAATGAAATGGGGTCGCTCGCGACATCCGAAGGCGTGTACAAAACGGGCGAGATGTACTTTGGCGTCCATGGCCGCGCCATGCGCCTCGTCGGTCTCGACCGGACCAACGACCTCGCCGACCCGCGTGCGATCGTCATCCACGCTGCGCCTTACGTCAGCGAGGATCACATCGCGACCTGGGGCAAGGCCGGTCGGAGCGAAGGCTGTTTCGTGATCGCGCCTCATATGTTGGAGCCGGTACTCAGCCTGCTCGGCCCCGGGCGAATGCTGTACGCCGACAAGGTTTGAAGTCAGTAGCTGCTGCTTTTTCGTGAGCTCGCTGCCACAGAATAGCCACGCAATTAACAGTCATGTCAGTAAAAGATAAGAAGAGTATTTTGTCTCAATTCGAGACGGGCACGAGTTTGTCACGGTTCCGAAATTATTGACTTCTCTTCTTCTCGAAGACACGGGTCAGGTAACCAATTGTGGAGGGGGCTATTATGAAACAGTTTCGTATGCGCGCAGCGTTGATCGCAGGGTCAGCATTAATCGCTTTTTCGAGCCCCGCTTCGGCGGCACTGAAGATCGGTGACTTCACGGGTGGCGTCCTCTTTCCGACCGGCGTTGGAAATATCTTCTACGGCATGAACCGCAACGTTTCGCCGATGAACCTTTCCGGCGGATCGGTGGTGTTCGACGACGCACTGATCCCTGCCAGCGGAACCGGCTTCGTCAATGTGGCGCTCGGCGTCACGACCGACGATGCATTGTCGTTCTTCGCCGGCACACAACTCACCGCCGATCGCGGCGACCTGATTTCGGGTGGCGTGGCCGCGATTCAGTACAACAATGGCGTGTTCAACGGCATCGTCTTCCAGACTGACTTCTCGACGGGCGGTCAGACTTATCAGCTCGCCATCAATGGCGGTGCCTGGAATATCAACAACGTGGCGACGGGTGCGTTAGCTGCTTCGGGGTACATCAACATCGGTCGTACCGGACTGACCAACATCCGCGATTATGTGGCACCGACCGCGCCCGTGCCTGAGCCCGCGACATGGGCGATGATGGTTGCCGGTTTCGGCGCCGTCGGTTTCGCGATGCGCCGTCGCCAGACCGTGCGCGTCAGCTTCGCCTGACGACAAGCCGATTGCTTTAGCGAGGAGCGGCTCCAGGCTGCTCCTCGCTTAATTTTTGCCCGGCTTTCGCTTTTGGCCAGCGTCACCGTAGCTTGACCTGTGCGCAAAGGGCGCTAATGGCCCCGACCTGAACGGAGTTCGCTCCGTTCACCGTCCGAGACAGTTGGTGCCCTTAAGGGCTTAATTCTGCCAGCCTAGACGGGGACAAGGATTTCACGCCTGCGCGGTCATGTCGTGCACGCGCCGCAGCGTTCCTTCATAGGGTACGCGGCTCCCATGCCCCCATCGGATGATACGGACGCGTCGATCGTGGCGCGTTCGAACACGTGTGGAGTAATGGCATGGATCGTGCTGAAAAAGCGGATCTGGTCGCCGAACTGAACGCATCGCTCGGCACTGCCGGCGTCGTGGTCGTCACCCGGAATCTGGGTATGACGGTCGCACAGTCGACAGCGCTGCGGACGAAGATGCGGGATGCAGGGGCCAGCTACCGTGTGGCGAAGAATCGCCTCGCAAAGCGCGCGATCGAGGGCACGCCGTACACCGGTATCGGTCAATATCTGACCGGACCGACGGCGCTCGCTGCTTCCACCGACCCAGTTGCGGCCGCGAAAGTGGCCGTCGACTTCGCGAAGACGAACGACAAGTTCGAAATCGTGGGCGGTGCGATGGGCGATACGGTTCTCGACGTCGCTGGCGTTACCGCGTTGGCATCGCTGCCTTCGCTCGATGAACTGCGCGCCAAGATCGTGGGCCTGGTACAGGCACCTGCGACCAAGGTCGTCCAGATCATCCAGGCACCGGCTGGGCAGCTTGCCCGTGTCTTCGGCGCCTATGCAGCAAAAGAAGCCGCATAAACCGATTTCAATTCAACCGAATATCATTTGAAGGAACTACACATGGCTGACCTGAACAAGATCGTCGACGACCTGTCGGCTCTGACCGTTATCGAAGCGGCTGAACTGTCGAAGCTGCTCGAAGAGAAATGGGGCGTTTCGGCCGCTGCTGCAGTTGCCGTGGCCGCTCCTGCTGGCGGTGGCGCTGCTGCTCCTGCCGAAGAAGCGAAGACCGAATTCGACGTTATCCTGACCGGCGACGGCGGCAACAAGATCGCCGTCATCAAGGAAGTCCGTGCGATCACTGCACTGGGCCTGACCGAAGCCAAGGCGTTGGTGGAAGCCGCTCCGAAGGCAATCAAGGAAGGCGTCAACAAGGCGGAAGCCGACGAGATCGCCGGCAAGATCACCGCAGCTGGCGGCACCGTCGAAATCAAGTAAGCCGCAGCGGAGGGCTCGATTTAGCGGCGCTAAATCGGACCACCGCAAGGCCGGCCAGCCTCGCACAGCGAGGACTGACGGCGTGGCTTCGCCACGACGGACCTGCCGAAAAAGGAAAGGGCGGCCCCCGCGAGGGAGCCGCCCTTTTCTTTGCCAATCTTCTCAAATCACACGCGTTCGAGCAGATCGTCCAACCGCGCCTCGACCGTGCCGTCCTTGGCGGTGTCGAGGGCAAATCGTGCTGCAATATGCCCTTCCCCGCCGCCCGGCAGCGGATAGCGCGCTTCCGCCAGGATATGCGGCGAAGCGCCCGCTACAACTTCGATCGTCTGCGCGATCGGGATACTGTGTCCCGCACCGATGTCGATCGAGCGTGTCTCGCCATCATTGATTAGCGTCGATTCCATCGGGGTCGATTTCGTGCCGTCGATGATCAGGCTCGTGACACGCACGTCATGCGCCTCAACTTCGCCGACATTCTCGACGATCAGGTCGAACTGCAGCGTCCCGCCAGTTGCTTCCCTGGGCCAGACGCTCAAGCCGATCCATGGGCGTTCGTCGTCGGAAACGGATGCCGTGTTGGCGACGGAGCGCGAAACCGGTGCCATAATAACGGGCGTTGGCTCAGTCGGTGCCTGAGTCAGAACTGGTGCTACGACGGACGTTGCTGCAACAACAGGTTCGTCGGAATAAACCTCTTCATCGCTACGTTTGCGGCCGCGCAGCAGAGCCCATGCGACCGCCGCGAGCGCGACAATGCCCAGTCCGATCCATATCCACGGCGTAGATGATGTCGTGGTCGTGGTTTCTGTTATCGTTGCCGCATCGGTCGCAGCCGGGTCGGGCACTATCGTCGGAACTTGCGCAGGTGCCACAGTTTCCGGAGCGGTCGATGCGGGTTCCGTGACTGGAACTGCGGCGATCGGCGCTGGCGAAACAGCCGCGGCAACCGGCGCACTGGTTGCCGCTGATCGTGCCGCACGACGAACCGGTGTTGAACGAGCGACAGACGCAGGCGCTGCCGTATCCTCAGCGACGACCGGCGCAGCTGGGCGTGGCGGTACAGGCTGCACGACCTCCTTTTGCGGCGCAAACACGGGCGCTTGCGCAGCAGGCGCCGGGCTGGGTGCAGGCACTGCGACCGGCGGCGGCACTGTTTCCGCGACTGGTGGCGGTGCACCAGCCTCCTGAGCGAACGCAGGCGTGATGGGGAGCGCAACGGCCGCAAGCAGCAGGGCAATCGCGCGGGGGTGAGCATTGGAAATGTTATTCATAACGGTGGGACAACGAGCCGTTCACGGATTTGGCCGCGTGGAACGAACCCTTTCGGGTCGAAACGTGGCTTCCAAGAGACGAAATGAAAGATCAAAAAAGTTGCATCTCGTTTGACAACCTATGCCCGCAATCATATATGGCGCTCTTCCCAGCCGTTCGAGACATGGCGTGCCGTCGCGCAGCGCGCCGAACGAATGAACGGTGCCGGGTTTCATGCGATGTTCGAAAAACAACGCCTCTCTCCGGGGCTTTCGACGTCTGCATGTGCGCTTCGTGACCGTCAACGAAGGCTAGATAAATTCATGGCAACTCAGCTCGCAACCGAAGCGCAGCGTCCGCGCATCCGCAAGGTTTTCGGCAACATCCACGAAGTCGTGCAGATGCCGAACCTGATCGAGGTTCAGCGCGAGAGCTATGAGCAGTTCCTGCGTTCCGATCCTGCGACGGGCTATGTTTCGGGCCTGGAAAAGACGCTGCGCAGCGTTTTCCCGATCCGCGACTTCGCCGGTACCGCCGAACTCGACTTCGTCCATTACGAGCTGGAAGATCCCAAGTTCGACACCGACGAGTGCCGCCAGCGCGGGATTACCTATGCCGCGCCGATGAAGGTCACACTGCGCCTGATCGTGTTCGAGGTCGACGCCGAGACCGAGACCCGCTCCGTGCTCGATATCAAGGAGCAGGACGTCTATATGGGCGACATGCCGTTGATGACGCACAACGGCACCTTCATCATCAATGGCACCGAGCGCGTCATCGTGTCGCAGATGCACCGTTCGCCGGGTGTGCTGTTCGATCATGACCGCGGCAAGACACATGCGTCGGGCAAGTACCTCTTCGCCGCGCGCGTCATTCCGTATCGCGGTTCGTGGCTCGACTTCGAATTCGACGCCAAGGACATCGTCAACGTCCGCATCGACCGCAAGCGCAAGCTGCCGGTCACGGCGTTGCTGTTCGCGCTCGGCCTGACGGCCGAAGAAATCCTCGCGCAGTTCTACAACACCGTCACCTGGGTGCGCGGTCCGAACGGCTGGCAGGTTCCCTATGTGGTCGAGAACTGGCGTGGCCAGAAGCCGATGTACGATGTCGTCGACGCAAAGTCGGGCGAAGTGGTATTCACCGCCGGCCAGAAGATCTCGCCACGCGCCGCAGTCAAGGCCGGCAAGGACGGCCTGGCCGACCTGCTGATCCCGACCGAGGAAATCTTCGGTCGCTATTCGTCGCTCGACCTGATCAACGAGAAGACTGGCGAAATCTACATTGAGGCGGGCGACGAAGTGTCGGCCGAAAACCTCGAGAAGATCGACAAGGCCGGTCTCGACCGCCTCGAGCTGCTCGACATCGATTACGTCAACACCGGTCCGTGGATGCGCAACACGCTGCGCGCCGACAAGGCCGAAGATCGCGACCATGCCCTGTCGGACATCTACCGTGTCATGCGTCCCGGCGAACCGCCGACGCGCGAAACCGCGGAATCGCTGTTCGCGGGCCTGTTCTTCGATCCGGACCGCTATGACCTGAGCGCGGTTGGCCGTGTGAAGCTCAACATGCGCCTGGAACTCGACGCGCCTGACGATCACACGACCTTGCGCACCGAGGACATCCTGGCGGTCGTCAAGACGCTGGTCGGCCTGAAGGACGGCAAGGGCGAAATCGACGATATCGACAATCTCGGCAACCGCCGCGTGCGGTCGGTCGGCGAGCTGCTCGAGAACCAGTACCGCGTCGGCCTGCTCCGCATGGAGCGCGCCGTGAAGGAGCGCATGTCGTCGGTCGATGT
>JBDUBD010000102.1:0-9338 GCA_040004295.1 Sphingomonadales bacterium | reverse complement strand
AAAAGACCCAGCGCGAATATTATCTCAACGAGCAGTTGAAGGCGATCCAGCGCGAACTGGGCAACGATGGCGAGGACGGCGATGGTGGCGACGAGATCGTCGAGCTGACCGCAAAGATCGCCACCCTGAAGCTGTCGAAAGAAGCACGCAGCAAGGCAACAACCGAGCTGAAAAAGCTCAAGACCATGGCGCCGATGAGTGCCGAGGCGACGGTCATCCGTAACTATCTCGACGTGCTGCTGGGCCTGCCATGGGGCAAGAAGTCAAAGCTGAAGCGCGATTTGCCCAAGGCGCAGGCCGTCCTCGACGACGACCATTATGCGCTCGACAAGGTCAAGGACCGCATCGTCGAATATCTAGCCGTGCAGGCCCGCACCAACAAGCTGAAAGGGCCGATCCTGTGCCTCGTCGGCCCCCCGGGTGTGGGTAAAACGTCGCTGGGCAAGAGCATCGCCAAGGCGACGGGGCGCGAGTTCATCCGGCAATCGCTGGGCGGCGTACGCGATGAGGCCGAAATTCGCGGCCACCGGCGTACCTATATCGGCTCGCTGCCGGGCAAGATCGTCACGAACCTGAAAAAGGCGGGCACATCGAACCCGTTGTTCCTGCTCGACGAGATTGACAAGCTTGGCCAGGATTTCCGCGGCGATCCGGCGTCAGCACTCCTTGAAGTGCTCGACCCCGAACAGAATGGCAAGTTCCAGGACCATTATCTCGAGATCGACATCGATCTGTCGGACGTGATGTTCGTGACCACCGCGAACACGCTCAACTTGCCGCAGGCGCTGCTCGACCGCATGGAGATCATCCGGCTGGAAGGCTATACCGAGGACGAGAAGCTCGAGATCGCCAAGCGTCACCTGATCGCCAAGCAGATCGAGGCGCACGGGCTGAAGGATGGTGAGTTCGAGCTGACCGACGAGGGGCTGCGGACGCTGATCCAGCAATACACGCGCGAAGCCGGTGTCCGTACGCTCGAGCGCGAGATCGCCAAGCTCGCCCGCAAGGCGCTACGACAGATTCTTGAGGGCAAGGTCAAAGCGGTCGTCATCACACCGGAAAATCTCCACGAGTTCGCGGGCGTCCAGAAATATAGCCACGGGCTGTCGGAGGAAGAAAACCAGATCGGCGCTGTCACTGGTCTTGCCTGGACTGAAGTTGGTGGCGAATTGCTGACGATCGAGGCCGTGACCGTGCAGGGCAAGGGGGGCGTACGCTCGACCGGCAAGCTCGGCGACGTCATGGGTGAATCCATCCAGACCGCGCTCAGCTATGTGAAGGCGCGTGCGCCCTCCTATGGCATCAAGCCGAGCCTGTTTGCGCGCAAGGATCTGCATATCCACTTGCCCGAAGGTGCGGTTCCGAAGGACGGTCCATCGGCGGGCATCGGCATGGTGACGGCGATGGTCTCGACGCTGACCGGTACGCCGGTGCGACGCGAAATCGCCATGACGGGTGAAGTCACCCTGCGTGGCCGCGTCCTCCCGATCGGCGGCCTGAAGGAAAAGCTGCTGGCCGCGTTGCGCGGTGGCATCACGACCGTTCTGATCCCGCAGGAGAACGAGAAGGATCTGGCCGAAATTCCGGCGAATATTCGCGATGGATTGAAGATCATTCCTGTGCGCCATGTCGATGAGGTGCTCGCGCTAGCCCTGACCGAACCGTTGACAGCCATCGAATGGACCGAGGCCGACGAGCTGGCGGCGCAACCGCCATTCGTTGTTTCGGTTCCACCAGAGGACGGCGCGAGACACTGACAACGGCTAACTGCCGCAAAACGGCACGTAATCGTTTTATCTGATGACGGTTTTGCTTTGACTCATGCTTGCGAGTCGGTGTCTTGTGCGCGGCTAGCCGATCCGCGATTCCGCTACGGGAGCGGAGTCTTTCATGGGGGATGCCAAGGTATGAACAAACAGGAATTGATCGGCCATGTCGCCGATACGGCGGGCCTATCAAAGGGTGATGCGGTGAAGGCGGTCGAAGCAGTATTCGACACGATCAGCGGTGCACTGAAGCGTGGCGACGAAGTGCGCCTCGTCGGCTTCGGGACATTCACTGTCACCAAGCGCAAGGCGTCGATCGGACGCAACCCGCGCACCGGGGAGCCGATGTCGATCAAGGCATCTTCGCAGCCGAAGTTCAAGGCAGGCAAGGGCCTGAAGGACAGCGTGAACTGATCGACTTTACAGGGTGAAGTTGCGTCGCTAGTCGGCGCACCTTGAACGGGCGACGGCTTCAGGCAAGCGGTCGCCTCTTCGTTTTCAGGCGTGGGCGCGTAGCTCAGCGGTAGAGCACACCCTTCACACGGGTGGGGTCACAGGTTCAATCCCTGTCGCGCCCACCACGCCTCCCGGTCAATCCAAGCCGCCGATCGCGGATGCGATCAGACAAACCCGAGGTTCCAGGTCGACGGGTTGTAGTTGTTGATGTTGGGCAGCACCGTCGACATGTCGGTGTTCGAAACCCCGAACCAGTTCGCCATCGTCGCCGCATATTGATCGACCGAGGTTGTCGGCAACAGGCGTCCCTGACCGACATCGCTGGGGCCGTTGTTCGCATAGGTCGGAGCCGTGCCGTAAATCTGGCGACCATTGACCGCGCCGCCGAGCGCGAAATGCATCGATCCCCAGCCATGATCGGAGCCATCCGTATTGGCGAGCAAGGTGCGACCGAAATCAGAGGCTGTGAACGACGTTACCTTGTCCGAAATGCCAAGTTCGACGGTTGCATCGTAAAATGCCTTCGCCGATGTCGCGAGATTGGACATCAGTCCGGGATGCTGGGCGACAAGCGCATCGTGCAGATCGAAGCCCCCGGTTGACACAAAGAACACCTGCCGACGCGCGCCGAGCTGGCTGCTCATGGAGATCATTCGCGCGACAATCCGCAACTGCTGCCCCAGCGATGACGTGGGGAATGCCGTCGTGAGCGTCGGCGCTGCCGCCAGTGCGGTGTTAACCGCTGCATAAGTGTCGAGCGACCGCTTGCTGATCTTGGCATGTTCGTTTGCGATCAGTCCGGGATTGGTTCCGCCCATCAGCGACTGCAATGCCGTGGCAGCTGCGCCAGATCCATAAAGTGAGGTCCGACCGTTGAGAGCGATCGGTCCGTTTGTACCGACGGAATACTGGATCGCCTGTCGCCCGGTCAGGAATACAGCGTTGCCGCTGGCATTGATGCAGGTCAGGGTCGAACTGCCGTTTCCGGACTGCATCAGGTCGCCGATCCGGCCGCCCCAACCCGACGTCGCGCCCTCAGGGCTTGATGCCTGCCAGTAAGACTGCTGGTCGTTGTGCGAGAACAGCTTCGGCGGCATGCGCGCAGATCGCGCGTTATACTGCGTTTTGGTGAGCGGCTCGACCAATGTACCCACATTGAGGATCGCCGCCATTCGGCCAGCGTTGAACACCGGCAAAAGGGGTGACAGCGTTGGCGCCAGCGCAAACTGCCGTCCGCCGGGAAGTGGCGTTGTTGGATTCAGGACCGTTGCATCGAGCGAAGCCCGCGTATGGGCCAGGGCAACTCGCTGTGCCTGATAGGCATCGTAGCTCGCCTGATCATAGGGCGGCAGGGTGTTGGCATAGTCATTCCCGCCGAACAGGAAGATGCACACCAGCGCCTTATAGTCGCTGTTCACCGAAGCCGCGGCTTCACCCATTGCAGCCATGTTCATGACGAACGGGCTGGCGGCACCTACGCCGAGCATCCCGGAGCGCTTCAGAAAGGCGCGGCGCGATTGATCTTCGAACATCCCCATGCCCCTTATTTCTGAACCAGATAGTCTGGCGCAGCCATCGTCAGCAGGATGGCAGCATAGACCCGGTTGTTAAGCAGCGCCGGCGTCGTGGTGCCGATGCTGTCGATGGCGGACTTGATCGTAGCGATCGTTGTCGATGATAGCTGTCCGGCTGCAAGCAGCAGATTGACCTCATCGATCAGCGCCTGGCTGTCCGTCGCCTTGGTCAGGATGGCCGTGTAGTCTGCCTTAACGTCACCCGTGCCCGACTGGATCAACGTCTGCATGTAGTTGATGTAGGCGATCACCGTCGGTTCGTTGGTGATCTGCATTTCCGGCGCGACCAACCCGGCCGTAGCGATCGCCGTATTCGGCGGCGCATAGCCCGGGCGGAAGAAGTTGAAGACGCTGCCGCTATGCCCAACCGACTGAGCCAGGCGATTGGTGGTGCTGGTGGTATTGCCGATTGCCCAGGCATCGCTCGGCGACGTCACACCGAACGCGCGCGCCCAGCCCGTAAGCCGATTGACCGGTTCGCGCAGCTTGCCCGCGTTCGCGGACGTCAGGCTGGCATCCGAGCGTGCTTCGGTATCGGTCAGTATAGCGCGGATGATTGCCTTCATATCACCGCGAACGCCGCTGCCGTTATTCGCGAACACCGCTGAAACCCGCCCGACATAGGCCGTCGACGGGTTGCTGGTGACGAGGTGCTGGATCAGTTGCTTGGAAACGAACGGTGCGATGTTCTGATGTGCAAATATAGTATCGAGAGCGATCTTGAGCGACGCAAATCCGTCCGTGCCTGAGGGTATGGTAACCCCTAGGAAAACTTTCGTTCCCAGTTCGTGGTTTGCGGCCTGCTGAATCAGCGGACGCCGCAGACGGTCCGGTGTCGTCGAATCGGTTGAGTCGAAATTAAAACCTGTAAACACGCGCGCCAAGCCCGACACGTCATCCGGAACATAGGTTTCGACCGGATTGCCACCGACGAGTTGCTGTGTGCCATCGGCGTTGAGTTTATAGAGTCCGAGCGAGAACAGCTGCATCAACTCACGCGCGTAATTCTCGTCGGGCTGTGCGCCGGTCGTGGTGTTCGCTTTGCGATTGCCGATGAACGTCAGCCAGACGCCCATCGCCGCGCTGGTCGAGATCTTGTCGAGAATGTCGCGGTAATTGCCGAAAGCATTGTCCCACAGGATGTCCAGATACGCCGCTGCTGCAAAAGCGGTCCAGTTGGTGTTCAGCCCATCGATGCCAATCACCAGATGGTTGAGCAGCGCCGTTCCAACGCGCTGTCGCAATTGATCCTGCCCAGAAATCAGCTGTTTCCAGACGGCGGCATCGAAGCCGTTTTGCGTGTCGCGATTTGCAACCGCGTTGTAACCGCCCGCAACTAGCCAGTCCCAGAAGGTCGTGGCGCGCGGCGTCGCAAACTGTTGGGTAAGCCAGGCATCATATCCGGTCGAGACGACAGTATCGATGTCGGCGCGGCTAGACCCCATGGAAGTTTGCGCAAGGAACCGGCCCGCCTGTGCCGTTGTCGGGGGGGGCGGCGCCGCAGGTGGCGGTGTCGGCGAAGCGGATCCTGTGGAACTGCCGCTATCGCCGCCGCCGCACGCCGCAAGCGCCAGTAGCGGCGCAGTCGCCGCCACGATACCGCCAAGACTCGATCCGGCAATATCGGAAGCAGCAATGCCGCCTGTCGCCAGATCGAACGTCTCGACCTGCACCACCTCGCCTTGAGTTGGTTCAACCCCTATCGTGAAATCGGTCACGATTTCGGTCCCCCTGTCTGTGCCGCCCGGCGAATCTGCGTTCGATAAGGGCCGACTGCCCGTGGTTGCTTTACCCCGCTCTTTACGTGCGAGGTCTCAATAACCTTCGTTAGCTATGCGTTCACGAACACAACGGTCGCGCGCGTAATCGTCGTTGTATTCACGGCGGCATTGCTTGCGCGCACGTTCTTCGGCCTTGCGGATTTCACGACCGCGATTGCGATCCGCCTCGTCCTGGCTTGTCGTCGTCCAATCGACCGCTTTCGAAGCGACCTTGACCGGTGCAGTCACGACCTTGCCGACGGTGGAAATACATCCGCCGAGCAAAACCAGTGGAACAAGAAGCAATCCCCGCATCATGCGGATTTGCTCTCTATAGGGTTAATGGACCGTGTCTAAGCCTTGGCAGCACATGTCGGCTGAACAGGTCTGCTTCTGCGGCGTGTGGATATCCCGAAAGGATAAATGCCTCGATTCCTTCGGCTTTATAAGCCTCAAGCTTGGCAAGCACTTGGTCAGGATCGCCGACAATCGCAGCCCCACACCCTGAACGTGCGCGCCCGATCCCGGTCCACAGGTTGTCCTCGACAAACCCTTCATCGCCTGCCGCAGCGCGTAGCTCTGCCTGGCGTTGTACGCCGACGCTGGTGGAATCGAGCGACTTGGAACGGATTGCGTCGCCGGTTTCTGCATCCAGTTTCGACAAAAGACGCGACGCATAAGCGCGCGCTTCAGACTCCGTCTCGCGGACAATGACGTGAGCACGGTATCCGAACTTCAACGTCCGTCCATATTTCTCCGCCCGCTTTGTCATGTCTGCGACGAGCTCACGCACCGCGGGCATCGTATCCGGCCACATAAGGTAAACGTCACACCCCTCGGCCGCAGCTTCGCGCGCGTCTTCGCTAAGGCCACCGAAATAGAGCGGTGGACATTTGCCGCTGACGGTCATTATGCGCGGCGGGTCGATGTCGATGGTGTAATGCTCGCCATGGTGGCTCAGATGCTCGCCGTTCAACAGCGCTTTCAGGATCTGCATCACTTCCAGTGTACGCGCATATCGCGGGGCGCTGGCAAGCTTGTCACCGGGCAGGTCGGACGAGATGATATTGATGGTCATTCGGCCGCCGGTGATGCGGTCGAGGGTCGCAATCTGCCGCGCGAGTTGTGGTGGCCAGCTCTCGCCGATGCGGATCGCCATCAGCAGATGGATGCGGTGGGTAAGAGCGGCAATCGCGGCAGCAAAGGCGGTCGTGTCGAGACCCAGCTGGTAGCCCGACGGCAGCAGGATGTTGTCGAACCCGCCCTTCTCTGCGGTGAGGACGATGTTGCGGCAATGCTCCCAGCTGGACGCCAGCGCAGGGTCGGGTTGGCCGAGAAATTCATAGTCGTCGTCGCACAGCGCCGAGAACCAGCTGACCTCACATTGTCCGCTCATGGCAATTTTTCCCCTCGCGACGCGACGAGAACCTTGTACCAGTCTTCGCGTGTCCATTGAACCTTGTAGGCATCGGCAGCTTCGCGAATGCGGTCGACATGCTGCGACCCGACGATGGGTATGGGGTGCGCGGGATGCGCCATGATCCACGCATAGGTCACTGCCGTCCGCGAGATACCCTGCGCCTCTGCCACCGCATCCAGCGCCGCTGCGACGGTCTTCGACCGGCCATCTTCAGGATTAGCGATCCGTCCGCCGCCCAGCGGCGACCAGGCCATCGGGGCGAGATCGTGTTGCAGGGCCATATCCAGCGTTCCGTCAGTGATCGTGTCGATGCACAAAGGGGACAGTTCGGGCTGGATCGTGGACAGCGGTATGCCATGCTGGGGCATCGCGGCAATCAGGGCATTGGTTTGGGCCACGGTATAGTTCGACACGCCGAACGCGCCGATTTTACCCTGGACAAATGCCTTTTCGGCGAACTTCGCTATCTCGTGAGGGTGGGTAAGAATGTCGGGACGATGGATCTGGTAGAGGTCGATCCGCGTCGTGCCCAGGCGTCGCAATGACGCTTCGAGCGCGGCGTCGAGATAGGCGGGCGAACTGTCGTAGGGCAGGGGGGGCGCGATCCCGCCCTTGGATGCGAGTACCATGCGGTCGCGTAACGCAGGTGCGTCTTTCAGGACTTGACCGAGCAATGCTTCCGCATCGCCAAATCCGTCGCTGCCGTTGAAACCGTAGATGTCGGCGGTGTCGAGCAGGGTGATGCCGCCGTCGAGTGCGGCCTCGACCAAGGCGCGGGCATCGGAAACGCTGCGTCCGGCGAAACGCCACATTCCCCATGCCATCGACGATGCGACGATGCCGCTTTTACCAAGAAGGCGAGTCGGAAAGGGGAGAGCAAGTTTACGCATCACTAGGTTCGGCTCCGGCATGACAGCGATGTCTTATTGCAGCCGATCCAGCGGCCTGGTCAAGCCGCGACTGTACTGGTGCGGATTACCAATGCGTGTTGCAGGCGACGATGCTCGACGCCATCGACCTTTTCGAACAACAGGCTTGCTGCTGCATGGGCGAGGTCGCGCGTCGGCTGGCGGATCGTCGTGAGCGGCGGCCAGACGAGCTGGGCGAGGGGTGTGTCGTCGAACCCGGCGACCGACAATTCGGCGGGAATGGCAATCCCCCTGGCATGGGCGACCGTTAGAACACCTGCGGCCATGTCGTCGTTCGAAGCGAAGATGGCGGTCGGCCGGTTCGGCAGGGCCAGCAACTCTTCGGCGGCCTTTGCGCCACTTGCGAAATCGAATTCGCCGGGCCGGACGAGACCGGGCTCATAGGCGATTCCCGACCGGTCGAGCGCACGACGATAGCCGAACAGCCGCTGTTCGCTGGCCATGTGATTGGGATG
Organism: Sphingomonadales bacterium; assembly: GCA_040004295.1. Classification (GTDB taxonomy): domain Bacteria; phylum Pseudomonadota; class Alphaproteobacteria; order Sphingomonadales; family Sphingomonadaceae; genus Sphingomonas_O. The sequence continues at coordinate 978 of JBDUBD010000102.1, read as the reverse complement.
GCCCATGATGAACCCGATCATGCGGTGCCCGGTGTTGATCAGGTGCGTCGTCATGTCGTCCGCAGCACCGACATCGTCCATGAAAACGGAGGATGTCAGGGCGTGGTTGGTCCCTGGCGATATCCGCACGAACGGAATCTTGCGGCGTTCCAGTTCGGCAAGCACCGCCGGGCAATCGGTTACGGGCGACGACAGGATGATCCCGTCGACATGCGTTTCGTCGATCAGTCCGCCGACTTCGGCCGCGATCGTGGGTGAGGCGACATCTGCGGGCTGCGCCAACAACCGCACACCGCCCTCGCGACACCGCGCCCAGACGCCCTCCTGGATGGCGTGAATGTAATAGGGCGAGTGATTGTCGTAGATCAGCGCAATCTGGTGCGATCGCTTGCCTGCCAGCGTTCGCGCCGCAAGGCTGGGGCTGAACGCCATTGCCGCCATCGCCGCCTCGACCTTTTCGCGCGTGTCACTGCGGACGTAACGTTCCTTGTTGAGAACGCGGCTGACCGTCTTGATCGAAACGCCGGCTGCCCTGGCTACATCGCTGATCGTGTTGCGCGCTGTCATCAGGCTGTCCTGCCGCGATTGTGGCAACCACGCAACAGATGGAACCGCAATGAACGGACAGCCTCTTGCGGAGAATCGCATTTTCGTGGCAATGCCTATTTTCAGACATCGCTGTCAGAAACTCTGACGCAAGCGACGCAGGAGGATGTGTGACGCTTCGATACGGCCTGGTCGGAACCGGAATGATGGGTGGCGAGCACATTCGCAATGTCGCGATCACTCCCGGGGCGGAGATCGTCGCACTTGCCGACCCAGTCGGAACGTCGCTCGGCTGGGCCAGGGAAGCACTGGGTGCCGACGCCAATCCGCAGGTCTTTTCGTCGTCCGCCGAACTGGCAAAGGCGGGTCTCGACGCCGTCATCGTCGCCAGCCCGAATTATACGCACCGTGCCGTCCTCGAACCGCTGTTCG
>JBDUBD010000101.1:0-9418 GCA_040004295.1 Sphingomonadales bacterium | reverse complement strand
GTGATCCGGTTGCCCGACGGTAGGCGATTTCAAGGAACGCTCCATCGACTGGGCAATGGGCAGGGGGTTGATGGTATGTGCTGCTGTGTTTGCGAGTCCGGTCATGTGTGTGCCTGTTGACGCGGTGGTGACCGCTGGCCCTGATGAAGTCCGCTGGCCGAGTACCAACCAGTCTATCGAGCTATGACGCCCTGACAGCACCTCGGAGTGTCTCGGCAGCGGTCCCGTTTTGCATCATCACTTACACCTGCCCTCGCATTCTCGGACGGCTGCGCGCCGGTAAACGTCCTCATGATTGAGCAATGCCCATGCGGTGCGTGCGGTCTTGTTGGCGATCGCGACCGTGACGACGCGGGCAGGCTTGCGCTCAGCAGCGCATGTACCCACGGTATCTAGCTGGCATCGCTGGCCCGCGCTCGGCGCAGGACCGAGGTTGCTCCATACATAAGCGCGACGAGGCTCATAATCTCCGGCGACGCGTTGAAACCCCGAAACGGGCTTGGAGGCTTTGCTCTCGTTTTGCGGATCATCGCGCGGAGATATCAGCCTCCTGCCCCGACTGCCACTCAGGTCGGACAGTGCCCTACCGATCCATGACGAGCAGCGTTGACGTCGCCGAAGCCAGAAGTCGACCACTTGCGTCAGCGAGCTTTGCCTCAGCAAAAGCGATGCGCTTCCCAACTGATACCGTTGTGCCCGTCGCGCGGACCACGCCCGTTTCGAGCGTGATGCCGCGGTGATAGGACACTTTCAGTTCGAGCGTCGTCATCCCCTGCCCAACGCCCAGCCGAGTCAGTGTAGCGACCCCGCACGCGGAATCGAGCAGAGTCGCCGCATAGCCTCCATGGGCGCTGTTCATCAGATTATAGCTTTCGGGACCGGGCACACCAGCGAAGACGACCCGGCCCTCTTCGACCTCGACCAGCGCGAAACCGAGCGACTTTCCGATCGGCGGCTGACCGCCGCCGGCAAGCATCATCCGCGCCCGCTCCAGTCCAGTGACCCTGTCCACGCAGATCCCCCTTATGTCTCGCAGCCACGCTCTAGGCACGACAACGTCGCGGACCGCGTTAGCGCGATAGACATGCCTTCGATAGTCCCGCGCCCTGCCGCGCAAAACCGACCGATTCGAACAGATGGCAGGCCGCATCGGGTTGGCAATGCCGTTCGAAAGGTCCAAGCGCCTCGTCCATGGTGCCGGATCCAGCCATCGCTCCCGCCGCAGCCACGTCGCCGTTGCGCATCCCGATTTTCCGAGCAGTCTGGCTCGCCAGCATCGTCTCGAGCTTCGGCGGGCTGATCCAGTCGGTCGGCGCGTCCTGGCTGATGATCTCGATGCATGCGCCACCGCAGATGATCACGCTCGTCCAGGCATCGACAACGCTTCCAGTAATGCTGCTCGCGCTGCTCGCCGGCGCAATCGCCGATAATTTCGATCGCCGCCGCGTCATGCTCTGCGCGCAGTTCTTCATGCTGGGCGTGTCGGCGCTCCTCGCAGCCTTTGCCTGGGCAGGATGGCTGACGCCTTGGGGCCTGCTCGCCTTCACGTTCCTAGTCGGCTGCGGCACCGCGCTCAACGGACCGGCATGGCAGGCCAGCGTCGGCGATCTCGTGCCCAAGGCGCTGCTCCCCGGTGCCGTCACTTTCAACAGCATGGGCTTCAACATCGCGCGCAGCCTCGGTCCGGCGATCGGCGGCGCGATCGTCGCGGTCGCGGGTGCGGCTGCCGCATTCCTTGCCAATGCCTTCAGCTATGTCGCCCTGATTACCGTTTTGCTCCGCTGGACGCCGACACGTCCGGCGCGCGCGCTTCCATCGGAAGCAATCGGTTCGGCAATGGTTGCCGGCATCCGCTATGTCGCGATGTCGCCGGGCGTTCGGACGATCCTGTCGCGATCGCTCGTGTTCGGCGTCGGCGCGAGCGCCGTCCCTGCCCTGACGCCGCTCGTGGCCCGTGATCTCGTTGCTGGCGGCCCTTTCACCTTCGGTATGCTGCTCGGCGGCTTCGGGTTCGGTGCGATCGCGGGGGCGATGACAAGCATCCGCCTCCGTGCGCGGCTCGCGCCAGAGGCGATCGTGCGTTTCGCCCTGCTTGCCCTGATCCTTGGAACGATCGTCATCGCACTGAGCCGCATCCAGCTTATCTCCGTCATCGGCATGATGCTGGCCGGCGGCGGCTGGGTGCTGACCCTCTCGACGCTCAATGTGTCGGTCCAGCTCGCGACGCCGCGCTGGGTGGTCGCGCGGGCAATCGCGCTTTACCAGATGGCAGCGTTCGGCGGGATGGCGGCCGGAAGCTGGCTGTTCGGCGTCGCCGTCGAACGGCACGGTGTTGCTACAGCACTGCTGCTCGCCGCCGCATGGCAATTTGCCTCGCTGCTCCACGGCTTTGCCGCACGGCTCCCGGGCCTGGAGAATGCCAATCTCGATCCGGGAGAGTGGGAGCCACCGGTCACGGCGCTCCCGATCGAGCCGCGCAGCGGCCCGATCGTTACCACGATCGAGTACCGTATCGCTCCGGAAGATATCGAGCGCTTTCTCATCGCGATGCACGAGCGGCATCGGATCCGCCGACGCGATGGCGCGCGGCACTGGAATATATTGCGCGACCTGATGAACGAGGAAATCTGGGTCGAGCGCTACCATGTCGCGACCTGGACAGACTATTTGCGGCACAACCATCGCCGGACGCACGCCGACGCGGAGAACAGTCGCCAGATCTTCGCCTTGCACCGTGGCGACAAGCCGCCCGTCGTGCATCGCAGGATCGAATGGCAGACCCTGTCGGAGCCGAGCGAACGCACGGAGGCCCACGAAGTGATCGCCGAACCGGTTTCGGACGTGAACGCGTCGGCGTGAGTTTTGCCGGCGTCCGTCCGAGCCGCCGTCAGTCCGAGGGCGCGATGGTGATCCGCACGCCTTGGAGCGCGTCCGACACCGGGATCTGGCACGACAGCCTCGAGTCCGGCGTCCGATAGTCGGAACTCTCGAGCAGATCGTCCTCGTCCTCGGACATCGGTGGCAGTGCGCTCGCAATCCCGGGTCGATATAGACGTGGCAAGTCGCGCACGAACAGCAACCGCCGCACAGGGCGATGAGTTCGTCGAAGCCCCGGTCGCGGATCGTCTCCATGACCGAATGGCCGGGGATACCGTCGATTTCGTGTTCGGCGCCAGCACGTGTCGTCAAAACAAGTTTGGTCAATGTTCGCTCTTGAGGTGCGGCACGCGCCGGGACTGCCTGCTGGCGCTAAAGCGCCTGGTTGATGAAATCGCGAAGCTGCGACCGCGATGCCGGTCCGACCTTGGTCGCGATGACGTCGCCACCCTTGAACAGCATCAGCGTTGGAACGCCGCGGACGCCATAGCGGGCTGGGGCGTCCGGACTTTCGTCGACATCGAGTTTGGCAATGACAACCTGCCCGGCGAATTCCTCCGAGAGCTCCTCGAGCGAAGGTGCCAGCATCTTGCACGGACCGCACCAGGTCGCCCAGAAATCGACGAGGACCGGGGTTTCGCTTCCCAGCACGTCCGATGAAAAATCGCCGTCCGATATCGTCTTCGTTGCCATCTCGTTTCTCCATCGACGTTGAGCGAGCGTTGCGCCCTAAATAAGTTCCAGCAACTTCTGCTTGACGATCTTGCCCGTAGCACTCGTCGGCAGCGTCTCCACGATGTGCCAGTGCACTGGCAGTTTTGCCTTCGCTAGCTTCACGCCCTCGAGATGGGCGAGCACCGCTTCGGGCCCATCCCAGCGATAGGTGCCACGCAATTTAACGAAAGCCGCGACGACCTCGCCGAAGCGCGCATCGGGGACGCCGGTGACCGCCGCCTGCTCGATGCCGGGGAAGGTCAGCAGGGCACGCTCGATGTCGACCGCGGAGAATTTCTCGCCACCGCGGTTGATGATGTCCTTGGTCCGGCCTGTCATTCGGAACCACCCCTCGGCATCGATCGTCCCGAGGTCGCCCGGATAGAACCAGCCATCGGCGTCGAGCTGCGCGGCGGTGATTTCCTCCGACGTGTAGCCGAGCATCATCTTCGAGCTGCGGATTCGGACATGACCGATCTCGCCGTGCGGGACGGGCACATGATCGTCGTCGACCATTTCCATCTCGGTCCCGAATTCGACCTTGCCATCGAAATGCGCACGCCGCTCGAGGGGCGCCTCGCGCCACGCAGTGGTCGTGGTGCCGGCGGTCTCGGTCATGCCGTAGCAGCGAATGACCTTGACCCCCAGGGCGTCGGCCTGCTCGACGAGCTCGGGTGGCGTCGGCGATCCGCCACTGTAGAAATTGCGCAATCGGTGCCCCGATGTGGCGCCGGCGGCGTAGCGCTGGACGAGATCGTGGATGAAGATGTTCGCGCCCGACATATACGTCACTTTTTCGGCCGCGATAATCTCGACCGCCTTGTCGGGGTTCCATCCCGACATGAGCGCGGTCCGGGCGCCGATGCGCATCGGCATCAGCAGTGCCGCGCCCAGCGCGGCGATATGCGCGAGTGGCGAGCCACTGCAGAAGACATCCTCGTGCGAAAGCCCGACCGTTCGGCGCCAGCTGTCGAGATTGGACAGCAGCGCACGCGAGTTGAGCTTCACGCCCTTGGGTGCCGAGGTGGTTCCCGACGTGTAGAGGATTAGGATGCATTCATCGGCCGGCGTCGGCTCGGGGAGACCGGCTTCGTCGATCGCTTCGTCTGCGCTCGGGCGCCCGACCAGCGACGTCCAGCCCGGTTCTGCCCCCGTACCACCGACGAGAATGCGCAAGGGCGTCAGGCCCTGCGCCTCGAGCAGTTCGTCCATCTCGACGAACGGCAGCCGGCTTCCCGATGCAGCAGCAGTGACGACGGCGTCGGCGCGGGCATCAGCGAGAATATGGGCGACTTCATGGGCCCTGTAGATGGGGATCACCGGTACGCAGACCGCGCCGATCCGCCAGCACGCCAGCTGCGCCACGATCAGCTCCATGCAGTTGCCGAGCTGGATAAGGATGCGCGAGCCAGGTCCAAGCCCCAGAGCACGGAAATGGCGCGAGACATGGATCGTCCAGCGCCAGAGATCGCGATAGCTGTATCGATCGCCCTCGAAATTGATCAGCTCACGGTCGGGCCATTGCGCCGCCGACGTGCTGATCAGCCAGCCGATCCGCTCGCGCGACCAAAGACCCTTCTGTTCATAGTCGTTCCCCACCTCAGACATCCCGTTCTCCCGCGAACATGGTTCATCGCCGCGCGCCTTTCCGGCACCTTATTTTTTCGGCAGCTCGATCGTGAGCATCCCTTCCGACACGATCGTCTTGCCGTTCGCATCGCAATATTTCGTCTCGGTCAGCACGCGCAGCATCTCCCCGCCACGGCTCTCCTTGCGATCGACCTCGGCGATCCGGGTCGTCCCGCTCACGATTGCACCGACTTCGAGCGGCGCGTGATATTCCCATCGCTGCTCGCCGTGGACTGTGCGCGACAGGTCGAGACCCAGACGGATCGGCAGGTCGGTCGCGTTGCCGCCGGCATAGAGCGTCGATGCGACGCTGAAGGTGAGCGGCGCCGGAACCGACGCAAAGCCGGCGGCGCGCGCCGCGCCAGCATCGAGATAGATCGGGTTCGGATCGCGCATGGCGCGCGCGAACTCTGCGACTTTGCCGCCCTCGACCGGAAAGGTCACTTCCCGAACGATCTCACCGATGCGATCTTCGAGACGGTTTACCTCAGCCATGGCCGTTTCCTTTCGATGGTTTGGCGACAAGTCCGTCATGGAGCGTCTTAAGAAACTCGTCCGCGACCTGCGCCGGGCTGAGCCGCCCACCGCTCTTGAGCCAGCGCGGGAGCAACAGGATGAAGCCGAGGATGCCGAATGCACTCACTGTGGCGTCCACATCGGAGCGATAGTCGCCGGTCGCCTGTCCGTCTTCGATCATGGTCCGGAACGTGCGGTAGACCTTGCCCGACCACGCGCGATACCGTGCGACAGCCTGCGGCGGCATGTCGCGCTCGTCCGACAGAAAGACACTCAGATGAGCGCTGTTGGCGACCGCTCGCTCGGTCCATTCATGGACGAGGCGCGGGATCCGCGCGCTGCGGTTTTCAAGCTTCAACGCGCTCTCCAAGCCCTGGTCCGACTGGTCGATCCATTCGTCGATGATCAGCTGCAGGATGTCGCTTTTGCTGCGCGCGTGTTTGTACAGGGTCGGCTTCGAGATGTGCAGCACGTCGGCGACATGCTGCATTGTCGTTTCCGCATAGCCGTGTCGGTCGAACAGCTCGGCCGCTGCGCGCACGACGGTTCCACGGTCGGTCATGTGCGCCCAGCTTCCCGGGAGCACGCGCGCCTTGCGCTTCGAAGCCGCCACTGCGGTCATTGCGGGTGGCCGTCGGCGACTTCGGCGCGACCGCTGATCTTCACCTCACCCGCACTGTTCGCAACGTTGAAATCGACGACGAGGCGCGCCTCGCCGTTCACCGTCACCTGGTCGACGACCTGGCCTCGTGCTGTCAGCACCTCACCAGGCCAGACCATCGCACGAAACCGCACGTCGTAACGGCGAACCGCCGCGAGACCGAACCAGTCGGTGACGAGCCGCGAGGCCATGCTCGCGGTCAGCATCCCCATCGCGAACACCGACGGGAATCCCGACGCCCGAGCGAACTCGTCGTCATGGTGCATGGGGTTGAAATCGCCCCCTGCCCCCGCGAACTTTACGAAATCGGTGCGCGTCACCTCGCCGATTTCGAGCGTTCGCTCTGCGCCGGGCATCGTCGTCATCCGCCGACGCCGGGGTTTTGCTTTGCGCTCGGTTGGTTCATCTCGGGCCATGCGGGCGCACTCGCCTTCATGTCCGGAAACAGCTGTCGCGCGGCCGCTGACAGGTCCTCGAGCGTCCATTTCTTCTGCTGGCTTATCTTCGCGGCGATCGGCCAGGCCTCCATGACCTGCACCGTACCGCCGAAGACGACGAAGATCTGGCCGGTAATTTCCTTCGCTTCGTCGGTGCACAAATAAGTCGGCCAGACGGCGATATTATCCGGTGCCCAATCGTCGAACACGCCGTCGGATATCCGGAAGTCGCCAAATGTTGCCTCGGTCATCGGGGTCCGGGCGCGTGGCGAAATGACGTTCACCGTGATGCCGTAGCGGGCGACTTCCTTGGCGAGTTCGAAGCAGAGCCCGCAGATGCCGGCCTTGGCGGCGGAATAATTAGGCTGCCCGGGGTGGCCATAGAGGCCAGCTTCTGAGGTCGTGAACAATATCCGGCCGTTGATGGGTTCGCCGGTGGCCTTGGCCTGTTCGCGCCAGCGCGCGATCGCGGCGCGCGAGGGTGCGAAATGGCCCTTGAGATGAACCTTGATGACGGCATCCCATTCTGCCTCGCTCATATTGTGCGCCATGCGGTCGCGCACGATCCCGGCGTTGCACAGGAGGATGTCGAGCTTGCCGAACGTGTCGATGGCCTGCTGAATCATCGCATCGGCCGCATTCCAGTCCGAGACATCGGCGAAGTTCGCCGCCGCCTGTCCGCCCGCCGCACGAATTTCCGCGACGACTTTGTTCGCAAAACTATCGGGCGTGTCACGTCCGTCGACGAGGTTGCCCATGTCGTTGACGATAACCGCAGCGCCCTGCGCCGCGAGCAATAGCGATTCTTCGCGGCCAATCCCCTGGCCGCCGCCGGTCACGATCGCGACTTTTCCTTTTAGCGCACTCACATCTCTCTCCTGCCGTTGCGAATCTCGATAATCCATTATAACCATTATAACAAGAGTTGACTTTACTCATTGGTAAGTTCAATCTTCGCGCATTGCGTAGGGAGAAGTGCGTTGAGCGGCAACGAGATCGATTTTTGGGAAGGCCAGGGCGGCGCAGTCGAGAAAGGCAGCGGCATCAAGGCCGACAGCAGTCGGCAGCGACCGCTCGAGCCCGGCTACATCGACGTCCCTGAAGATCCCAATCAGCCGATTCGGCTGATCGCGTCGTACAGTCCGCAAGCCGACAGCTATTATTTTCCACGGCGATATCGCTGCCCGCGCACGGAAGGCCCGGTCGAAGACCGGCTGCTTTCGCCCATCGGGACCATCTATTCATGGACCTATGTCCATTTCGCCAGCATGGGGCGCGTCAAATACGCCGACAGTAACGGCTATGGTGTGGCGCAGGTCGACTTTCCCGAAGGTCCGCGCATCCAGGGTGTGATTCACGGTGCCATGGGGGACTGGGCGATCGGCGATAAGGTTCGCGTCGTCCTTCATCCTGTCGCCGTCGACGACGACGGAACACAGCTTTGCAGCTACGCCTTTGCGTCCGCCAAGGGAGACGCCGCATGACCGCCTTTCATCGCGACGTCTACGTCGTCGGCGTGGGAATGCATGCCTTCAATAATCGCGGCGCCAAGATGCGCGACCTGGCCTTCGTCTCGGCCTCCGCAGCGCTGGCCGACGCGGGACTGCGCTTCTTCGATATGGGCGCGGTCTACAGCGGCTATCTGACCGGCCAAGTCATGGACGGCCTCACCTATGCCAAGGATCTCGGTCTTTCGGGTGTCCCCATCACCCATGTTGAAAATGCCTCGGCAACCGGATCCAGTGCGTTTCGCGAAGCCGTGCTGAGCGTCGCGGGCGGTGCGAGCGACATCGCCATGAGTTGGGGTTTCGACGATCTCAACAATCTCACCGGGGTCGGCGTCAGCCGCACGGATATGGAGGGCGTCATCCTGCCGGCCGCGTTCTTCGCGCTCTGGGGTGTCCGCCGAATGCACGATCGGGGCACGACGATCGAGACCTTCGCCGAGATCGCGGCGAAGAACTGGAATCATGCGCGTGACAACAAATATGCCCAGCGCCAGGCCGACCATGAAGTGACGGTCGCCGAAGTGCTCGCATCTAAGGCGATCGCGCATCCGTTCACCTCGAAGATGGCGGCGGCGACAGGGGGCGGCGGCGCATGCGTGATCGTCGCAACCAAGGAAATCGCCCAGAAGATTGCGGCCGAGCAAGGTAGGCCAATGATCCGGGTCGCCGCGTCGGCAATGGAGACCGAACAATATACCGAGGGGCATATCTTCCTCGGCGCGACGGTTGGCCCCGGCGAAATGACACGTACCACGGCCAACCAAGCCTATAAGCAGGCAGGCCTCGGCCCGAAGGATCTCTCGATGGTCCAGGTGCACGACGCCTTCCCCATCGAGGAACTCCTCTATTACGAGCTGCTCGACATTTGCGGCGACGGCGAAGGCGATGCGCTCGTGCATAATGGCGCGACCAGGCTTGGCGGGCGAATCCCCTTCTCGACCGATGGCGGCCTGATCGCCCGCGGTCATCCCGGCGGCCCCACCGGTCTCGCGCAGGTCCATGAGACCGTGCTCCAGCTGCGCGGCGAGGCCGGAACGCGGCAGGTCGAAAACGCGCGATCGGGCCTCTGCCAGATG
>JBDUBD010000025.1:0-30170 GCA_040004295.1 Sphingomonadales bacterium | reverse complement strand
CCTTCCATTGCTGGCTGAATAATGCACCATCAAATGCCGGGACTAAACACCTAGTAGTCCTGCGAGGCGCCCGTCTGCACAGGTTATCATCGCGTCGACGACCGATCCCAATGCCTTGCCGTCGTGGCCATGGACCGTCATGCCCGAAAGATCGGATAGCGAGATCTGCGTCGGGATGGCCGCCTGCTCGCTCGCCTTGCTGATTTCGATCGCGTCATCGCGGTACTGCGCCTCGCGGCCCAGCCATCGCCACACGCCGACGCCGTTGACCAGGACCAGAAACCCGTTCGCGGCGATCAGATTGGTCTGCCCACTCGCAAGTCCGACCATCGTCCACGCGATCGACCCGATGGTGAAGACCACAAAGCCCCAGCCGGTCAGCCGCGGGCCTAGGTTGGCGGCGGTCATCATCGCCGCGATCATGGTCGCGGCAGGCGCGATCCAGGCGGCGATCACGTTCAAATCAGGTCGTCGCGGCAGACGTGGCGCGACCGTCGACCCAGATCAACGGATCGATCCTGGGATGATTGGCGATGGCGCGCACTTCGCCCACGAACAGCGTGTGCGTACCGATATCAAACCGGCCAGTTGTTTCGCAAACCAGGCTAGCCGCCGCATCCGCAAGCACCGGTGGATGGGCGTCGGAGAATTGCCAGTCGCCGTCCTCGAAACGGTTCTTCCCAGACTTTGCGCCACTAAAAATCGGAACCAGATGCTGGTGCCATTCGGCGAGCAGGTTGACGCAGAACCAGCCATGTTCGTCGAGGATGGGCGACATGCTTGCGGTGCGGTTGACCGCAACGACCAGCGTCGGGGGATCGGCCGTGACCGACATCACCGCCGTTGCGGCCATGCCACCATAGGTTTCGCCGCGCCCGGTCGTGATGAGGGCGACGGTCGTCGCCAGGCGCCGCATCGCCTGCCGGAAATCATCGCGCAGCAATTGATCGGTCATAAGGCCTCCACCAGCGTCTTGAGCGGCACGCTCGCATCGGCAAGCGCGCCGGGGTCGGCGCGGGTTCCGTTCAGGATCAGCGCTTTGCCCTGCACGTAATCCTTGACGGCGTTGACGCAATCGAGAGCGATCACCCGACCTTGCCGCAGGTAAACGACCGAAAAGCTGCGCGCCACCGTGTCGCCGCGAACGATCGCCGCATCGAAGCCGATCGACAGGCCAACCGTCTGCAGCTTCAAATCATACTGGTTCGACCAGAACCACGGCACCGCTGCATAGGGCTCGTGCTGATCGGTCAGGGCCTTGGCGACGGTGTTCGCCATGTCGTTGGCATTCTGCACCGATTCGAGGCGGATCGGCCCGGCGGGTGCATAATCGCTGTCGTGCAGCGCGCAGTCGCCGATCGCATAGACGTCGGGCAGGTTGGTCCGGCAATGCTTATCGACGGCGACACCGTTGCCGCCCTCGGCCCCTGCGTTCAGCAGAGGCTCGACGGCTGGAATGATGCCAATACCCACGATGGCCATGTCACATGGCACGACATCTCCACCGGCAAGCCGCACACCAGTGATGTGCCCATCTGCACCCTCAAGGCATTCGACCGCGACGTTCAGCCGTACATCGACGCCATGTGCATGGTGCTCTGCCTCGTAGAACCGCGACAGTTCTTCGCCCGCAACCCGCGCCAACACACGCGGCAGCGCCTCCAGTAGGGTCACGCGCTTGCCGAGCTTGGTCAGCACAGCTGCCGCCTCCAGCCCGATATAACCGCCACCGATCACCGCAACACGCTCGGTCGTCGCCAGCTCACGCATCATCTGATCGACGTCGGCGCGTGAGCGCACCGAATGCACCCCCGCAAAGTCATGGCCATCGCAGCTCAACCGGCGCGCATGGCCACCCGCCGCCCAGATGAGCGTACCATAGCCAATCGTCAGACCCTGTTCGGTCGACACGCTGTGCGCCGCAGGATCGACCGCAACGACACGCTGGCCAGTCAGCATTTCAATGCCGCGCTCGCCCCAGAAATCGGGCTGGCGAATCAGGATGCGGTCGAAATCCTTTTCGCCCGCCAGATAGTCCTTGCTTAGCGGCGGACGCTCGTATGGGATCTCGGGTTCTTCACCGACCATGGCGATGCTCCCCGCGAAGCCACGCTGGCGCAACGCAATCGCGACCTGGGCACCCCCATGCCCTGCTCCCACGATCAATATGTCGAAGCGATCGACCATAATTCCTGCCCCTTAAAATCGCTGGCTGGGGCGGCAGGATTCGAACCTGCGAATGGCGGCATCAAAAGCCGCTGCCTTACCGCTTGGCGACGCCCCAGCATTGCGAGCCGCGGGCCTTAGCCAAGGCTGCGCGGTGTTGCAAAGGGACTAAATCCGGTGGACCCAGCCATGTGGATCGGGAACCGTGCCGCGCTGGATGCCCGTGAGACGTTCCTTCAGGCGTTCGGCGAGTTGTCCCGGACCACCGGCACCGATGGTAAAGTTGCCCGAAGAACTGCGCACTTCGCCGATGCTGGTCACGACGGCAGCGGTTCCGCAGGCGAACGCTTCACGCAATTTCCCGCTTTCCGCATCCGCGCGCCACTGGTCAACGGCATAGGGTTCCTCGCGCACCGTCATGCCCTCATCCCGGGCCAGTTTGATCAACGAATCGCGCGTGATGCCGTCGAGGATCGTCCCCGACGCAGCGGGTGTCGCAAGCGATCCGTCCTCGAAGGCGAAGAACACGTTCATGCCTCCCAGCTCCTCGACGTAGCGGCGCTCGACCGCATCGAGGAATACAACCTGATCGCAGCCCTTGGCAATCGCCTGTGCCTGCGCGGGCAGGCTGGAGGCGTAGTTGCCGCCGCACTTGGCCGCGCCCGTGCCGCCCGGGGCTGCGCGCGTATAGTCATCCGATACCCAGATCGAGATCGCACGCGCACCACCCTTCCAATAGGCACCCGAGGGCGAAGCGATCACGAGGTAGAGATATTCAGCCGCCGGTTTCACGCCGAGGAAGACCTCGCTCGCGAACATGAAGGGGCGCAGGTACAACGAACCACCCTCGATTTCGGGAATCCAGTCGCTGTCGGTCTTCACCAGATTGCGCACCGACGCGATGAACAGGTCTTCCGGAATCTGCGGCATGGCCAGCCGCGTTGCCGAGAGGTTGAACCGTCGCGCATTCGCCTCCGGCCGGAACAGCGCTGTCGTGCCATCGACGTGGCGATAGGCCTTCATCCCCTCGAAGATTTCCTGCGCATAATGTAGCACGGCGGTAGCAGGATCGATCGTCAGGGGACCGCGCGCCGTGATCTTCGCATCGTGCCAGCCACGATCGTCGGTCCAGCGGATCATCGCCATATGGTCGGTGAACACGCGACCGAAACCTGGCTCCACGAGACGGCTTGCCCGCTCGTTGGCGTTCACCGGTGCGGCATTGGGTTCGAAAGCAAAATCCATCTGGGCGATCCCGATCTAAGCTTGCAGCGGCCTATCGGCGCTGGCAGAACAGGTCAACATGGCTGGCCCATTTTCACCGTCCGAATTGCCCCATCGGGCATCACCGCTGTTCCTGCGCGAACCGGAGATACGGCGCGGCATCGAGTTGCTCTATTTTGGTTACAGCCATCTGACCCGCAGCGCCGATGTAGTGCTTGAGAAACATGGACTGGGCCGCGCGCACCACCGCGCGATGTATTTCATCGCGAGGCAGCCAGGACTGACGGTCGGCGAGTTGTTGCGACTGCTGGCGATTACGAAACAATCGCTGGGCCGCGTGTTGAATGACCTGATGACGCGCGGACTGGTGACGGGTGCGAGCGGCGAACTCGACCGGCGGCAGAAACTGTTGCGTCTCACCAGCACCGGCGCGGCGCTGGAATCCGAGCTGTTCGAGTGTTTCCGCGAGGGTCTTTCGACTGCTTATGGACGCGCGGGACAGGATGCCGTGACAGGGTTCTGGCGCGTGCTCGAGGGACTGATTCCCATCGAGGATCGCGCCCTAGCGCTGGAGCTCAGCCGCAAGACATAGTGCTTCCCGCCGCCATTAACGCATCCCGGCCATGCGGCATTCAGAAACCGCAGAATATTTGCGGCCATCCAACAAGCGAAGGACGTATCGGTGCGTTTTCTGATGGCATTTTCGCTAACGACGATCGTCGCGGCACCCTTGTTGGCACAGGAACGCCAGCCCCCTCCGCCGGACAGCATGCCCGTTCAAAAACACTCGGATGAATCGGGCAATCGACGTGGATCGCTGTTTATCGCACCGTCGGGCAAGCCATTTCGGTCCGCACCCGGCGCGCCCTATCCTATGGATGCCTGGTTTGCGGAGGCCGACGCGAACCACGACGGCAGATTGACGATGGTCGAAATGCGCGCCGACGCCGCCCGCTTCTTCGCCGAGCTGGACACCAATCACGATGGTGAGATCGATCCGGATGAGGTCGGCGTTTATGAAACGGTGCTCGTTCCCGAAATCCAGACCGGCGGCTTCGACGGAGGCCGTGCCGGCGGCTTTTCAGCCGGAGGCGGCGCGCACCGCAGAGGCGGTCGTCACGGCGGCGGCGGCCCGGGTCGCGGCACGGGAGAGGCGGGTCAAGGAGAGACGCGGACGTTCCGGCCCATGACTTCCGACATGGGACGCGGCGCCGAGAGGATTAAGCTGCCCGTATCGAGGTCACTCGTTTTGGCGTAGCTACCGTCAATGTGAAAGACGAGTTTCCCGGCCACCGGAACGGCGATTTCGCCGAAGCCAGAGCGTTCTTGCGCTGCCGAGCCATAGGTTGCCAGCGCATCGATATGCACTGCTTCGTCAGGCACGCGGCGCGGAATACGGCTATCGATTACATTGACGACACCACCGATCGCAGACGAGCCGTACAGCAGCGCGGCAGGTCCGCGAAGGACTTCGATCCTGTCCGCTGTCAACGGATTGATGACGACCGCATGATCGACAGAGGTGTTCGATACGTCGATGCTGCCTATACCGTCCTTGAGAACGCGCACACGCTCGCCCTGGAACCCCCGCAGCACCGGACGTGATGCATTCGGCCCGAATGAAGTTGCCGAAACGCCGGGCTGATGCGTCAACGTATCGCCGATGGTCGGACGCAATTCGCGGGTCAGTTCGACTCCGGTCACGACAGAGGTTCCCGATAGCACATCGACGCGATCACGCTCGAAAGGAGCGGTAACTGATCTCAGTCGATGCTACATCGTGATAAGGCAGTTTGGGCGCTTCATCCGCCCAAGAAGGGTCGGCGATCGCCAATCCTGCAACGGAGGCCAAAAATATGGATACGCGCATAACAAACTCCCTGAACGGTTTCGCGGCGCCATAGGAGCGATGATATTCTATATCAAGGTAAAGCTAGCTCCGTCTGGCGATGATCCGAACGTGTCTGTCGCAATCACTTCCTGTTATAATTTGAAACTGACCCGCGCCTTGACCGAGCGCGGCGATCCCGGCGTGATCCACACGTCGCTATAGGAACTCTCCAGATAAGTGGCGTCGAAGATGTTGTCGGCGTCAAGATGAAGCGAGATGTTGCCAGTTGCCTGATAGGCGATGTTGGCGCGAGCAGTGACGTAGGAGGGCAGGCGGAACCCGCTGTTGATGTCATCGCCTGCGCGTTCGCCAACGTAGGTCAGGCCGCCCGCCAGCGTGAACGATCCTTTTCGGTCGCCGTCCGAACGCCATGTGCCGTAGATCGCGCCAGAGTGTCGCGCGACGTTGCTCAACCGGCTGCCGACCAGCACTGGGTTGTTATCCTTCGTGATCTTGGCGTCGATCAGCGCATAGACCGCCGTGAGCGCAAAGCGTTTGTCGATGCGGACGTTGATGTCGGCCTCTATGCCTTCGCTGCGCGCCGTGCCGACTGCGATCGAAAAGCCCGCATTGAGCGGATCGGACGTCAGCACGTTCGATTTGGTGATTTGGAAGGCCGAAACTGTGCCGTCGATGCGACCGTCGAGCGCCGCGAACTTTATGCCGCCTTCATAGGCTTCACCTGACTCAGGTGCGAACGGCGCGCCTGCGAAATTGGTGCCCTGATTATACCGGAACGACCGGCCCCAGCTGACATAAGCCGAGAAGTTCTTCGACGGCGCGAAAGTGAACGCCGCGCGTGGCGTCGTCTTCGACGGGCTTTGGTAGGTCGATGTGTTGGTGCGGTAATTAATGACCGTCTGGCGCAGCGCATCATGGCGCAGCCCGAGCAGCAGGCTGAACTGGTCGCCGAGCGAAATCAGATCCTGCGCGTAGATGCTTTCGCCGCGCAATTGTTCGAGCAAGTTCTGGTTGAGCGTCGCCACCGGCTTGGGCTGACCATAGACAGGGTTGTAGATGTCGATGCCATAGGGGTTGGCCGCCGTCGGACTGAACCTGTAAAAGATGCGGCGCTGGTTGTATTTCAGCGCATCGCCACCGATGCGGAGCTGATGTTCGAGGCCGAGGAATGAGCGGTTGACGCTCAGTTCGACACGCCCGCTCAGGTCGTCCCAGTTATAGTCGTGGATGCGAAGCTGGCGGCGCAAGAGCGTGCCGACTAGTACGCTGTTGTGCGTCGACTGTCCCGCGAACGTCCCGTCGCGATACTGGACCCCGGCCTCAAGCGCGACGCCCGGTGCCAGATCGAACGTGGCTGTTCCCTGATGCTGCGTCGTGCGCTGCGTAATCTGGCCGTCGTTCGGCTCGCCCAAAAAGCGTGTGCGCGGCAGGGCCAGCCCGTTGCCCCCGACTGCGACCAATCCGCGATCATGGACGAAGTTCACGACATTATATTCGAGCTGATAGAGGAAGCGGATGCTGTCCTTCGGTGTCCAGGCCACCGAGGGGGCCAGCAAGATACGGTCGTTGTTACCGAAATCGCGGAAGCCGTCGCTCGCTTCATAAACGCCGATGGCACGCACCGCGAGACCGCCCGACACCGGGCCGCCGAGATCGAACGACCCGCGCCGGGTGTTGAAACTGCTATAGGACAATTCGCCACCGGCATGAAAATGGTCGAGTGGTGCCTTGGTCACGACGTTAATCGATCCACCCGGTTCGCCTTTGCCCGAAAGGGCCGAGGCTGGTCCTTTCAGAATCTCGAAGCGTTCGACGGTTGCGGTATCACGCCGCGCGTTGAACCCCCGGTTCGACGTGAAGCGGTTGATGAGGAGGTCCGGCCCTTGATTGATGTCGCCCGAAAATCCGCGAATGGCATAGGCGTCCCATGCGCCACCGAAACTGTTCTGCCGGGCCATCCCGCCCGCAAGATCGAACAGGTCGGATAGGCGCGTAATGCCGGTCGTCTCGATCAGTTCATCGTCGAGAACGCGGACATTGATCGGGAGGCGAATCGGATCGATCTTCATCCCACTGATGCTTGCATTGGCCTCCCGCGATCCGGTAACGACAATGGTGCTTTCATCCGCCGGAGCATCGGCGGCGAAGGCGGGTGTCGATAGTACAAGCGCGAACGAAGCGGACGCGAGCAAGCGCGCGGGCAGGTTTGAAATGAACATAGTCCCCCAATCGTAGGTTGAACGGCAGTCCCCCGGACGCACCGCAAGAATCATCAGCAACCGCCAACAAGCCTCTTGTGATATAGTGTATCATCTCATACGCAGCTGAACGAACGATGCAAGTGGGGGTTCGCGTGGAGTCGAAAAATAGGCTGGAACTGCAATCGGTGGTTGCTGGATATGGTGGGCGTCCGATCCTGCACGGCCTTGACCTCGCCATAGAGGCGGGCGAGATTTATGCGCTGCTTGGCGGCAATGGCGCAGGCAAAACGACGACGCTCAATCTGTTGCTTGGTTTCCTCGCGCCAATGTCTGGAATCGTCAGCGTGTGTGGCGTCGACCCGGCACAGGCTGCCGATTCCGCACGACAGCAAATCGCCTACGTCCCCGAAAACGTCGCGCTCTATGAACACCTCAGCGCGCGCGAGAACATGGCCTATCTGCTCGATCTGGCCGGGCAACACAGCGACACAGCCTCAATCGGATCGGCACTAACCGCCGCCGGTCTCGACAGGGCAGCCCATGACCTTCGTCTCTCCGGCTTCTCGAAGGGGATGCGGCAGAAGGTGGCGATTGCGCTGGCGCTCGCTCGTGAGGTGCCGGTGCTGCTTCTCGACGAGCCGACATCGGGCCTCGACCCGCGCGCGACGTCCGAGTTCAATCGCCTGTTGTGCGAAATGAAGGCACGGGGCGTTGCCATTCTGATGGTCACGCACGACTTGCTGAGCGCCTCCGATGTGGCGGATCGCATCGGATTTCTCGATGCCGGACTGCTTGTGGAAGAGATCGCGGCGGAGGGCAGCGATCGTTTCGACATTCGCACACTGCATCGTCGTTACGCCGAGGACTTGGCGGCATGACTGTGGTTAGCCGCATTGCGCGAGATGAAGTGCGATTTCTGTGGCGCAGCCGGGTGGCGGTACTGGGTATTGTGCTGTTGGTGCTGCTGACATTGGTTGCGGCTCTGACCGCCTATCAACGACAGCATATGATCGGCATCGAACGCGCCGGGTATCAGGCGCAGGCCAATGCGGCGTTCGACGCCCAACCGAACCGGCATCCGCACCGCATGGTACATTACGGGCATTTCGTATTCCGCCCGATCAGCCCACTGGCCGCATTCGATCCCGGCATCGAGAGTTTTACGGGACACACGCTGTTTTTGGAGGGGCACCGGCAGAACACGGCCAATTTTGGCGATGTTCGTCAGTCGTCGATGCTGGTCAGATTCGGCCAACTGACTCCGGCCTTCGTATTGCAAATGCTCGCACCTCTGCTCCTGATTTTCCTCGGCTACGCAATGATCGCGCGTGAACGCGAACGGGGGACGTTGAAGGTCTTGCTGGCGCAGGGGGTCGGTGTACGCGCGCTCATTCTGGGCAAGCTCTTGGCAATCGTGCTGGTGGAAATGCTCGTATTTCTCCCCGCGCTTGTCGCGCTCCTCCTAATCGGCACGACGGGTGTCGGTGGCCTCGTCGCGGGCTATGCGCTGTGGCTGGCGATATGGGCGCTGGTGATCGTTCTCGTCTCGGCGTCGTCCCGCCGGAGCCGTGACGCGCTGTTGGCGCTGTTCGCCATTTGGGCTGTCTCGGTCATTCTCGTGCCGCGTATCGCCCCAGATGTGGCCACTGACGCAGTTCGACTCGCCACGCGCTTTGAAACCGACATTGCGATCCAGCGCGATCTGTCGGCAATGGGTGACAGCCATAATCCCAACGATCCCTATTTTGCCGAGTTCAAAAAGACTGTGCTCGCAAAATACGGCGTTACACGCGTCGAAGACCTGCCCGTCAATTACAAAGGCGTACTGGGCATGGAAGGCGAGCGCATGACCAGTGCGCTGTTTGATCGTTATGCGACGCATGGCTTTGACGCACAGGAGCGCCAGAACGGGATTGTCGGTCTCTTTTCCGCAATCAGTCCGGTGGTCGCGCTTCGAACCCTGTCGATGACGCTGGCGGGGACCGATCTGATCAGCAACCGCCGTTTCCTCGAACAGGCCGAACACTATCGCTTCAACCTAATCCAGTCGCTCAACCGGATGCAGGCCGAAAAGGTCGCATATAAAAACGACACCAACCCAAATCTCGAAAATCGGATCGACCGGAAAAACTGGCAGAACTACCCCAGTTTTACCTTTGTATCGGAGGATCGCCAGGCAACCATGAAACGGGTCTGGCCTTCGCTGGGGGTTCTCGCGCTTTGGCTCGCCCTTCTCACTGCGCTGATCGTGCCGGTCAGTAGGCAGTTGGGCAGGAGCGCAACATGACTCTGCTGAAGCACGAGCTGCGGCTCATTGTGCGGTCGCGCCTTTCGGTTGCGGCACTGGTGCTTTTGCTCATTCTGTCCGCGCTTTCGGTGTGGAGCGGACTGGCCGAGGTTCAGCGACAGCGCGACACGATTGGGCGTGTCATCACCGCGAATGAGCAGGACGTCGCCAGACTTGCCAAGCCTTACGAGAAAGGCGGCGATGCGGGCGATGCCGCCTATTATACGTTCTACACGACATGGGACGCCCCTTCGACCTTGGCGTTCGCCGCGCTCGGCCAGCGCGATGTCGCCCCCTATGTCTTGCGGATCAGGGCGCTCGGGCTCGAAGCGCAACTCTATGAAGGAGAGACTTTCAATCCCGAGCTCGCTCTGCCCGGGCGTTTCGATTTTGCGTTCGTGCTGATCTACCTCGCCCCACTGTTCGTTGTCGCACTGCTGCACGATCTTGTCTCCAGCGAACGCGAGTCCGGTCGGCTGCGGCTCTTGTCGGCAATGCCCGGCTCGACCCGTCGGCTATGGGTGCGCCGAACGGGCTTGCGCTTCGGCCTTCTCTTTGCAGGCCTGGCGCTGCCTTTCCTGGTTGGTGCTGTGCTATCGGGAGCGGGCATTGTCGGCATCGGGGCGGTGGCCGTTATTGTTGCGGCCTATCTTGCCTTCTGGTTCGCGGTCGCACTTTGGGTGGCGACACGCGCATGGACATCGGTCGCCAACGCAACCGGGCTGATGGGCGCATGGGTGATCCTCACCCTTGTCCTGCCGACCCTTGCCAATGTCGTTATCGCCCGCGCCATCCCGGTGCCGCAAGGTGTCGATCTGATGCTTGCCCAGCGCCAGAACGTCCACGCAGCCTGGGAACGCCCGCGCGCCGAGACGATGACGAAGTTCTTCAAAAGCGAACCCGAATGGAAAGACACGCCACCGATCAAGCTGCCGTTCGAATGGAAGTGGTATTTCGCCTTCCATCAGGTCGGTGATGAAAGCGTCGCGCCACAAGCGCGCTCATACCAAGCGGGTTTGACCGCGCGGCAAGACTGGACTGCGCGTCTCGGCTGGCTGCTGCCAGGTGTCGGCGCGCAATATGCGTTGCATCGCCTGGCAGAAACCGATCTAAAAGCGCAGCTCGCCTATCAGGATCGGATACGAGCGTTCCATGCTCGTGTCAGGCGGTTCTACTATCCCTATCTATTCGAAGTACGCCCGTTTGGGTCGCGGGACTTTGCCAAACGTCCCCGCTTTGAAAAAGCAGGTTAATGCTGCTGGCCTGCGATTGGTTGCTTAGGCACAGTTTTGGCTCATCTGCGTTAAACGAACGTGCTTGAGCGTCGACACCCCAGTTAAATTGCACGACTCAAATTAGCACACAAGCGCACTAAATCTTAATATTATCTTACAATTAGAGATGGATACAGAATTTATCTATAGACTCAAAATCCCGTTCTGCAAGGAGTGTGGGTTCGATTCCCACCGCCCGCACCATCCAAGATAGCAGGCTCCGATATGGCCACCGAACGGGGGACAGGAGCCTGCATCAGCGGATCGGATGGGGTCGAACGACCCACGATCCGCTGCGCGAAATGACAATCGAACGGCATTGTCATGTTGGCACTTTGCAACCCCGTCCGGGGTGCAGCCATCGCCACCAATTGACGCCGCGCAGCGACGCTCTGGCTCTCTGATCGTTGCGCCCCCGCTCCATCGATCATCAAATCAACTATCGTGATCGATAGAACCGCATCCTATCGATCTTGCGGCAGGATCGGCGCGGGCTGGTACGCCAAAAATGCACCATCTGCTTACGGCAGCGGCGGATATCCGCGCAAAATGCGGTTCCGGCGAATGAAGTGGTTACAGAAGTTCGCCTCGGTCCATGCCAACGTCCACAACCACTTCAACCTCGAACGCCACATTGTTGATCGCCAGACATTCAAAGAGCGCCGAGCAGTGGCGCTTGCCGAATGGCGTCAGATCGCCGCCTAAGCCACCAACATCAAAGATCGAGCCCCATCGTGGTGAGACGAGTCGCATCCGACTGACACCACCCCACGTGCAGGTCCACGTCCGAGCCGCTTTTCGCAATGCACAAAATAACGGGACCGGCGTCGGACGCCGATCCCGCGAGTCTTTAGAGTAGTCCAGGAGAGAGGATCTCTAGAACTTGAAGTCGAACGCCACGCCATAGGTGCGCGGGTCGCCCGGGATGAAGGAGTCAGTCAGCGTCGAGGTCTGAACGGCGGGCACCCAGCGTGTATCGAGGATGTTGCGCATATAGGCGCGCAGCGTAAACCGCTCGGCAAAGGTATAGCCGACCTGCGCATTGATCAGGTCGAACGCCTTTTGCGCGAGGCGCGAGTCCGGATCAAAGAAGTATCCGCTGTTGTGCGACCAGGTCGCATTGAGCGCGAGCTTGTTCTCGCCGATCGGTACGACATAATTGACCGACGTCGATAGCGTGAACTTCGGCGCCTTGATCATGTCATGGCCGGAGGCGTCGCCCGTGCACTGCAGGTTGCCACCGGTTGGCGCGCCGGTCGTCGACGACGGGTTCGGCGACGTCGCCGGACCGCAGGCTGCCGCAGGACGCGGGTAGAAGAATTGCGCGTTGGGGAAGCTCGCATATTTGGCATCGAGGAATGATGCATTCGCGGTGATCGTAAGATCCCCGAAACTCAACTTCGGCTGGAAAACCGTCTCGAGATCGACGCCGTTGATCCGTCCCGCGGCCGCGTTGACCAGGAACGCTGTCGCACCCGTAATCGCAAACAGCTGGATATCCTTGTAGTCGTAGTGGAAACCAGTGAGGTTGAAGCGCAGCTGACGGTCGAACAGGTCCGACTTCAGTCCGATCTCATAGGCGTCGAGCGTTTCGGGACGTACCGGCGGATTGCTCGCGGCCGTGCCTACCGAGGTGCTGTTGTACACGCCACTCTTAAAGCCGCGGCTGACCGAACCGTAAACAAGCAGTTGCGGGCTGAACCGGTGATCGATGGACCCCCGCCAGGTCAGCTTTTCATAGGTCTGGGATTCATCCTGCGAGAACAACGTCGCGCCCGGATTGAATACGAACGGTTCCGGCGTGTACGGATCGGCAACCTTGCGGCCGAGGAATTCGCGACGGTCAGACGTGTAGCGCAACCCGCCGGTGATCGACGTTCCCTGACCGAAATCGTAGGTCAGCTGGGCGAAGGGCGCGTACGAGTAAGTCCGGTTCCGGGTGATCTCGTCGACGTTGGTCAAGGGACTTGGGCTATAGGCGTTGCGCTTCAGCAGCGGATCGTGACGACCATCGGCATAGAACAGGAAGACACCGGCGTTGTAGCCAAGACCCCCCGTCTTGCCCTGCAAGAGGAGTTCCTGCTGCAACGTGTCGGTATGCTCGAGCAGGTCGATGGTGCTGACGATTGGCCGACCTGCGTCGGTGTCCGTCACGTAATGCGCATAGCTGTAGCGATAGGCCGACGTGCTCGTCAGCGAGATGCCGCCGAAGTCGTGGAAGATCGTCAACGAAGCGCCTGCCGATTTGATCAGCGAGCTGCGATCGGTGAGGCTGTCCTGCGCGTCATAGAAGCCGCATGAAGAGGCCGTTCCCGGATCGATGATCGTACCGAGAGCATTCGTCCCGTTTGCCGTGATCGTGCCACAGATGATGCCGCGCGTTTTGCCGATATCACTATAATTTTCGGAATAGTCGCCCGCTAGGGTGACTTTTGTCGCGTCGGACGGCGTCCACTGGAGCTTCGTGCGACCGCCCCACGAGCGCTTATAATAGACGTCGGCGTTGGTATAAATCTGCTTCCCGTAGCCATTGCCCTGATGGGTACCGGTCAAGGCGAGATCGATCGCGAGGTTTTCGGCGAGGCCCGTGGTGACGTAAAGATTGCCGCGGAAGGTGTTATAGTTTTCGTAAGCGACCGAGCCCTCGACTGCGGTGTTCTGGCTTGGCGCGCGCGTGATGACCTGGATAAGCCCGCCAGTCGCGTTACGCCCGAACAGCGTACCTTGCGGTCCGCGAAGCACTTCGATGCGCTCGATATTGTTGAGATCGAAGGCGACCACGGCGTTGCTGGCCATGTAGACGCCGTCGACATAGGTCGCCACGTTCGGCTCGTCTCCAACGGCAACATTCTGTGTCCCGACGCCGCGCAGATAGGGTGCCGACGAGACGCGCTGCTTCGTAACGACGAGACCTGGAACCAGGGTCGCGAGTTGTTCCGTGTTATTGAGTCCCGAAGCCTTTAGTGTTTCGGCCGTCGCCGCGGAGACCGCGATCGGCACGTCCTGCAGGCGCTCGGAGCGGCGTTGCGCCGTAACGATGATATCTTCGACACCGCCGGTGTTCTGCTCCGCGGCAGGCGCGGGTGCTGCGGTTTGCGCCTGCGCTATCGTTCCCCATGATGCACTCAAAAGCAGCGCGCAACAGGTCCAGCGGTTTCTAACCATGTCCTAATCCCCTTCCTCGATGTTTGACTTATTAAGCATTCAAACTACCTGCCTCATAATCATTATAATCGTCAGAAGCAATCGTTATTGAACCATTTTTTGCGGCCTGTTTTACCGATTGACGCTACGGTAACCGTCACCATCTTTCGCCTTCTGCGAGTTTTGCGAGGCATTCGCTTAGCGAAGGTAACGAATCGGTAGCGATGTCCCAAGCCGATGACGCGAACGCCTGACCCTGCGCGAGACCGAACTCTTCGGGCCTGCTGATATAGGCCGTTCGCAACCCGCATCGTGCCGCTGCCTCGAGATCGCGCTCGTGCGCGGCGACCATCATGGCTTCCTTCGGCTGCGCGCCGAGGATCTCGAGCGTTTCGAGATAGCTGCGAGGATCGGGTTTGTAACGTTTGGTCGCCTCTGCGCCGAGGATCCGGTCCCAGACGATCCCGCCGCGATCGGCGAGGTCGCCGAGCAACGAGAAATTTCCGTTCGAGAGCGGCGCCACGAAGAACCGCTCGCGCAGCGTCGCTAGCCCGGGCGCGACGTCGGTCCAGGCGGGAAGGCGGTGCCAAGCCAGATTGAGATCGTCGAGACGGTCGCCGATCGTTTCCACGTAGATGCCGACTTTAGTCAGAACGTGATCGAGGCTTTCGCGGTGCAGAACGTCGAGGGGGACGAACGCGCGCAAATCCCTGCGGATCGGATCCATCGAGGGCTGGTATTGGCGCCGCCAGGCATCTGCCAGCGCGAATGGCTCGAGATCTTTTCGGCCAATCTCGGAAAGGAAATCGCCGAGCGCCTGCGCGACGCCGGATCGCCAGTCGAACAGCGTTCCGAAAACGTCAAAGAGCAGATAGCGGACTGCTGTCGGCATGCGGAATCTCCGTTTGCGGTAGCGTGCGTGCGGCAGACTCGGCCGTCTGGTTGCCGAGCATCATTCGTGACGCGCGCTCGCCGATCATCATGCAGGGGAAATTCGTGTTCGAATTGACGAGGCTGGGCATGATCGAACTGTCGGCGATGCGAAGACCGTCGATGCCATGGACACGCAACCGTGGATCCACGACCGCCATCGCGTCGGTGCCCATTTTGCAACTGCCCGCAGGGTGGTGGGCCGTCCTGCCGAAGCGGCGGATGAAGTCTTCCATCTGGACGCGCGTCCGCGCGCCGTCCGCCGGATAATGCTCGCCACTTACATAGGATGAAAAGGCCGGTTTCCGCATGATCTCGCGGCTGATTTCCGCTCCGTTGACCGACATCTCGACGTCGTGCTGCTCGGTGAGATAGGCCGGGTCGATCAGCGGTGGATCTGCGGGATCGGCGCTGCGCAGCGTGACCGAGCCGCGGCTGCGCGGCCGGCTGTAATAGGAATCGAGCGTGCATCCCCAACGACCGGTCATGGCTGGCATACCGGGTTGAATGTTCGCCCCGAGCATGAAGTGAAACTGCAGGTCGGGCTGGCGCGACGCAGTATCGGCAAACCAGAATGCTCCGGCTTCTGCGATGTTCGACGTCACCGGACCGCGCCTGAACATCAGATATTCCGCGCCCGCCAGCAATTTCATGTAACGCTTCGCGTAGCGCTCGAGGCTGAATGGCCCGGTCAAACCATAGACCATGTCGACATTCAAATGGTCGTGGAAATTCTGGCCGACCCCAGGCAGGTCGTGCTCGACAGCAATGCTCAGGGCATCAAGATGTGCGGCCGGACCGATCCCCGAGAGCATGAGCAATTTGGGCGAGCCGATTGCGCCCGACGAGAGCACGATTTCGCGATCGGCCATCGCGACCTGCTCGCGGCGATCCTTGTCGAAGACGATGCCGACGGCGCGCCCAGAACGAATGACAAGTCGCTTGGCAGCGGCGCCGGTCATGATCGTCAGGTTCTTGCGACCCTTCGCAGATCCAAGAAAGGCGCGCGCGCTGCTCGAACGCCGACCGTCGCGTTGTGTCAGTTGGTAGAGGCCGCATCCGGCCTGGGTCCGCCCGTTGAAGTCGGGATTATAGGGCAAGCCAGCCTGCTGGCAGGCCTGGATGAAAACCTTGCTGAGCGGGTTGGGACTGATCGGGTTCGATATGCCGACGGGACCTTCGGTGCCGTGATATACGTCGGCGAACATCTCGTTATTTTCGATCGCGCGAAAGGCGGGCAGAACATCGTCGAAAGACCATCCATCGCAGCCCTGTTCGAACGCCCAGCGGTTGTAATCGTCGGCGCAACCGCGCGTGTATACCATGGCATTGATCGAAGAGCCGCCGCCGAGGACCTTGCCCTGTCGAAGCGCCATCGCCCGGTCGTGTACACTCGCATTGGGCGCGGTCGCGTAATTGAATGCATATGGATTATGCGTGCGCCGGAAGAGTTCGAAAAAGCCGGCCGGCATATGGATGTACGGATTGGAATCCGTCGGTCCAGCCTCGAGCAGAAGGACTGTCGCATCGGGGTTTTCGCTCAACCGTGCCGCGAGAACACAGCCCGCCGATCCGCCCCCGACCACGATGAAGTCGAAATTCATTGTCGCTGCCGCCTTTATCCTCTGGGAAATTCTATGCTAATCATTATTAGGTAAGTCAATTCCGTCTGGAGACATTTGCTATCATGACCAGTTCGCATTCCTGCCGCATGCTCATTCTTGGCTCGGGTCCGGCAGGGCTTTCGGCGGCGATCTATGGCGCGCGCGCCGGCCTCGCTCCGATCGTCGTCCAGGGGCTGCAGCCTGGTGGGCAGCTCACGATCACGACCGACGTCGAGAATTATCCCGGGTTCAGGGATACGATCCAGGGGCCTTGGCTCATGGAGGAAATGCAGGCGCAGGCCGAGCATGTCGGTGCCCGCATGATGTGGGATACGATCGTCGAGGTCGATGTGAGCGAGCGACCATTCCGGTTGCACGGCGACAGCGGGACGCTCTACGTCTGCGACGTGCTCGTCATTGCGACGGGTGCCCAGGCGCGCTGGCTCGGTCTCGAAAGCGAAGACGCGCTGAAAGGCAAGGGCGTGTCAGCCTGTGCGACGTGCGACGGTTTCTTCTATCGCGGGAAGAAGGTCGCCGTCATCGGAGGCGGAAACACCGCGGTCGAAGAGGCGCTCTACATGACCAACCACGCCCATCATGTCACCTTGGTGCATCGCCGCGACAGCCTGCGCGCCGAACGAATTCTCCAGGAACGTCTGTTTGCGCATCCCAATATCGACGTCGTCTGGAACAAACGGATCGACACGTTTGTCGCGGGGGAGGGGGCGGCTGGCCTCGTGGGGCTCGACCTCCTCGACACAGTGACGGGCGAGGCATCGCATCTGCCGGTGGACGGCGGCTTCGTCGCGATCGGTCATAGCCCGGCGACCGCATTGTTCGGCGGCAAAATTGCGCTGGATTCCGACGGCTATATCTCCGTGACACCAGGAACGACGCGGACGAACGTGGCTGGCGTGTTCGCGTGTGGCGATGTCATGGACAAATCGTATCGCCAGGCCGTCACTGCGGCGGGTACGGGTTGCATGGCCGCGCTCGACGCCGAGCGTTTTCTTGCCGAAGCCGATTTCGAGGCACCGGTCGCCGAAAGCGCCCATGCGGCCTGAGGGCGTCTCTGTTCAGGGTGAAGCGGACTGGGACCGAAACTATGCGCCGCCCGCGGGGCTTGCGCTTGGTTTCCACACGCTTGCGCGGGCATCGGAGCATTGCGTCATGCGCGGCGATGTCGTCCCGGCCGCGCTCGAAGTCGGCTGCGCGGTCATCGATCGCGGCGCAATGACTGCACTTGCGGACCAGTGCATGGGATCCGCTGCCAGCGGTTCGCGCCCGCGCCCGCTTGTCACGCTCGACCTGCGGTTAGACTGGCTTGCGCCAGCATTGCCTGACCGGCCGGTCTTTGCCCGGGCTTCGGTCAGCGGTCGCGACGGGCGCGCAGTTCTCGTCACGGCTACGCTCGACCAAGGTGAGGGAACGCCTCGCGTGGCAACGAGCACGGGACAGTTTCTGCTCGGCGCCTTTGCAGGCGGTTTTATCGATCGCAATCGCGAACGGCCCGCGTTCGACATCGAGTCCGGCGCGGCTGATTTTGCGAGCTATCTCGGCCTCGACCGCAAGCGCCAAACGATACACTTCATGCCGAAGAGCTGGCATGTCGGTTCGCCGTTTCTCCCCGCGCTGCATGGCGGCATCACCGCCGCTGTGCTGACCGCCACGCTCGTCGACCGCATGGGACGCATCGCTAAGGAGCCATACCGGCTGCTCACCAGTTCGACCCAGTTTCTAGTTGCGGGAAACGCGGCCGAGCCCGCGACGATCTCGACGCAGACAGTCCGGCGGGGAAAGAGTGTCGTTCTCCTTCATGCGGTCGCGCGGCAGCGACAACGTTTCGCGATCGCCCAGGCCGTCTTCGTGGCGTCGTCCGTGAACGACGCCACGGACCCGGAGGTCAGTTGAACTTGAAGGCGAGCGACGCCCCCAGAATGCGACCCTTGTTGAGCGGGACGTAAATGCCGCCGCCCTGTGCAGCGCTTCGCGTCGAGGCCTGCGACCAGGTTAGATTGTCCAGCAGGTTCTTGGCGAAGAGCGAAACGGTCATGCGCTGGTCCGGCAGTTCGTAGGCGAGCTGCGCGTCCCAATTGTTGCGCTCGCGCAAAAACGACAGGTTGTTATCGAGTGCCGCCGACGCATCGACGTGGCCAAATTGCGTGGCGATGCTCGCATGCGATCCGTCGCCCAGTTCGCGGCGGTATGATGCGCTCGCGCCGTAGGAAAACTCCGGGAGGCGAACCAGCGCGAGCTCATAGCCGAGCCCCGGCAGCGCTCCGTTGAGATCGGCTGTCAACGTCAAATATTTTCCGTGCAGATAACCGCCGTGGATGCCGACCTGGAGTTCGCGTGTGAGCGCCGCCGTGATCTCGGCTTCCGCGCCGTAGATTTCAGAGGTGCCGACGTTCGAGGTGATCTGCGCGCTGCCGACGAGCGGATCTGGCGTCGCAACGTCGCGCTGCAGGTTGTCGATGCGGTTGTAGAAGGCCGCGACGTTGATGCGCAAATGATGATCGAGCAGGTCTGTTTTCGCTCCGAGTTCGAACGCGTCCTGAATTTCCTGATCATAGACCGGGGAAACCGACGCGGTCGTGACGCGGACAGAATAGCCGCCGCTACGAACCCCTTGGCTGTAATTGCCATAAATCTGCGACGCCTCTGTCAGTCGCCACTGGAAGCCGAGCTTCGGCGAGAAGTGCGACCAGGTCCGTGTGCCGGAATCGGCGAAGGTTGGCCCGGGAAAGTTGAAGGTGCAGACTTCCGTTACATAGTTGCAGCGCGGCGCAGCGGCGTTGATTGTCGCGATCTGCGCCTGCTTCTTTTCCCATGAGTAGCGCCCGCCTGCAATAACCGAGAACTTCGAGGTAAGGTGAAGCTGTGCCTGGCCGAACCCACCCAGGCTGTGCTGCTCGATGTTGCCGCCAAGTCCGATCGGGAACGCCGACGTACTGATGTCGCGGCTTTCCACATAGGTATAGCGCTGGTTGAAATAGTAACCGCCGATCGTCAGGTCGATGGGCCCGAATTTCCCCGCGTACCGCAGTTCCTCGCTGAACTGGCGCTGGTGAAGCTTGCTGTTGATGTTGAAATACAGAATGGGCCGGCCATCGGTGTCGGTCCCGCTCTGGTTATCGACTTCGCCCCAGCCCGCGACGTTCGTAATGACGCCGTCGCCGAATGGGATCCTGAAATTCGTCTCGGACGTGAGCCGCTTCCAGGTGATGTCGGTAATACCCGGCGAGTCGATATTGATCGTGTAACCGTTCAGGGTCTGTGTGTTCGACGTCGCAGGGCCGTCGCCGCTTTGCTGACCGTATTCGGCGATGATGGTCTGGTCGAGATTGGGCGTGATGTTCCAGACAAGTGTCGGCCGAACGAAATAGGTGCGGCTTTTGCCGAAGCGACTATTGCTGAACTTGTTGAAGAAATACCCATCGTCGTAGGAATAATAGGCGGTGACCTTGGCGCGGAGACTGTCGCCGGCGAGCGGACCTTCGATGCTCGCGGCGGCGGTCAGGGCCGGTCCGCTCTCGAGCGACAATTTGCCGTTCAGCGCCAGCACCGACCCTGGCCGCTTGGTCTGGATCGAGACGGCGCCACCAGTCGTATTACGCCCAAACAGCGTTCCTTGGGGGCCGCGCAGGACTTCGACGCTTTGAACATCGAACATGTCGGTCAGAACGCCGAACGTCTGTCCCTGATAGACGCCGTCGATAAAGACACCGACTGCCGGTTCGAGTGATGGCGATGAACCCGAGATCCCGAAGCCGCGGATTTCGAAATTGGCCTGGCCATTCACGAGTCCCGAGGATTCGAGCGACACGTTTGGAATGCTGGTCGTCAGCGAACTCAGATCGCGGACGTTGAGCCGCTGGATCGACTCGGCATTAAGCGCGGTAATGGCGATCGGGACCGCCTGCGCCCGTTCGGCAACGCCACGTTTCTGGGCGGTAACGACAATATCTGTGAGACCGCCGTTCGCCGGCGGCTCCGCATCCTGTGCGAACGCCGGGCCCTGGACAGACAGGGCGACGATACCGACGCCGAGATAGAGGCAGATTTTCCGCTGAAACCGTGTCATTCGAACTCTCCCTTATTTTTGGTCTGGTCGCGGTCGATCCGCCGCGATCCTGCGTGATTCTTCGCTCGCTGTGTGCTTCGACGGGGGCGGCGCGATGTCGTCGAGCGACCGACCCCTTGCCTCGACCTTGAGGCAGACAACGGCGACGACCATTGTCGCGAGGAGCGAGAACACCATGGCGAGAACGCCCGCGAGCCCGAAGTCCTCAAAAAGATAGATTGTCAGGAACGGGGTAACGATCGCGAGCGCCCGCGCGCTGGTTCCGGCAAAGCCCGTTCCGCGCAACCTGTAGGCGGTCGGGAAGAGCTCGGGCACATAGGAATACATGCCCTGGTTCGACAGCGTGTATATGCTCGAGACCAGGAGGAACCCGGCCAGCGCAACGAACACGAAGCCGGATGCGCTCAGATAGACCAGCCCGAAAATAACGATCGCGATGGCAGCGCCGATAAGTCCGACGCGCCGTGGTACGCGGTCGGCGATCGCTATACCGACGGCGGAGCCTGCGACGCTGCCGAACGACATCCAGGTTGTGACCGCAAGCGACTCGCCGACACTATGTCCGTGCGATGTCAGGAAAATGGGTAGCCAGGTAACGAGTCCGTAGACCGACGTGTTCACCGCGATCGTCACGCACGACGCCGCAAGCAGACGCGCGAGAAGGGGCGGTTTGAACAGGCTGGCTGTCGGGGCAGCCGCCGTCGCCATCTGCACGGCCGCGAGGGGCGCTGGGAGCGGCCCCTTCGTGGCCGCCACCTCGGCCTCGATCGCATCGAGAACGGAAGCCGCTTCGTCGAAACGGCCGACGGATTCGAGCCACCGCGGTGACTCGGGCATCTGTTTGCGCATGAGACACACGATCGTCGCGCCGGTTCCGGCGATAACGAACATGTAGCGCCAGCCGATCGATGGGATGATGAAATAACCGACCGCGGTCGAGATCAGCAGGCCGGAGCTGGTTAGCAGCCCCATTACGGACGCCCATCGGCCGCGATAGCGCGGCGGTATGAACTCGCCCAACGTGCCGGCGGCGACGACGAACTCCGCGCCGAGACCGATCCCCATGATCAGTCGGCAGACGATGAGAAAGTCCATCGTGGGCGACATCGCGCCGGCAAACGAGGCGAGACCGAACACCCAGAGATTGAACTGGTAAGAGTAGCGCCGGCCTTTGCGGTCACCCATATAGCCTGCGAGGAGCGCGCCGATGAGCATTCCGACGGAGGTGACCGAAAGGAAGGTGGCGGTCTGCGCCATGGTCGAGAAGCCTTCGGCCTTCGCCGCGGCCAGCACACCCCCGGCGAGATAGACGTCGAAGGCGTCGAGCACGCCGCCGCAGCTGATGAGCGCTAGGACGCGCCAGTGAAACCGGGAGATCGGCAGTCTGTCGAGCCGGGGGCCAGCATTCACGCTTTTTGCAGTGTTCATTGCCCCTCCGTTTGTGGAATTCGGACCGAGCCTGACGTGGCCCCTCCTATTCCTTGTATTGATCAGAATGATCACTATTAAATAGGATGTAAAGAGCGATCTTCGTCGTGCATGCGGCGTCGGACGCTAACCAGCGGAGATGGCGACGGTTTTTGGCCGGATAAATTCGTCGATACCTTGGCGTCCGCCCTCTCGACCGTAGCCGCTTAGCCCTCGGCCGCCGAAGGGCGTATCCGGTTCGACCGGGATGGCGCCGTTCACGAAGATACCTCCGGCGCGCATGGCTTCGGCAACTCTATGCGCTCGGTTCAGGTCTGCGGTATGAAGATAACCGCCTAACCCGTAGCCGGTAGCATTGGCGAGGCGTATTCCCTCGGCTTCGTCGCTGAATTTGGTGATCGCGAGGATCGGGCCGAACACTTCGTTTTGAGCGAGGTCGCTCGTTGGATCGACGTCGGCAAAGACCGTCGATTGCACATAGGCACCCTTGGCGAGCGGACCGCCGGCGCGGTTTCCCCCCGCGACCACCCGCCCGGCTCCGCTATCCACGTTCCGGCGAATAGTCGCCAGGATGCGATCGGCAGCCTGGTGGTTCACGACAGGGCCGCGAACCATCGTCTCGTCAAACGGATCCCCCATCGGAATCGATCGGGCGACTTCGGCGACACGGTCGACCATCTCCTCGTAAACCTCGGCCTGCACGAGAAGGCGGGTCGGGAACACGCATCCTTGCCCGCTCAGCAGGCCCACGCTCCACAGAGCGGCATGGTTAGCCGCCTTGTCGAGATCGGCGTCGGCAAAGACCAGGTTGGCCGACTTGCCGCCGAGTTCGAGAACAGCGGGTTTCAGGGTTCGCGCGCAATCGGCAAGGATCGCGCGCGCTGCGGGCGCACCGCCAGTGAAGCTGACCTTCTGGACCGCAGGGTGGGCGACCAGCGCCTGGCCTGCTTCGATGCCGCCGGGCATAACGTTGCAGACGCCGTCGGGTATGCCGGCTTCCTCCACGCACTGCGCGAACAACTCGGCTGAAAAAGGCGACCATTCGGACGGTTTCAGAACGAGCGTATTCCCGGCGGCCAAGATCGGCGCGGCCTTCATGCCGATCGAGTGAAGTGGTCCGTTCCAGGGAATGATGGCGGCGATGACGCCATACGGCTCGGCAAGGCTGTAAGCGAAGTCCCGCCCGTGCACGAAGGACGCGCTGACATCGCCGGTCAGCTTGTCTGCCCAGCCCGCATAATAGCTAAACCATTCCCGCGCGATCGCGCCGTGTTGCGAGGATATGGCGATGGGCGTGCCGTTTTCGAGGCTGATCAGCCGGGCGAAGTCAGCGGCCCTCGTGCCGATCAGATCGGCAAGGCGGATGAGCATGTCGCGCCGTTCCGACGGGCGGATGCGTCGCCAATGTTCGAAGGCGTCCGACGCCGCATCGACAGCTGCGTTCATTTCTTCAGCGCCGGCAAGCGGGATCGCGGCTTGGACATCGCCGCTGTGCGCGTTGACATGTTCGAAAGTGCCGCCCGATCCTGAGGCGAGCTTGCGCGCGCCGATATGGAGCTTCACGTCGATC
This sequence comes from Sphingomonadales bacterium, assembly GCA_040004295.1. Taxonomy (GTDB): domain Bacteria; phylum Pseudomonadota; class Alphaproteobacteria; order Sphingomonadales; family Sphingomonadaceae; genus Sphingomonas_O. Next base: position 6,406 of record JBDUBD010000025.1, on the reverse strand, counting down.
GGTGCGGTCATGCAATCGTCTCCATCACGGGGGCGGGGTCGGGTTGGGGGCCACGGACGAGCCGGCCGGGCAGGGCGTCGGTGGCGATGCCGTTGCGCTGGATGACGACGCCGCCGACGAGCGTCGCGACATAGCCATCGGCATCCTGGATGAGGCGACGTCCCTCAGCCGGGAGATCGCGAACAACACGCGGTGCCGCGAGGCTCAGGCGACGATGGTCGATGACGTTCAGGTCGGCCTTGTAGCCCGGTGCGACGAGCCCGCGGTCATGCAGTCCGACTGCCAGTGCCGGCTTGCGCGTCAGCCCATGTACGACGAGCGGCAGGGCGAGGCGGTCGTGATCGCGGTCGCGCGCCCAGTGCGTGAGCAGGAACGTGGTGAAGCTGCTGTCGCAGACCATGCCGTAATGCGCGCCGCCGTCACCGAGACCCCAGAGTGCATGGGGATCGGTGAGCATCTCGCGCACTGCGTCGAGATTGCCGCCGGAAAAGTTTGCGAAGAACAGAAAAAGGATCGCGTTGCCGTCATTTTCAAGCATCGCGTCATAAGCGACCTCGGCAGGCGTCGATCCGCGACGCGCAGCGATTGCGGCGATGCTTTCGTCGGGGTCAGGCTCATAGTCGGGCCGTTCGCCAAGGGCGAACATCGCTTCGAACTTCGAAAGATAGTTCAGGTGCGCAATGCCGTCGCCGCTCGGTGGCTCGGCAAGTATCCGCGCGCGCCGCGCCGGGTCGCGCATCGCCTCGACCTTCTCCGCAAGCGGAAGATGAGCGATCTCGTGGTAGCTCGCCTGACGTGAAAACGGATTGTAGGACAGATCGAGTCCCAGCAGGACGCCGTTGCCCCGGCAGAAGGTCTGGGCGCTGACCGGGATGCCGTCCGCATTGAGCTGGCGGGTTCGCGCGAGCGCCGCGTTCCAGGCATCGCCTGAATCGGGCATCTGAACGAGCGAGAAGCTCGCCGGGCGCCCGGATCGAGCGACGACCCGTCCGAGCATGTCCAACTCGCTCAACAACTCATCGCGATCGAGCATTTCGATGACCGCCTGGATGACGCCGTGGCCGGCGTCGGTCATTCCGTCGGCGATCGCGGTCAGTTCATCCTCGTGCGCGGTTTTCGTCGGAACCGCGCGCCCGTCGCTGCTCCGGTGGAAAAGCGTGCGCGATGTCCCGAAGCCAAGCGCGCCGGCCTTCATCGCCTCGCGGGCGAGCGCGCGCATCTCGACGAGATCCGACGCCGTCGCCGCTTCGCCGCGCAAGCCGCGTTCGCCCATCACGAAGACGCGCAGGCAGCTGTGCGGAAGCTGGGTCGCCACGTCGATATCGCGCGGCGCCGCAGCCACCACTTCGAGATATTGCGGAAAGGTCTCCCATGACCAGGGAAGCCCGTCGGTCATGACGATCTCGGGAATGTCCTCGATGCCTTCCATCAGATGGACGAGGGCATTGCGGTCGTCCGGACGGCACGGCGCGAAACCGACGCCGCAATTCCCGGTCACGACGGTGGTGACGCCGTGCGCGCTGGAGGGCGAGGTGCGCGATTCCCAGGTGACCTGGCCGTCGTAATGGGTGTGGACATCGACGAAGCCGGGGGTGACGATAGAGCCGGACGCGTCGATCTCGTCGCGGCCCGTACCAGCGACCGCACCGACCACAACGATGGTGCCGTCCCGGATCGCGACGTCGCCGGAAAACGGCGCATCGCCGCTACCATCGACGATCATTCCGCCCCGGATGACGATATCATAATCAGGATAAGGCATGATCGCTGCCCGACCGCGGTTCGGCGCCATAGTTCCGGGCGGCGCTCATGCCGAAACCCGTTGCTGCACCGTCTCGGGCATCAGACGGCCGAGATTATAATCGCCTGCGATCGTCGTCCGCCACATTTCGCGCGTCTCGCCATCGGGCACGCCGGTCGCGAGGTGCATCATGCGCCAGTTGTCCCACATCACGATGTCGCGGGACGTCCAGCGATGATAATAGGCGAGCGCGTCGCTGCTGACATGGTCGACGAGCGCCCCCAGGATGGGATTGCTTTCCTCATCGGTCATCCCGTAGATGCCGGTCGCCATGAGCGGCGACACGTGGAGCATCTTGCGTCCCGTTTCGGCCTGCTCGACGACGGCCGGATGCAGGACGGCAGGATAATCGCGCTCCTGGCGCTGCTTCATGCTTTTCACATAGCTGTTGTCGCGCACCATCCGGACGTCGGCGCGTGAGGCGCGTGCGACGTAGCGGTTTTTCGCGAAATCGGCTTCCATCTTGTAGATGATCTCGCGGCCGTCGATTTGCGCGCGCAAGGCCGGGTCGAGCGTTTCATAGGCTTCGACGCCGTCGACAAAGGCAGTGTCGCCGCCGGTTTTCGGTAGTGTGACCGAGCGCAGGAGCGCACCGCGGCTGATGTATGGGACGAAGGCGAGGTCGAAATGCCACGGCGTCCAGGCACCAAGCACTTTTCCGCCAACGTCGTAAAGCCACGGATCGATCTGCGGATCGTGCTTGAGAAGGAAGATTTCCGGAAAATCGGCGTGACACATTTCGCGCGCCGGATGGTGCTCGAGGTCGCCGAAGACCTTGCTCAGCGTCAGATGCATCGATGCGCCGGTCTCGCCGCGGAAGACAAGCAGGCCGTGCTCGACCCAGAGGTCGCGCAGCCGCTGGCGCGTCTCCGCATCACCGAGCTGCTCCTCGGTCAATCCTTCGATCAGTGCGCCATATTTCCGGCGCAGATCGATCGGTTTCACACTGTACATGGTCACCTCGTTTCTCGTGATGAGTGTCGGGTGCTGCGCATCACGCGTCCGCCAGCCGACGCGCCGCGAGAAACTTCTCGCGGCTGTGATAAGTGGTGTCGGCACAAGGCCTGAAGTTCAGAACGCGCAGGCCCGCAGGCCCGGCTTTGAAACTGTACAGGGTCGAGCCTTCAATGAAGATCGACGATCCGGGCAGCAACGTCCTTTGGCCGACGACCATCTCGCCTTCGACGACGTACATGATCTCGTCGGCGTCATGAGCATGGGTGTCGATAAGCGTGTCCGGCAGAAATCGGACCTCGAACAGCTGCGGACTTTTTGCCGTCCCGGCTTCGTGTTCGCGGATCGAGGACGCCAATTCGAGCGCAGAGATCTGCGCCCGTATGGCGTCGGCCGTCCATTGGCCGATAACGCGCCATTCCTTTGCGGCGGCGTCATGGATGCGGACACGCGACATCGTTCCTCCTCTCCTTCACGTCTCGGCAAGCCGCGGCCATTTGCTGGCCTTGCACGGGTTCGTCTGAGCGTGTTGAGGATGATCTACGGTCGCCGGGCGGCGACGGATTGTAGATATGTGCGCCGACGGCTTTCTTTACCGCCGGTCGTTGCGCACGTTCGCTGGCGCTCGCTCGCAATGCCGACAGCGCGAAATCTCGCGTGCGAGTTGGCCCGGGGGCGTGCCATAGACCCGCTTGAACTCACGCGAGAAATGCGCCTGGTCGAAGAATCCGTAGAGTAGGGCAATGTCGGCCAGTGGCTCTCCGTCGCGGACGCGCTCGAAGGCGCGTGCGAGCCGCAATTGACGGAAGTAGCTGCTTGGCGGGAGCCCCGTGGCTTCACGGAACCGCCGCGAGAGATGCGATCGGTTGGTTTTCAGAAATGCGCTGATGTCGGCGATCGGGATCGGCGTTTCGACAAGGGTCTCGATGAGCGCCCGCGCCGCGCCGACACGACCGACTATATCGTCGTCGGCACCCGCCGTCGTGAACAGCGCACCATTTCGCGCAAGAAAGTCGAGAAAAAGGGACTCGATTGGAACGTCGGACGGCGACAGGCCCGGTGCGTTGAACGCTCTGAACAAAGACTCGAGTTGGGCAGTCACCGCAGCATCGCGAACGATTGGAAACCGGAAGCGGGGATTGTCATGATCGAGGCACGCGCGCGCCGCGGCTTCCTTCATAAAGCTGCGATCGGGATAGCAGACGTCATACTCGAAGTCGGAATCGCTGGCGCAACCGATCACGTCAAAGGGATTGGCGAACAGTGCCGCGCCACGCTCGATCCTGAGCGGCGCGCCGTTGATCGTCAGCGAGGCGCCGCCAGCGCGGATATAGGCGATGATATAGGTGTCGTGGAAATGTGGCTCGCAGCTGCGGATGGGCGATGTTCCGCCGCACAGCCGGTACGTCCCATCGACCTCGTGCCAGGCCGACGGTTCCTGGCCGGAGTCGGGAGGCGCGAGGGTCTCCATTTCAGGGCGTTCCGGCTCTGCTCGCGGCGACCGTCCATTCCGCCTGCATGCACACGGAGCCGACGTCGTCGACAGCGGCGAGTGACAGAGACGGTCCGTCGCGGGCGGTCACCGCCAAGGTGAGCGCGCGGTTGACGAAAGCCGGTCGCGTCGAGCGAAACGTAAAGCGGCTTGGCGGTCCGGAAATCGTGCTGGCGAAATTCATCAGCGCCGTCGCCTGGAGAGGGCCCTGAACGACGCGCTCCGAATAGCCCTCGACCTTGACCGCATAGTCGCGGTCGTAATGGATCCGGTGCGCGTTGAACGTCAGAGCCGAGTAGCGAAAAAGCATCGCTGCGTCAGGCGTGAGCCTGTGTGCATCCACGCCCATGATGATCTGCGTCGCGTCATGGTCACCTCGAGTGGGACGGGGAGCGATCGGCGCAGTCTCTTGCTGGGGCGAACGATAGACGAGATCCTGCCGCTCGGTCACGGCTGGACCCCGCGCGGTCGTCCAGAGGTGCGTAATCGTCACGAAGGCGAGCGGGCCCGTCCGTCCCGACTTGTATTGGATATCCGTGACGATCGAGACGCGTCGCGCAACGTCGCCGATCTGGAAGCGGTCATGAAATTCAAGATTGCCGCCTGCCCACATGCGCCGCGGAAACGGCACGGGGGGCAGCAGCCCGCCTTTTGCCGGGTGACCGTCAACCCCGAGGCCCTGCATCGGTGACGGGATGAGGGCGACACACCAATGGGCACCTAAGGGTATAGTGCCCGCAGGGACTGCAATGCTGTCGAACGTCGCGGCCATCCGGTCCACGAGTTCCTGGCTGATGACGCCCTCGGCGCTTTCCGAGCGGCCGATCCAGGCGGTCAGCGTATCGGGAACGCCTGCTGTCATTCGACCCAGGGTGGCGATTGGCGATTCTTGAACGCATCGGTTCCCTTGCGGGCTTCGTCGCTCGCGAAGACTCGTGCGGACAATAGTGCCATGGCATCGAGCGCGGCGTCGATCTCCATTCGGGGAACCTCGTCAACGATCTGCTTGGTCAAGCGTAGCGCTTCCGGACCACCGAGACGAATGTCCGCGGTGATCGCGGCGACCTCGTCATCGATACCTTGGCTCGTCACCGCGCGCGTGATCAGTCCGAGTTCCGCCGCGCGGGGCGCTTCGAACCGGGTGCCGCGGAGAAACATCTCAAGGGCGTCAGAACGGCGCATCTTGGGAAGGCAGATTGCAGAAATGACCGCCGGCACGACACCGAGCCGAACCTCGGTAAAGCCGAATTTACTCTCCTCGGTTGCGACAGCGATATCGAAGGCGGCCGCCAGACCGACCCCGCCGCCGACGGCATGGCCCCGGATCTTGCCGATCGTCGGCTTGGGGCAGGTCTGAACCCGGCGAAGCAGCGTTCGAAACAGATCGGCCGCGAGATCGCTCGGCCCCGCCTTCAGGTCGGCCCCGGCGCAAAACACCGGCCCGTCGTTGGTGACGACCACGACCCGGATCGCCGCGTCGGTTGCGGCGCGCTCGAGAGCTGCAAGGAAGGCATTCATCAGCGGCACGCCAAGAACATTGCGTCCTGCAACATCGTTCAACGTGATCGTGAAAACGCCGGCGTCGAGCGCCGTGCAAATCTTGTCTGGTTCGACTTCGGCGGTCGTCGTCGCCATGCCGGGTCTCCGGAAATAAAAAAGGGGTCCGTTTCCGGACCCCTTTTGGCATTATTTTCAGTCTTCGATGAGCCTCGACACGCACTGGCCGTGGCCGGAGGTAAAGGAGCTCTTGCCAACCGGGCCGCCCACGACGATGACGTGGAACCAGTCGTAACCGCCGGTGATCGGCAGCGGCGTCGCCGGATCGACGTCGAGGACCCATTTCATCGATTTCATGATGCGGTCGCGATCGAGCAGCCCCTGAAGCTGGCCGGCGGGAATGCGCGCCTTTTCATAGAGGTAGCGACGAACGTCTTCGCGCGCCCAGCCTTGAGCGGCGATCTGACGGGCATGGGTCGGCGACAACAGGATCGAGTTGTGCGCATAGCGCCGCGGATACATCCATTGGCGGCTGTGCGTGCTGCCGAGGCTGTTCACCGTCCCGGCATAGCTGTCCATAATCCCTTCGGCGGTGTGGTTCTTGAGGTCGTACACTTCCATCAGCGATTCGACGCTGAACATGGTCACGACGTTCTGGTCCT
>JBDUBD010000024.1:0-30272 GCA_040004295.1 Sphingomonadales bacterium | reverse complement strand
TCAGAGCCACACCGGTTCATCGTCAATCCGATCCACCAGATACCGGGACTAAACATGCACCCAATCGCGGACATTCGGCATCGGCGATTCCGGCCTGCAACCCCGCAGACCATTCGCACGATCTACACTACAACCACGTATCCAGAGCGTGCAGTGCCAGTCCCACCAGTCCGCCCACGACCGTCCCGTTGATCCGGATGAACTGCAGATCGCGCCCGACCGCGTTCTCGACGCGATTGGTGATCGTCTGCGCGTCCCAACCGCGCACCGTGTCGCTGACCAGGCGGACGATGGCGTCACCATAGGTCGCCGCTGCACCCACCGCCGTCCGCCGCGTGAACCGGTTGAGTGTCGTGCGGAGCTGTGGATCGTCCTGCAGCGTCTGGCCGAGTTGCATCAGCATGTCGCCGAACTTGCCGGCAAGCGCCTTTTCGGGGTCGCGCGCGGCACGCAGCATCGCGGCACGAGCGGATTCCCACAGGCCGTCCAGCCATTTCCGCATTGCCGGATTGCGCATGATCTCGTCGCGGAAGTCGGCGACCCGCTTCTGCATCTTCGGGTCGTCCTGCAGGTCGATGGCGAGGTGGGCCAGCCCCTCTTCCGCCTTGGCGCGGAGCGCATGGTCGGGATCCTCGACCATCTCACCGAGCATTTTCTGCAAGCCGTCGATAATCTTGTTGGCGAGCGTTTCGTCGAGTCCGGTCCAGCGCAACACGCCCCCTGCGCGGGCGTGGATCATGTCGCGCACCAGCGTGTCGTTCGCTTCCAGTGTCTTCGCCGACCAGCGCACGATGCCGTCGATCAGCGGGCGATGCCGCCCCTCGCTGATCGCCGCGGCCAGTGCCTGACCGAGCAGGGGAGCGAGGTCGAGATCGGCGATCCGCGAAGAGATCGCGCCCTTGACCATCCCGCCCAGCCGTTCGGGGTCGAGCGCACCAAGCACGTCGGCAGCGATCCTCGACGCTCCTTCTTTCAGGCGTCCGCCACGATCAGGAGCGTTGGTCAGGAACCGTCCAGCCGCTCCTGCAACGTCAATGCGTACCATGCGCCGCGCAACGACCTGGGGCGTCAAAAAATTATCGCGCAGAAATACTGCCAGCGTTTCGCCAATCCGGTCCTTGTTGCGCGGGATGATCGCCGTGTGCGGGATGGGGATGCCGAGCGGATGGCGGAACAACGCGGTTACGGCGAACCAGTCCGCCATGCCGCCGACCATCGCCGCCTCGGCAAAGGCCTTCACGAAACCTATGGCAGGATGGAGTGGCTCATAGACGCGCGTGACGAGATAAATCATCGCCATGAGCAGCAGGAGAGCGGTGGCGACCGCGCGCATTTCGGCAGCGCCTCCCTGAACCGGAATCGCGACCGACAAGCCTGGGGCGAAACGGTTACGCGCGGTCATCCGTCGATAACGCGCCGGATTGCATTCGGTTCACTCGGCGGGAAGCGGCTTTGGAGCACCTTCGCCACCATTCGTTAGCGTCCGCGATAACCATGGACCCATGCGCCGTTCGAAACCGGTTGCCAGACTGAAGCTCGCAGGCACGAGCAACAGCGTAAGCACTGTCGATACGATAAGACCGCCGATAACGGTTACACCCATCGGTGCGCGGAAACTGCCATCGCCCGACAGGGACAGCGCCACGGGAATCATGCCCGCGACCATCGCAACTGTGGTCATGACGATCGGCTGTGCGCGCTTGTGGCCCGCATCCATGATTGCCGTATGCGGATCGACGCCCTTGTCGATTTCCTCAAGCGCGAAGTCGACCAGCAGGATCGAATTCTTGGCGACGATACCGAGCAACAGCAGCATCCCGATCATCACCGGCATCGAGACAGGATCGCCGGTAAGGCGAATCGCGATGGCTCCGCCAAGCGGGGCAAGCAACAGCGACCCCATGTTGACGAGCGGCGGCAGGACACGCTTGTAAAGCAATACCAGCGTCGCGAACACGAGCAGGATACCGGTGATGACCGCGATCACGAAGCTCACGAGCATCTCGGCCTGCCACTTTGCGTCACCCAGGCTGAGCTTCGCCACACCCTGGGGCAGGTTTTTCATGGTGGGAAGGGCGTCGATCTTGGGGGTCACGTCGCCGGACACGAGGCCGGGAGCAAGGTCGGCGCCCAGCGATACGCGACGGATCTGGTTTGTTCGCTGAACGATCACCGGGCCCGAACCGAAACTGATATCGGCAATGACCTTCAGTGGCACGGAGCCTCCGGAGACCGTCGGCACCGGAAGGTTTTCGATATTGGCGAGGTTGCGCCGCGCCTCTTCGCCCAGCTGGACACGAATTGGTATCTGCCGGTCGTTTAAAGAGAATTTCGCGCTGTTCTGGTCGATGTCGCCCAAGGTTGCGATACGGATCGCCGAGCTGAGGGCCTGCGTCGTGACACCGAGTTCGGCCGCCAGCTGCGTGCGCGGCTTGATGATGATTTCGGGCCGCTGCATGTCCGAATTGGTTCGCGGTGCCACGAGCTGCGGCAGTCCCTTCATCTCCTCGACAATCTTGTTTGCGGTCTGGTTGAGCAATTCTGGATCGTCGCCGCCCAGCGTGATCGTGATATCGCGACCCGCACTGCCCGGACCACCGCCCGATTGCGACTGGAAACCGACGCGTGCGTCGGCGACCTTGTTCAGGCGACCCTGCCAGCTCCGCTGGAACTGGACGCTGGTGACTTTTCGGTCTGGCTTGAGGGTCAGAAAGATATTCGCGTTACCGACGTTGATGCGCGAAAAAGCCGACTGAACCTCGGGGGCGTCCTGCAACATGGTACGGACGCGGTCTGCCACCACCTCGGTCTGCTGCAAGGTCGAGCCAGGGGTCAGCGATATGCGCACCTGGCTGAAATCATTGTCCTGATCTGGCATGAAGGTCATGGGAATGCCCATGAATGCGACGATTGTGGCGACAAATGTCAGCAGGCCGATTCCCATCGTCCACAAACGATGATCCACGCGGCGCGCCCAGATGCGGGACCAGCGCGTCGTCCCGCGGCGCTCGGCCACCTTGCTGGAATCGAGCGTCCAGTAAAGCGCCTTCTGGTAAGCGTCCATCAGCCAGCCGCCGCCATGTTCGGCGTGGCCGTGCGACTTGAGGAAATAGGCCGCAACCATCGGTGTAATGAGGCGCGCGACAGCGAGGCTGACCAGCACAGCGGCGACGACGGTAAGACCGAAATTCTTGAAGAACTGGCCAGATATGCCCGGCATCAAGCCAACCGGCAGGAAGACGGCAACGATCGACATCGTCGTTGCGAGCACCGCGAGTCCGATTTCGTCTGCGGCGTCGATCGACGCCTGATAGGCGGTTTTGCCCATCCGCATATGCCGGACGATGTTTTCGATTTCGACGATGGCATCATCGACGAGAACACCCGCCACCAGGCTGAGTGCCAGCAGCGACAGGAAGTTCAGCGTAAAGCCGAGCATGTCCATGAACCAGAATGCCGGAATGGCGGAAAGCGGGATGGCGATCGCAGAGATCAGCGTCGCGCGCCAATCGCGCAGGAACAGCCACACGACCAGAACCGCAAGAACCGCACCCTCGATCATCGCATGGATGGCCGACTTATACTGGTCCATCGTGTAGTTTACCGACGTGAAAAGCTCGGTGTAGGAAACCTTCGGATTGGCCTTCCTGAGCGCATCAAGCTGTTTATTGACTTCCTTGTAGACCGACACGTCGGATGCGCCCTTCGACCGTTCGATCGAGAAGCTGAGAACCTGACGACCGTTCATCTTCGCGAAGGTGCGCTGTTCGGCATAGCCGTCGCGCACGGTCGCGATATCGGCAATCTTGACCGTCCGCCCACCGCCGACGGAGATATTCATCTGGCTTAGTGCAAACGCGTTTTTCGCGTTGCCAAGTACCCGTACCGACTGTTCGGACCCGCCAACTTCTGCCCGCCCACCGGCAGCATTCAGGTTTATCGCGCGCAGCTGGGCGTTGACCTGTGACGCGGTCAGACCCTGGCTCTGAAGTTTCGCAGGATCGAGCACGACGCGAATTTCACGACTGACCCCCCCGCTGCGCGTGACTGCTGCGACGCCGGAAACGCTTCGCAGCTTCTTGGCGACGGTATTGTCGACATACCAACTGAGCTCTTCGAGCGACATATCCCTGGATTCGGCGGAGAAGATTGCAATCTCGCTGCCACCGACATCGACGCGTGACACCTGTGGTTCCAGAATGCCATCGGGCAGGTCGCTGCGGATGTTGGTCACCGCATCGCGGATATCGTTCACGGCACGATCGATCGGTGTGCCGATCGTGAACTGGACGAACGTGCTCGACGATCCTTCGCGGACGGACGAATTGATTTCGTCGATACCCGTCACGCCGCGCACAGCGGCCTCGACCCTTTGCGTGACTTGTGTTTCCATCTCGCTGGGAGCGGCGCCCGGCTGCGAAATGTTGATCTGGGCTGCGGGGAAATCGATGTCGGGTGAATCGTTCACGCTCATGCGCGAAAATGAGAGCATGCCGGCGAGCATCAGCGCCACGAAAAGGACGATCGGCGCGACGGGATTGCGGATTGCCCAGGCCGAGATATTACGGAAACTCATGACACGTGCTTCCTAGCTGACTCTAGCCCGCGGTCTTGGCGCGCTGCGGGATGACGACTTCACCGGGGTTCAGGAACGCGCCTGCGCTCAGGACGACCTGCTCGTTTCCGGTCAGCCCCTCCATTACCGTCACGCCTGCATTGCTCACGTCACCGACTTTCACGTCGCGCCGTTCGACCTTGTTGCCCTTGCCCACGATCATGACAAAGCTGCCTTTTTGATCGTTCAGCACCGCCGATTCCGGCAACAGGGGCACGTCTGTCACGCCACTGATAATCTTGGCAGTCGCAAACCCACCCGGACGAAGTGCCTTGTCGTAGGACAGGGCGATGCGCGCCAAGCCTTGGCGGGTGGTCGGGTCGATCACGGGTGACAGCTGCCAGATCTGCCCTTCAAAAACCTGGGCGGTGCCGACCGGCGTCACGCTCGCGCGCTGCCCGACAGACATGCGCGCGAGATCCTGTTCGCCCAGTCGCGCCAACATTTCGAGCTCGCCGCCCTTTGCCATGCGGAACAACACGCCCGATCCTGCGGACACGACCTGACCCGGTTCGATACGGCGTTCGAGAACCAGCCCGGCGGCGGGTGCGCGAATGTCGAGACGCGAGGTCGATGCCTGTTGTTGCCCGAGCTGTGCCCGGGCCACACCGACACGCGCGCGGGCAGCGTCGCGAGTGGCCGTCTTGCGATCGATATCGGCCTTCGAGATGAAACCGCGTGCCACAAGCAGTTGTGCCCGGTCGAGTTCCGATTGTGCGATTCGCGCATCCGCCTCTGCAACATTTACGGATGCTGCGAGCGAAGCGATCTGCTGCGACTGGACGCGGCGGTCGATGGTGGCGAGCACCTGCCCTGCGCTGACCCAGGTGCCGGGTTCGACCAGAACCTGTGCGACCTGTCCGCCCTCGCCGGCAACACCCACGGGCATTTCCCGCCTGGCGGCAAGGTTACCCGTCGACGAGACGGTTCTGCTCACGGACTGTCGCCCCGGAACGATCACGGTGACGGTCGCGGCCTGCTTCGATGTCCCACCCGCGCCGTCCTTAGTGGTGGAGGCTGGAGCCAGCACACGATAGCCAACGAAAAGAATGATCAAGACCGCGATGACGGCACCGATCACGATCATGCGCCGACGGCGTGCGGTGCCGTCGATCTCGTCAACCGCTTCGATGTGTTCGCGCCCCCGCGCGAAACCCGTCTCGTAATTCATGATCAGCTTCCAGCCGTTTCAATTTCTGTCGTGTCAGTGTATTACACCAACAAGTCACCTGGCTCAAGCGGCCATGTGCAATGCGGTAGTCCGAAAAAACAGGCGCTCGATTCCGCTGTTTTCGGCTTCGTTTTTGCGTGCGACGCCGCTTATAACGGGGGAGTTGAATGGAAGGAAGTGGCGCCATGGGGGCGATTTTCGGCTGGATCGCTATCGGCCTGATCATTGGACTTGTCGGTAAACTGGTCATGCCGGGTCGCGATCCTGGCGGTCTCGTCGTCTCCGCATTGCTGGGCATGGCCGGAGCGATTCTTGGTGGTCTGACATGGCAGGCTGCAGGATTGGATCTGTATAGCGAAGTCGCAGGCAATATTGCCGCAGCTGCAGGCGCAATTAGCCTCCTCGCGCTTTACCGCGTCGTCATCACTGTAAGGAGATAGCGGAGTGTGCCCCAGGCACACCCCGCCAATCGTGTAGAGTTTAGCGAACGCTGCCGCGACGCACCAGATTGACGATCGCCAAAAGAACGACCGCGCCGATGAACGAATAGAGCAGCGGTAGCGGGGCAAGCATGTTGCTGTTGTTGATCGTGCCGGCGCCGAAGAATCCGGCCAATGCCGAACCCACGATACCGACGATGATGTTCAGGAAAAGTCCCTGTTGACCGTCGGTGCGCATCACGATGCTCGCAAGCCAGCCGATGACACCGCCGATGATGATCCAGAGAATGAAAGACATGGTAGAGACCTCCCGTTTTCCGTTCAGCCGTGCTGGCTGAACGATGTACGGAACGTCAGACGCGCGAAGGGCCCGTGCGGTTCCACGAGCCCTTCTTTTGTTACGCTGCCGTCGACGTCAGTATTTCTGCTGGCGCTCGTACAACGACTTGTAGTGCTGGATTCGTGTGACGCGCAAACCGGGCATCCCTGACCGATCAACGGCGCGCTGCCATCCGGCGAATTCCTCGAGCGTCAGACCATAGCGATCGCAGACGTCATCGACCGACAACAGACCGCCATTTACGGCAGCCACGACTTCAGCCTTGCGGCGAACGACCCAACGCGTTGTCGATGGCGGTGGCAGCGACGCCATCGTCAACGGCTCGCCTAGCGGACCAATGACCTGTGCGGGGCGGATTTTCTGGTTCTCGATCATTCGTACCTCGGAAGCGGTCCCTTGGGGAGCCGAACACCAACTTGTGAAACACCCTTACGGACGGGCAATTGAAAGAACGCTAAAATGCCAAGGTAAACACGGCCTTCACTTAGGTTGACGAAGACTGAACGCCGGCGCGAAACTGGCGATGCTAAAATCGGTCGGGGCACCGCGCTCGGGGTCTGCAAACAGGGCAAGGCGCGGGTTGTCGTGCTGCTGGACCTTGTCCTGAGCGATCAGTCGCTGTTGTGCCCGTGCCGTGGGGCTTGCCGCCTGTGTCGCACCGATCGTTGCCAACAGCACGTCAAGGTCGACGGTCCCGGTGCCAGCGGCGAATCGGCGGGAAAAGGTGTAATCCATGCCCCCTCATGGCCCGCCGGTCGTGAAGGTCGCGTAAACCATGGCGAAAATTGTTGTCGCACTCTAAATGGCGCTGGTGATGTCCGACCTTTTCCAGCTTGACCGGCCCGCGCAGGGCGCGCGCATCGTCGTGGCGATGTCGGGTGGCGTCGATTCGTCCGTCGTGGCCGCGCTTGCGGCGCGCAGCGGGGCGGAAGTGATCGGCGTCACACTCCAGCTCTACGATCATGGCGCAGCGGTGCAGAGACCAGGCAGTTGTTGTGCCGGGCAAGATATTCGCGATGCGCGCGCCGTCGCCGACCGGCTGGGTATCGCGCATTATGTTTTCGATCACGAATCACGCTTTCGCGATTCCGTGATCGACCGGTTTGCTGACGATTATGTCGCGGGACGGACGCCCATTCCCTGTGTCCGATGCAACATGGGCGTGAAGTTCACCGATCTGTTCGCGCTGGCCAAGGATCTGGGTGCCGATTGCCTGGCGACCGGGCATTATGTTCGGCGCGTTGTCGGCGTCGATGGCCCCGAGTTGCATCGTTCCGTCGATCTGGCGCGCGACCAGAGCTATTTCCTGTTCGCGACGACCTCCGCGCAAATGGAATTCCTGCGCTTTCCGCTCGGCGGCATGGAGAAGCCTGCTGTGCGCGCCATCGCCGCCGAACTGGGGCTTGGCGTTGCGGGCAAGCCCGACAGCCAGGACATCTGTTTCGTGCCCGACGGCGATTATGCCGGCCTGGTCCGTAAGCTGCGACCAGATGCCGGTGTCGCGGGCGATATCGTCGATCTGTCGGGCCGGGTGCTGGGGCGGCACGATGGCGTGCTGGGCTTTACGATCGGTCAGCGGCGTGGCCTCGAAATCGGTGGCCTCGCTGAACCGCTCTATGTTGTTCGCCTGGATGCTGCGGCGAATCAGGTCATCGTCGGGCCACGGGCCGCTCTCGCAGTCGCATCTGCACAGCTGTCGGAAATCAATCTGATCGGCCCGATGCCGGATGTGTCACTCACTGCCCGCGTGCGTTCGATGGCAAAGCCGGTTCCTGCCAGTCTCGACGGCGATCGTCTTGTTTTCGACGCGCCGGAATATGGCGTGGCACCCGGACAGGCAGCGGTATTCTATGCTGGTGATCGCGTTGTCGGGGGTGGCTGGATTGAGGAAACCGAGGCGGTCGAACTGGCGCGGGCCGCCTAAAGGCGGAACATACCCTCGATTACTGAGATGCAGTTTCCGGTCAGGATCACCCGTTCCCCCGCCATGCGGCAGCCGACATAGCCGCCCCGAGCACTCGCCTGGTAAGCGACGAAAGTGTCGCGTTCCAGCCGGTTCGCCCACCAAGGCACCATCACTGCATGTGCTGAACCGGTTACCGGATCCTCGGGAATATCGAATGCGGGCGTAAACACGCGGCTGACGATGTCGGTTTCTTCACCGGGGGCGCTGACGATGGCGACGATGTCGCCACACTTCGAAAGAGCCGTCATATCCGGCGCCAGTGTCCGAACGGTGCGTTCGTCCTCAACGATGACCAGCGCATAGCCTTTGTCATGCCACAGCGTTTCGACCGGTGTTTCGATACCCAATGCCTTTATGATCGCGGGCAATGCTTTCTTCGATGGCATCCAGGCGGGCAGGGCGAGCGCGTAATCGGCCCCGTGGCGTGCCACTTCAAGCACACCCGCCTGCCGCGTGCGAAACGTGACGCGGGCGAGCGACTGATCCATCGACAGCACGAAATGTCCGCTTGCCAGCGTGGCATGGCCGCACAGGGCGACTTCGGCGGCAGGGGTGAACCAGCGTAGTTCATAGTCGGATGCGCCTGTCCCATCCGGGATCAGGAAAGCCGTCTCGCTGAGGTTGTTTTCGCTCGCGATGGCCTGAAGCACGGCGTCGTCGAGCCATGCGTCGAGCGGCATGACCGCTGCAGGGTTTCCCGTGAACGGCCGGTCGGCGAACGCATCGATCTGTGCGAAGGGGATCATCATGCCATCGGTTCCTCGGCCAGCGCAGTGGGCAGTACGCCCTCCTTGTCCACATTTCCCTGCGGGTCGAGATGGATAAGGAATTCCGCGCCGGGGAATTCGGCCTCCAGTGCAGCTTCGGCCTCTTCGGTAATATTGTGTGCCTCGGCCACCGTCATGGCAGGGTTGATCCAGACATGGAACTGGACGAAATCCTGCGTTCCCGACGACCGGGTTCGCAGGTCGTGAATGCCTGCAAGCGCCGGATGCCGCGCTGCAACCTCCAGAAAGCGCTGCCGTTTTTCTTCGGGCCACTCCCGGTCCATCAATTGGTTGATCGCGCTGGAGGTGGCGCGCCACGCACCCACGAACAGTGCGATGGCGATGCCAACGCCGAACACCGGATCGGCCCAGGTGATCCCGACATATTGGTTGAGTACAAGCGCGGCGATGACCGCGCAGTTGAGCAGTACATCGGATTGATAATGGACATGGTCGGCGTGGATCGCGACCGAACCGGTCTTTGTGATGACATGACGCTGATAGGCGAGCAGCCCGACCGTTGCTACGATCGCGACCAGCGAAACCCCGATGCCATATTCGGCATGCGCGGTCGTTTGTCCCTCAATCAGTCGATGGACCGCACGGTAGAGGATGGCGATAGCCGACAGGGCGATGACAACGACCTGAAACAATGCCGCCAGCGCCTCCGCCTTGCCATGGCCGAAGCGATGCTCGCGGTCGGCGGGCTGCGCGGCCGTCCGCACACCATAGAATGTGACGAGCGACGCCAGCAGGTCGAGGCCCGTGTCGGCCAGTGATCCCAGCATCGCGACCGAGCCCGTCTGCGCCGATGCCCATAGCTTCAGCAGCAACAGGAATGTCGCCATCGATATGCTGGCAATCGCGGCGCGGCTGGTCAGCGCTGCGCGGGCGCGGGCCTGAGGTCCATGATGATGACCCTCGCTCACGGGTAGAGCAGCCCCTCGGTCCAGCCGTCACCCGCTCGCGTAAACAGGCGGCGGTTGTGAAGGCGGTGTGCGCCGTCTTCCCAGAACTCGATGGTTTCGGGCCGCACCCGATACCCCGACCAGTGCGGCGGACGGGGGATGTCGCCGCCATCGAAGCGTGCCGTCACCTCGGCCAGCCGGGCCTCAAGCGTTGCGCGATCGGCGAGCGGGCGCGACTGGTCCGATGCCCAGGCCCCCAGCCGCGAGATGCGGCCGCGCGTCGCGAAATAGGCGTCGGCCTCTGCACCGGTCACGGTCTCGACGGGGCCGTCGATCCGCACCTGCCGACGCAGCGATTTCCAGTGAAACAACAGTCCCGCACGGGCCGTATCGGCGAGATCGTCGGCTTTTCGGCTCTGCTGGTTGGTGTAGAAAACAAAGCCGCGCGGATCGTGCCCCTTGAGCAGGACCATCCGCACCGACGGCTGACCGCGCGAATCGACGGTCGCCAGCGCCATCGCATTGGGATCGTTCGTCTCGCTTGCTTCGGCGTCCGCCATCCAGATATCGAACAGGGCGTGGGGATCGTTGGCCATAGATACGCCATAGGCCCTCAGGTTTGCGTGTTGCAATGCGGCAAGGCCTGTGGCCATAGGTAAGACAGAGTGGGGAAAACGGGGACGGCGCACAGGATGGGACACAGCGTTGGCTAGCGCGATACCTGTTTCGCTGGACCACGAAGTCTCTGCGCGCGCCCTGCTCGCCGATTACCGGTCGCGCGTGAAAAAAGGCGATAGCGCGTTGTCCGACGACAATGAGTGGACCGCGATGCTTTCCGAAGTCGCGGAGGCGGCGGACGGCGACCTCACAAGTCTGCGAATCCGCGCCGAACGACAGGCTGCCGATATCGGTACCGGGTATCGCACCGGGAACGGGGCGGAGGATCGCCGCTGGCCGCTGTCGCCTCTGCCGCTGATGATTCCCGAGCGCGAATGGCGCGGCATTTCGGACGGCATCGTTCAGCGCGCCAACCTGATGGAACTGCTGCTTGCCGATATCTATGGCGCGCAGCGGCTGGTCGGGAACGGCCTCGTTCCCGCGGCGCTCCTCAACGGCAGCCCCAATTTCCTGCGGCCGATGGTCGGTCTGCCACCGCCGGGCGGACATCACCTACAGGTCTATGCTGCCGATCTGGCGCGCGGGCCAAAGGGTGACTGGCGGGTGCTGGCGGACCATACGCGCAATCCGGTCGGCGCGGGCTACGCGCTTGAAAACCGGTTGGCGCTGACCCGTGTCCTGCCAGGGCTCCAGTCGCGGCTTCACATCGAACGCCTCGCGCCGTTCTTCGCCGATCTGCGTGCGGGGATCGCGGCGGCGTGTCGCCGGTCCGATCCGCGTATCGCGCTGCTGACACCGGGACGGCTGAATCCGAGCTATGCGGAACAGGCGCATCTTGCACGCTACCTCGGCCTGTTGCTGGTCGAGGGCGAAGACCTCGCGACCTATGACGACAAACTGTACTTGCGCACGATCGAGGGGTTCAAGCGGGTCGATGCGCTATGGCGGCGGATTGACGCGCGTCTGCTCGATCCGCTCGCGTTCGATTCGCACTCGCGTGTCGGGGTGGCCGGGCTGATCGATGCCTTTGCCGCAGGGAATGTCGTCGTCGCCAACGGACCGGGTGCCGGTGTACTCGAGGCTGCGGCATTCGGCGCGTTCCTGCCGCGTCTGTCGGTGCGGATGACGGGCGAGGATCTGCGCCTACCCAATCTCGCGACTTGGTGGTGCGGGCAGGACCGCGAGCGTGGCGAAGTGCTGGGCGCGCTCGACCGCATGGTCATCGCTCCTGCGTTTCCAACGCCACCGCGCCGGCTCGGTAGCCGTGAGCCGCGCCTCGGCAGCAGCTTCGAGGGCGCAGACCGCGACGCGCTCATCGCCGATATGCAGATGCGCGGCGTAGATTATGTCGGGCAGGAGATCGTCCGGCTCGCAACGCTGCCCAGCGTCGGCGACGATGGTACGCTGGTACCGCGCCCCTATTCGCTCCGCGTCTTTGCAGCGCGCGATGCCAACGGCGCGTGGAGCGTCATGCCCGGCGGGTTCGTGCGGATCGGTGCCGATACTGACGCCCGCGCCGTCGTGCTGGGCGAAGGGGCCTATTCGACCGACGCCGTCGTAGTCGCCAAACGCCCGGTCACACCGCTGACCCTGCTCACCGCCGACGAGGAAGTGGCGATTCGCCGCAATCCCGGCACCCTGCCGTCACGGGTGGCGGACAATCTGTTCTGGCTCGGGCGTTATTTGGAGCGTGCAGAAAACATCCTTGCGCTGGTGCGGGGTGCGCTTGGCGGTTCGGCCGATGTGGACAGTGGCGCGACGCTGGGTGTTGCCACGGCAGGTCGTCTGGATGCGATGATCGCTGCCAGCGGCGCGGCGCCGGTCGGGGCGCCGCTGGGAACGGCGTTCGGCGATACAAGCCAGAACGCGAGCGTCACGACGGTCATGAACCTGGCGCGCGGCATCGGCGCGGGTTCGCGCGAACGGCTGTCGGCAGACGTCTGGCGGCTGCTCGACAAGGATTTGCCCGACGAGGGGCCGCTGGTGACGCGTGCGGCGGCGCTGGCCGAACGGCTGGCGGCGCTGGCCGGGCTCTCGGCCGAAAGCATGGGCCGCACCGCGAGTTGGCGCTTCCTCGACCTCGGGCGGCGGCTCGAGCGCGCGGTCGGTGTCTGTCGGTTGCTCAAGTGTTTCGACGTGCCCGATGCGACGGCGGACGATCTCGCGCTTCTTCTCGACCTGTCGAGCAGCGCAATCTCCTATCGCCAGCGTTATCCGGGCAATCTTTCGGCGCGGGCCGCACGCGACCTGATCGCGCTCGACGCCTCGAACCCGCGCAGCCTGGCTTTCCAGGTCGAGGCGATCGGGGCGCATCTCGCGGCACTGCCGCGCTTGTCGGACGATGGCATGGCGGAGGCGCAGCAGGTCGAGGCGACGGCCCTGGCTGCGACCCTTGCGACGTTCCGTGCGGAAAACCTCGATACCCATGCCGTACAGGGAATCGAGAACCGGCTGCTGACACTCAACGACACCATCGCGCGCCGCTTTTTCCTGCGCGGCGGAGAGCCGCTCCGCGCGCCGGGGATGACGCTGGCGTGAGACCGGGAGCATGAGATATCACATACGTCATGAGACGCGCTTTACCTATGGCGCACCGGTGCGTTTCGCGCGCTGTAACCTGCGGCTGAAACCGATCCTGTGGTCGGGGCAGGAACTGATCGAGCATGACCTGCGCGTCGAACCGGTCGGTGACCTTACGCTGGCGCGCGCCGATGCCTCGCTCGCCAATGTCACGCGCCTGACGATTCCGGCGGCGGTGTCGCGCCTGACTATCGTCAGCACCGCGATCGTCGATGTCGACCGGCAGGTACCGATGATGTTGCCCGACGATCCCGACATCGCGACGGTCGCCGCCTTCGCGCGCGCCAGCCGTGACGTCAGTGCGAACGGCCCCGCCAATTATCTGTTCGCATCGCCGATGGTCGCGCTGAGCCCGGAGATTGCCGACTGGTGTGCGGAGGATCTGCGGCCCGATCGTTCGGTCACCCAGGCCGCACTGGCGCTCGCCCAACGCATCCAGCGCGAGTTCGCTTACGACCCCGACGCGACGCACACCGCGACGCGACCGGCAGAGGCCTTCGCGCATCGCCACGGCGTGTGTCAGGATTTCGCACAGGTGATGATCGCGGGCCTGCGCGCGCACGGCATTCCGGCGGCCTATGCGTCGGGCTATCTCCGCACGCTGCCGCCGCCCGGCGAAGCGCGGCTCGTCGGCGCCGATGCGACGCACGCCTGGGTGCTGGTGTGGTGCGGCCCTCAACGGGGATGGGAGGGGGTTGATCCGACCAACGGCATCTGGATGGCCGGCGACCATATCGTCATCGCCATCGGCCGCGACTATTCGGAGATTGCACCGATCGACGGCGTGTTTCTTGGCTCTGGCGCGCAGACAATGACTGTGTCGGTCGATGTTGCGCCAGAGGATGAGTTGATGGCGGACGCTGCGATAACTAGGTGAGCGCGCATGGCTGATCCCTATTCCACTCTCGGCGTCGCGCGCGGCGCGACCGAGGCCGACATCAAGAAAGCATATCGCAAGCTCGCCAAGGAGCTTCACCCCGACCGCAATGCTGACAATCCGGCAGCGACGGAGCGGTTCTCCAAGGTGACCTCTGCCTATGATCTGCTGTCCGACAAGGACAAGCGCGCACGGTTCGACCGGGGCGAGATCGACGGTGACGGCAATCCGGCAGCACCCTTTGGTTATGGCGGCGGGGGCGGCGGGCGTGGCAGCCCCGCGGGCGGGTTCGAGTTCCAGCAGGGTGGTGCCGATTTCGGCGACATATTCGAAGGGCTGTTCGGCGGGCGCGGCGGCGGCGGGCGCAATCCGTTCGGCGGCCGCCCGCAACCCAAGGGTGCGAACGTCGGCTATCGGCTGGCCGTGGGCTTCGAGGATGCGGCGGCTTCGCGTCCACAGCGCATTACGTTGGCCGATGGCAAGACGATCGACCTGAAACTGCCCGCCGGTGTCGAGACCGGTACGCAGATGCGGCTGGGCGGCAAGGGCGAACAGGGGCAGGGCGGGGCGGGCGACGCGATCGTGACGATCGAGATCGGCAGCCATCCCTATTACCGCCGCGATGGCGATGCCGTACGGCTCGACCTGCCGATCACGCTGTCGGAAGCCGTGCTGGGTGCGGAGGTCAAGGTGCCAACCGTCGATGGCCCGGTCATGCTGAAAGTGCCGCCCTCGACCTCTTCCGGAAAGGTACTGCGCCTTCGCAACCGTGGCTTCACCGGCAAGGGCGGTGCGCGGGGCGACCAGCTCGTGACGCTGATGGTAGAGGTGCCCGACGATGCCGCGCTCAAGGATTGGGCGGAAGGCGCGAAAGAAAGCCTTGGCAACCCAAGGGCACGTCTGGGCGTCTAGACAGGGATGCAGGAAGATCCCTCACCCCTTTCGCCGGCGGAGCGCGACAAGCATCTGGCGCAGGGGGACGAGGAAGTTGCCGAACATCGCCTGACGCGCCTGAGTGTGTTGGGCCGGGTGCGCGAGGTGGCGTGGCGCGTCATCGTCGGCGTGTTCAACGACGGGTTCGTCCACGCCGGCAATCTCGCCTACCTGACGTTGCTGACGTTGTTTCCGTTCTTCATCGTCATGGCCGCGCTCGCCAGCCTGGTCGGGCGCGACGCCGATACGTTGCGCGCGGTCAATTCGGTGTTCGCCTCCTTGCCGAGCGCTGTGCAAACGGTGCTGCGCCAACCGATCCAGGATGTGCTGACCGCGCGGACCGGTTCACTCCTGTGGATCGGCGGCCTCGTCGGGCTGTGGACCGTCGGCAGCTTTATCGAGACGGTGCGCGACATCCTGCGCAAGGCTTACGGGACGCGCTCGACCGTGCCGTTCTGGCATTACCGGCTCAGTTCGATCGGTATCATCGTCGGCGCGGTCATCCTGATGATGGTCGCATTCTCGCTCCAGATCGTGCTGATCGCGGCCGAACAGTTCGTCTATCGCCTGTTGCCGTTTGCGGACGACATGGTCGGGTGGATCCAAATCGGGCGCTTGCTGCCGTTGTTCATCACCTGGGGTGCGATCTATGTCATCATGTGGCTGCTGACGCCCAGCCGGTACCGCTATTCGAAGGCGCCGAAATGGCCGGGCGCCCTGCTCGTTGCATTATGGTGGTACGGCGCGGTCGCGCTGTTGCCGCTGATCCTGTCGAAATTGTCGAGCTACGACCTGACCTATGGCAGTCTTGCCGGCGTCATCATCTCGTTGATTTTCTTCTGGGTTGTCGGACTCGGCTTCACCGTTGGTGCCCATCTCAACGCGGCCCTTTCGGAAACGCCGCCGGATGCGCTAGAGGCCTCCCAAGGGAGTAAGTAATCTATGCTGATGCAGGGCAAACGTGGCCTCATCATGGGTCTCGCCAACGATCGTTCGCTGGCGTGGGGAATCGCAAAAAAACTGTCGGAGGCCGGGGCCGAACTCGCATTTAGCTATCAGGGCGAAGCGCTCGAAAAGCGTGTGCGTCCGCTTGCTGCGGAACTCGGCAGCGATTTCCTGATCGACTGCGACGTCAGCGACATGGCCGAACTCGACAAAGCCTTCGGAGCGCTGGCCAGCCGCTGGCCCAGTATCGATTTCGTCGTCCACGCCATCGGCTTTTCGGACAAGAACGAACTTCGCGGGCGGTTCTATGACACCAGCCTCGACAATTTCCTGATGACGATGAATATCAGTGTCTATTCGTTCGTCGCGGTGGCCAAACGCGCACAGGCGATAATGCCAAATGGCGGCAGCCTGCTGACGCTCAGCTACTATGGCGCGGAAAAAGTTATTCCGCATTATAACGTGATGGGCGTGGCGAAGGCGGCTCTGGAGACGAGCGTCAAATATCTCGCGGTCGATCTTGGCCGCGACAATATCCGCGTGAATGCGATTTCGGCCGGGCCGATCAAGACGCTCGCGGCATCAGGCATCGGCGATTTCCGCTATATCCTCAAATGGAACGAGCTGAATTCGCCGCTGAAACGGAATGTGACGATAGAGGATGTCGGCGGCGCGGGGCTGTACCTGTGCAGCGACCTGGCATCGGGCGTGACGGGCGAGACGCACTATGTCGATGCCGGGTATCAGGTCGTGGGTATGAAGGCCGAAGATGCGCCGGATATCGCGTTGAGCTGATGAGCCATAACAGCTTCGGCCATCTCTTTCGCTTCACGACCTGGGGTGAATCGCACGGGCCTGCGCTCGGTGCGGTCGTCGATGGCTGTCCGCCTGGTCTGAGTCTGTCCGAAGCCAATCTCCAGCCGTTCCTCGACAAGCGGCGCCCCGGCACGTCGAAATTCACGACGCAGCGGCAGGAGCCGGATGCGGTGCGCATTCTGTCGGGTGTGTTCGAGGGGCGCACGACCGGCACGCCGATCAGCCTGATGATCGAGAACGTCGATCAGCGGTCGAAGGACTACAGCGAAGTCGCCGCCGCCTATCGCCCCGGCCACGCCGACTATGCATATGACACGAAGTACGGTCTGCGCGATTATCGCGGCGGCGGGCGGAGTTCGGCGCGCGAGACGGCGTCCCGGGTCGCGGCGGGGGGTGTCGCGCGGCTGGTGATCCCCGAGGTCAACATCGTCGCGCATGTCGTCGAAATCGGCGGTGATCGTGCCGAAACGTTCGACGCGGGCGAGATCGGCCGCAATCCGTTTTTCTGCGCGGACGCTAAAGCCGCCGCGCGCTGGAAAGCCCTTGTCGATGACGCGCGGAAATCGGGATCGTCGCTCGGCGCCGTCGTCGAATGCGTCGCGACGGGTGTGCCTGCCGGATGGGGGGCTCCGCTCTACATGAAGCTCGACGCGCAACTCGCCAGTGCCTGCATGAGCATCAATGCGGTCAAGGGCGTCGAGATCGGTGACGGGTTCGCGGCGGCGCGGTTGCGCGGCGAGACCAATGCCGATCCGATGCGACCCGGCAATGACGGCCCGACATTCCTCGCCAACCATGCGGGCGGCATTGCGGGCGGCATCTCGACCGGGCAGCCGGTGGTGGTGCGCGTGGCGTTCAAGCCGACCAGCTCGATCCTGACCCCGGTCGAAACCATCACGCGTGACGGCGCGGCGACCGACATCGTCACCAAGGGTCGCCACGACCCCTGCGTCGGCATCCGCGGCGCGCCGGTGGTCGAGGCGATGGTGGCGCTGGTGCTGGCCGATGCAAAGCTGATGCACCGGGGCCAGACCGGCCGCTAATCCTTGTAAGCGGGGATCGACAGCCCGCGCGAAATCGCCAGGGCTCGCAGCCCGAACCCGCCTGCCGCGCCGATCACGCTGGCGATCAGCACAGGCAATCCTGCCATCGTCAGCGCAACGAACAGCCCTGCCGCCAGTGCCGCCGCGGTGACATAGATTTCCGGACGCAGCAGGATAGACGGCTCGCCGGCCAGCAGGTCGCGGATGATGCCGCCGACGCATGCAGTGATCACGCCCATCATCATGGCGGGCAAGGGCGGTACGCCCAGGCCCAGCGATTTCGCCGCGCCGAACACCGCATAGACGGCAAGTCCCACGGCATCGAACCAGTCGAGTGCGCGCGCGTTCCACACCCGCGTCGGTGTAAGCCAGATCGCCAGCGCAGTCGCGAGACACACGGCAGGTACACGCCAGTCCTGCACCCAGAACACGGGGGCACCGATCAGCAGGTCGCGCACGGTTCCGCCACCAACGCCGGTAACTAATGCAAAAAAGGCGAAGGTCACGAGTGTCTGCCGGGCCCGCGCTGCTGCCAATGCTCCCGACGCCGCGAAAACCCCAATGCCGAGCAGGTCGAGCCAGCCGAGCACCGGTGCCAGATCGGCGATCAGATTGCGGATCAGCATGGCGCGCTCAATCCGGTGTTTCCAACGCCAGCAATGCGAAGGTCGCAAGCCAGTGTTCGCCCATGTAATCCCCGGCGACGGCGGACAGACTCGCTTCGAGGTGGGCCTTTGCCGTCGTTTGCGCCCGTTCGGCGAGAACTGGGTTCAATGAGGGCAAAATACTTCGCCAGCACCATGCGCGGACAAGGTTGAACCCGTCGAGATGTGCGATTTTCCCGTCGCTGGGATCGGACACGAAAGCGGGCGTGAAGAGGCTGGCGGGTTTTCCCTCTGCGGCGCGGGGAAGGAAAGCATCGAACCACGTGCGAAATGCCCCGGTGTCGAGGACGCGGTGCATGCATAGCGCCTCAACCATCGCGGCGGACAGGAATTCGTCGCCGCCGGGTTCCCAGCCCGGGCAATCACGGTCGTCGGCGAACCAGTCGATGATACGCGTGTCGATCAATGCCAAAAGGTCGAGGTCGAATTCGTCGGCCCACTCGCGCGCCAGGATCATTGCGAAGGCAGTGTTGCCATGCGCGCCCGCGCGGATCGGGTAGGTCAGCTTGGGCAGATGCTCCACGAATCGCGCGGCAAATGCGCGGGCGAGCGGTTCGAGCGCGAACGCCCATAGCTGGTCGGTCTTGCTTGCCTCAAGGTGCAGTGCGAGCGCCCATGCCCAGCCATAGGGGCGCTCGAAACCGCGCGATGATGGGCGATCGAGATAGGCACGCTCGGCCTCAAGTTTTTCCGGCGTCAGCATCTGACCGGCGAGTGCCGTAATGCGCGCGCTGAAGGGAAGGTCGGGGAACATGCGGCGCAGCCGCAGCAACAGCCAATATCCGTGGACGCAGCTGTGCCAGTCATAGCTGCCGAAGAAGACGGGATGCAGGTCGCGCGGGATGCGCGCATCCGCGTCGCCGACCATCGTGTGGTCGAGCTTGTTGGGATATTCGCGCGTGACGTGGCCAAGCGCGATTTCGGCGAACTTCATCGCCAGTTCAGGAGTAAAAATGGTCATCGGAACGCCAGGAAGTAGATGAGGAGCAGGTTGCAAAACAGTAGCGGTACGGCGGTCCCGACCTGGGCCTTGATCACGCCGTTGCGGTCCTTCAGTTCGAGGAGCGCGGCGGGCACGATGTTGAAGTTGGCGGCCATCGGCGTCATCAGTGTGCCGCAGAAACCGGCGAGCATGCCGATGGCGCAGATGATGGCGGGATCCCCGTGAAACTGCCCGACCAGCACCGGCAGGCCCACCGCCGCCGTCATCACGGGGAAGGCGGCAAAGGCGTTACCCATCACCATCGTGAACGCCGCCATTCCCAGCGCGTAGACCGCAACTGCGGCGAACAGATTGCCCTCGGGCAGGATATTGCCCGCAATGCCGCCGACGACTCCGCCGACTCCGGCAAGCGCGAAAACCGCGCCGAGGGCCGCAAGCATCTGTGGAAGGACCGCGGCCCAGCCGACCGAGTCCATCAGGCGGCGGCCTTCCTCGACGGGCGCAAGGACGGGTGGGCGAAGCCATGTATAGCAGACGGCCAGCGCGATGATCATGCCCAGGCCAAGCGAGATCAGTGTCACCTGCTTGGGATCGACCAGCCCGCTGTCCTTCAGCACCAGCGTTCCCGCGAGTGCTGTCACGGGAACGATGAGCGCGGGCAGGAACAGGCGATTGCCGCGCCGTTCGGCTGATGCTGCGCGCTCCTCGGGTGTCGTCGTTTCGGGACTGCCGCGCCCGAGTTGTCCCGTCCCCGCGAGCGCCACCAGGCCCAACACGAGTACGCCGTTGCCGAGGTCGCCAATGCTGTTCCCCGCCAGGAAGCTGAGTGCGATCAACGCCCAGAAGGCGGCGTTGCCCCAGCGCTTTCCATTGGTCGTGTCACGTACGCTGAGGATCGCAAAGGCAACGAACGTCAGCCCTGCCAGCGTGTAGAGCCAGGGAAGCGTAATCATCGTTTAAGCTTCCGGTCGAGCAGCAACAGTCGCGCGCCGTGGATGAAAAACGCGATGATCGCGGTCGGGATCGCCCAGACCGAAAGCTGTAACGGTGCGAGCGTGATGCCGTTCGCCTCCAGAAACCCGATCATCAGCAGGATCGATCCCATCGCGATGAAGATGTCCTCGCCAAAGAATACGCCCACATTATCCGTGGCCGCGGCATAGGCTTTCACCGTCTCGCGCGTATCGTCATCGATGTTCGCGTCCTGCCGCTCCGCAGCGGCCTCTGCCATCGGCGCGACCAGCGGACGGACGGTCTGGGCATGTCCCGCGATCGAGATGAGACCAAGCGCCGCCGTGACCTGCCGGAACAACAGGTACGCGATCAGCAGGCGCCCCGTCGTTGCTCCTTTAAGGTCGGCAATCACGCTACGTGCGCGTTGCTGCAGGCCATAGCGTTCGAGCAGGCCGATGACGGGCAGCAGGATGTAGACGACGGTGATGAAACGGTTGTCGTTGTACGCCTTGCCGAATGCGGTGATCACCGCAACAGGGCTGAAGCCCGCCGACACGCCGGTACCGAGCGCTGCCGCCATGACGACCAGCAACGGATTGAGCTGCAACAGAAATCCGACGACGACGATGAGGATGCCCGACAGGACAAGGTAATTCGTCATGCCGTTTCGATCTCTGGCCCGAACCCGCCACCCCCGGGCGTCTCGATGACGAACATGTCGCCCGCCGCCATCTCGGCAGAGGCGGTCGCGCTCAGCATCTCGGTGGTGCCGTCGGCGCGGACGACGCGATTGATGCCGGGCAGCGCATTGGCGCCGCCCGCCAGCCCCGACGGCGGCACGGCGCGGCGGTTCGACAAAATCCCCGCGTGCATTGGTTCGCGAAAGCGGATGGCGCGCTCTATTCCGTCGCCGCCGCGATGCTTGCCCGCACCGCCCGATCCGCGCCGGATGGCAAAGCGTTCGATCAGCACCGGATAGCGCGTCTCGAGGATTTCGGGGTCGGTCAACCGGCTGTTGGTCATGTGCGTCTGTACCGCGCTCGCGCCGTCGAAGCCCGGCCCCGCACCCGCACCGCCAGCGATGGTTTCGTAATATTGGTGGCGGTCGTTGCCGAAGGTGAAATTGTTCATCGTTCCCTGGCTCGGCGCCATGCCGCTGCACGCGGCGAACAGCGCGTCGGTGATGACCTGGCTCGTTTCCACATTGCCCGCGACGACGGCGGCCGGATAGTGTGGATCGAGCATAGAGCCGCTCGGCACGCGCAGGGTGATGGGGCGCAGGCAACCGTCGTTCATCGGGATCATGTCGTCGACCAGCGTCCGGAATACGTAAAGCGTCGCGGCACGGGCGATACTGTAGGGCGCGTTGAAATTATCGGGCAGCTGCGCGCTGGTTCCGGCGAAATCGACCGCAGCGGATCGGTAGCCGCGGTCGATGGTCACGCTGACCGAGACCTGCGCGC
Organism: Sphingomonadales bacterium; assembly: GCA_040004295.1. Classification (GTDB taxonomy): domain Bacteria; phylum Pseudomonadota; class Alphaproteobacteria; order Sphingomonadales; family Sphingomonadaceae; genus Sphingomonas_O. Next base: position 8,228 of record JBDUBD010000024.1, on the reverse strand, counting down.
CATTGTCCATCGCATAGGTGAAGCTGCCGGACTCCAGCTTGTCGATCAACTGGCGTACCGATTCCTCGGCATTGGCCATGACGTAGCGCATATAGGCATCGACGGTGTCGCGCCCGTACTCGCCCGCAATGCGGCGCAACTCGTTCGCGCCGCGCGCACACGCCGCGATCTGCGCTTTGATGTCGGAGATATTGCGGTCGGGCCGACGGGCGGGCCATTCACCCGATGCCAGCAGCGCGCGGAATTCGGTTTCGAGGAAGTGTCCGGCATCAACGAGTAGCTGATTGTCGATCAGTACACCTTCGTCGTGGACAGTCTTGCTGTCGGGCGGCATCGACCCCGGCGCGATTCCGCCGATGTCGGCATGGTGCCCGCGGGCCGCGACATACCAGGCGGGCGCGTCCTCGCCCTCATCGAACACCGGCATGATGACGGTGATGTCGGGCAGATGCGTTCCCCCGCGGTAGGGCGCGTTTAGCACATAGGCGTCGCCCGGCTTCATCCCGCGCCCGTCGCGCTTGTCGCCCCGCGCCTCGACGACCGCGCGGATGCTGTCGCCCATCGACCCCAGATGCACCGGGATATGCGGGGCATTTGCAATGAGCGCGCCGTCGGCGTCGAAAATGGCGCAACTGAAATCCAGCCGCTCCTTGATGTTCACCGACGTTGCCGTGTTGCGCAGCGCGACGCCCATTTCCTCGGCGATCGCCATGAACAGGTTGTTGAAGATCTCCAGCATCACCGGATCGCATTCGGTGCCCGCAGCCGGGGCCGCGCCGCGGGCCTCGACGCGCGTCAGGATGAGGTTGCCGAGCGGATCGACCAGTGCCGACCAGCCGGGTTCGACGACGGTCGTCGCGGCCTGATCGACGATGAGGGCAGGGGCAGCAATCGTCGCCCCTACGCCCAGTGTTGCACGGTCGTAGACGCCGCCTTCTTCGGGCGCGGCGGATGCCGCTACAGGCGGAGGCAATGCGTCCGCATCCGCGCGCTCGATTGCCTCGACGATCGCGGTTTCGGTGATGACGCGCTCGTCGGGCATGGTGAAGCCGAAACGTTGCTGGTGCAGCGCCCCGAACACCGTGCGTATCGTGTCGGGGGGACCGGCCTCGACCTCGATCGCCGTATCGCTGCCCTCGTAGCGCAGCGCCGCGCGCCGCTCGATCACCGTCGCGGTTGAACCCTGCGCGGACAGCGCATCGCATGCCTCCACCTCCAGCGCCGCCAGGACGCTGGCCAGATCGTCCGCCGCACTCAACGTTCGCTGTCGCAGCGCACCTGTGTCGGCCAGCCCCATGCCATAGGCCGACAGTACGCCCGCCAACGGATGGATCATCACCCGGTCCATGCCCAGCGCATCGGCGACAAGGCACGCGTGCTGCCCGCCCGCGCCGCCGAAACAGGCAAGCGTATAGCGCGTCACGTCATGCCCGCGCGCGATGGATATCTGCTTGATCGCGCTCGCCATGCTCTCGACCGCGATCCGCACGAACCCCTCGGCGATTGCGCGCGGCGTCATGCGTGTGCCCGTCGTCGCGATCTCTTCGGACAGCGCCGCAAATTTCGTCGCGACGATCTCTGTGTCGATCGGCTGGTCGCCATCAGGGCCGAACAGCGCGGGGAAATGCGCCGGGTCGACCTTGCCGAGCAGCACGTTGCAGTCGGTGATCGTCAGCGGCCCGCCGCGGCGATAGCAGGCCGGCCCCGGCACCGCGCCCGCGGATTCCGGTCCCACCCGCAACCGCGCCCCGTCGAAGCGGCAGATCGACCCGCCCCCCGCCGCGACGGTGTGGATCTCCAGCATAGGTGCCCGCACCCGCACCCCCGCGACCATCGTGTCGCCGGTCCGCTCATAAGTTCCGGCGAAATGCGACACGTCGGTCGATGTGCCCCCCATGTCGAAACCGATGATGCGGTCGAACCCGGCCAGCGCCGCCGTCCGCGCCATGCCGACAATGCCACCCGCAGGCCCTGAAAGGATCGCGTCCTTGCCCTGAAACGCCGCCGCATCGGTCAGCGCGCCGCTCGACTGCATGAACGACAGGCGCGTGTCCGATCCGATCCCCGCCACCACCTGCTCGACGTAACGGCGCAGCACGGGCGACAGATACGCATCGACCACCGTCGTGTCGCCGCGCCCGACCAGCTTGATCAGCGGCCCGACCTCGTGACTGACCGAGACCTGCGTAAAGCCGATATCGCGCGCGATGCCCGCCACTGCCGCCTCATGCGCGGTCCAGCGCCACCCGTGCATCAGCACGATGGCGATCGCCCGGAACCCCGCATCATATGCCGCCAGCAGGTCGCGCCGCACCGCGTCCACATCCAGCGCGCACAGGACTTCGCCCTCCGCCGTCACCCTCTCGTCGATCTCGACCACGCGATCGTACAATGGTTCGGGCAGTTTGATCTCACGCGCGAAGATATCGGGCCGCGCCTGGTGGCCGATGCGCAGCGCGTCGCCGAACCCACGGGTGATCGCCAGCACGACGGGTTCGCCCCGTCGTTCGAGCAGGGCATTGGTCGCAACCGTGGTGCCCATCTTCACCGCGTCGATCACGCCGCCCGGATCGTGCTCGGCCAGCACCGCCGCGATCCCCGCGACCGCCGCATCGCGATATCGCTCCGGCGCTTCGGACAGCAGTTTCCGCACGATCACCGCCCCGTCGGGCGCACGCGCAACAACATCGGTAAACGTGCCGCCGCGATCGATCGAGAACGTCCATCCGTCGGCCATCGTCGGGCACCTTAATAGCGTCGTTCGGGCAGGCAACCTTTCAACGCGGTTGCCGCGCCTCCTTGTTTCGCTCCCTCGCCTTCTCCCTCTCCACCAACCGCTCGATCGCGGTCAGCTTGCGCACGATCGACGCGCGGATCGCCGGGTCGTCGAGCGACGGGCGCGTGACGCGGCGGGGCAGCTGGCCCACCTGACGCCGCCGGTACATGTCGACCATGTGGATCGCGCTCGCCACATCCACCAGCGGCAGGTGGGCAGGCAGGGGGAGGTCGGGGTCGAGCGACGCCACCGATGCCTCGATCAACTGCCCCTCCAGCGCCTCCATGCCCGCTGCGAGTGTCGCATCCCAGGCTTCCCGGAATACGGAATTATTCGCCCGGCGCTTGTAGATCGACGGCAATGTCATGCCGATGCTCCGCGCCGCCTCCGCCACGTTGCACGTATCGGCCAGCCGCTGCAGGAACGCGCGCTCCCGTTCCGCATTCCACCCCAGCGCCCGGCTACGCCGCAGCTGCGGCGGCAGGAAGCTGTGCCCGGCATGGATGACCAGCGGCCGCGTGTCCGCCGCACTGGAAGCGGCCTCGCGCAGGTCGCTGACCAGCCCCGCCGACAGCCGCACCGTCGCCCGCGCCTTTGCCCGGTCCCACACGGCGGCAAAGCGCGGGTCGGCCTTGCGGCGGGTATAGGTCACGGTCTTGTCGATTCCGGCGGCTTCGGCGGCCATGCGCACATTGCCGCATCTGGACAGCGCACGCAGAAACGCCGCCTGCCAGCGCGGCACGCGCTTGCTGGGTTTGGTCATGTTGGGGCTTTCGAGTTGGGAGGCGCAGAGGTGTCAATGTTCTCTTTTTGTGCTATATTAGCGTGACAATGTCAAGGGTTGGGGATCTCGGTTGCATGAAGTAGTTTTTGGAAACATATTAAGAACATAAATGATTCGTTTTGCCGCACTGTGCAGCGAAGTGCAGCACCTTGCCGCACCGATGAAACTTGAATAGACGTAGGAGCGTTCGAAGCGGTTATGAGGCTGGACTTGCCAACGAAGAATCCGCGCGTTTCGGTTGGACTGTCTCCAAAAGAGGCAACCGAACTTCAGGACTTTGCCGATCGCAACCACCTGTCGCGATCGTGGGTAGCCCGTCAGGCTGTTATCGAATATTTGGAGCGCAACGGTAGCCCACAGGGCACCTTGCCACTTTCGAAAAAGGGGGCGGCAAATGATGCAGCGTAGTCTTACTGCGATCGACCTGTTTTGTGGAGCGGGCGGTTTGTCCGAAGGCTTGCGACAAGCGGGATTTGACGTTCGCGCCGGTAGCGATTTCAACGAAGCGGCGGGTGCGACCTTCGAACGCACGCATGGCACGGCGAAATTTCTAGGCGGTCCAATTCAGGATTTAACCGTTGGCGACTTCTTGCGAGCGTCGAAACTTCGCGTTGGCGAACTCGACGTTTTGACAGGCGGTCCACCATGCCAAGGCTACAGCGTCTATAACCACAAACGCGGCATGGACGATGCGCGCTCGACGCTCTTTCGCGAATACCTGCGGATCGTCGAAGGACTGTTGCCGCGTTGGGTAGTGATGGAAAACGTGACTGGCATCATGTCGGCGGGAAACGGAGCCGCACTACATGCAATCATCGAAGGCTTCACGAAGCTAGGCTATCAAATTGAACGACGGGTGTTGCGGGCCGAAGAGTACGGGGTGCCACAGGAGCGTCGTCGATATGTCTTCATGGGCAATCGAACGGGCGAGCCGATCGTGTGGCCGGAACCGACGCATGGTCGCGACCTTCAGCCGCTTGTGACGGTGTTCGATGCAATTTCGGACTTGCCGCTGTTGCACAATGGCGAGTCTGCTATCGGTCGCGACTACACTTCGGCACCGCGTTCGGCATATCAAGCCGAGTTGCGCGAAGGTTCTAACGGCCTTTTCAATCATGCTGCGCCACGCCTCGCCAGCATCAATATGCAGCGCATGAAACATATTCCACCGGGGGGGAGCTGGCGCGACGTGCCGGTTGAATTGCTACCGCGTGGGATGCGGGCCGCGCGCCGCTGCGATCATACAAAACGCTATGGCCGGTTGCAGTGGGATCGGCAGTCTTCAACGATCCTGACCAAGTGCGATATTCATTGGGGCGCATATATTCACCCCGAACAGGATCGATCGCTCACGGTTCGCGAGGCTGCGCGTTTTCAATCGTTCCCCGATTGGTTTGTGTTCGAAGGCAGTCAAACCGAACAGTTCGTGCAAGTCGGTAACGCGGTGCCACCGATCCTAGGTCGGCAGCTTGGGCTCGCGCTCCTATCGAGCAGCGAAGAAATGCGGAAAGCCGCTTAGCGAAGTGCGACCGAGATTGCGGACGCATACACGTCCTGCGGTGGCAGGTTCATCGGTGACGTAAATGCGGTGGCGACTTGATCGATCGTCGTGGTGAATTGCGCGTCGAAGACGAGGGGCCTTTGTCCGGTTGCGGGATCAGGTTCGCCTAAACCGTAGGACCGAAACGTGATCGTGCCGTTTCCGATAGGATAGGAGTGCAGGTGATTGCCCAGCCGCTCCATAATCTTAGCATAAACCGATTGTGGACATATGAAAAACAGCCCCTTGCTGCACTTCGCTTCGCGCCGAAGAACGTGCCCTTTGTAAATCAACTGCGGCAGAATGCGCTTATTGACGTTTTCCCAATTCATACCCGCTTCACTGAATCCGCGCCCGCCTTTGCCTTCGAAGGGGAGGCCAGCAAAATATGCGTCGGCTTGTTCGCGATAGCTTCCTGTCGTGTCGATCGTTTGAACTTCTAATGCTGTGAACTGTTCGAGTTCGCCGTTCGCATCGATTTTCGCGACAATCCAATCGACGTAGTAGCTACCGGCCTTGCCACCATCGGCACGCGGCGGTCGTGGAAGGGGAAGTTCGCCGCCCCACCGCTTGCCGAAGAGCACGGCTTCATTGCCCACAAGCATTCCGCTCGCCTTGCGCGCCCGCGCTTCGACAGCGGTTATCAGTTCGGTGCCAGCGCCGAAAACTTCATGCCCGACTTCGATCAATGCGCGGTATTCGTCGGCATAAAGACGGTTCGGACAGCAAATTATCGGCCCGCTCGCCAGTTGCTCTACTGAACACGCGCCGTGTCCAGGCTTGATGCACGCGCCTAGGGTGAAAGGGCATTCCAACTTTGCCGCGAACTCGCGACCTTTAGGCGCGAGCGGTTCGTATCCGAAGAATTCAACGATCCGCAGCGCCACGCTTCAGCCCCCTATTAACCGTGTTCGTAGCGCACTTCAGCCGGATACCCAATTCCGCGCGCGTGTACAACGATCTCCAAAACCGTGTGGCTGCGAACAATCGAGAACGTCCAACCAAGGGCAATCGCGGCAATCCGAGAACGGAGTTTATACGATGAACCCGGCCCATCGACATACAGAGCGCGACCTAACCCCGCCCACGCAACGTAATCCGCGTCAGCTCCGCCCACTTGCCCAGTCGCAGTGCCCCGCCGGGCCAGATGCCCGTGCCGTTGCCCACATAGAGCGTCATCCCACCGACCGCATACTGGCCCGAGACGAAGCCGCCATTGGCGCGCGCGACAAGGCGTTCGATGCCGACCGCTGCCCCGCCGTGCGTGTGACCCGACAGTTGCAGTGCCACGCCGCGTTCGGCCGCTTTCCGGGCCTTCGCCGGCTGGTGATCGAGAAGGATAATCGGGGCGTTTGCCGGAACGCCTGTCAGCGCCTGGCCGAGATCGGGGAGCGGCCTGTTCGCTCTGCGCGCGGACGGATCGGTCACGCCTGCGATGACGATCTTGTCGTCGCCCCGCGCAATGACGGCATGGCTGTTGGTCAGCGCGCGCATGCCCAGCGATGCGAAATGCGCCATCCACGGGTCATAGCCGGAAAGATATTCGTGGTTTCCGGGGCTGAGATAAACACCGTCAAGCGCGCGAAGGTCGCGTAACGGCGCAACATCCGCGCGCCTGCTGGTGACGCTGCCGTCGATCACATCGCCGGTTACGAGGATCAGGTCTGGCCCGAGGCGGTTGGTCGCGTCGACGACGGTAGCCGTCCAGGCGCGCGGGAAAAGCCGGCTGATGTGCAGGTCGGTCAGGTGGACGAGCGTATAGCCCTCGAACGCCGTTGGCAGGTTCGGGATGACCACCGTCACGTCGCGCAATGCGGGAACGCGGATTGCCTGCCACACGCCGAACCCTGTCAGGGCAAAGGCGACAATTGCGATACCGTAACGCGCCTCGACCCAGACGGTGTTGCCGCTCCCTGCGATTATCGCGACGAGTCCGCTCACGTCGAGGACTATCTGGAACAGGGCGAGCAGGGGAATCGTCCAGAACACCCAATTGAACGCGATTACAATCGGGCGCGGAAATTCGGGCGTGAACATGGAGCCGGAGGAGAGGCGGCTCCAGTAATGAAATTGCGACCCGATCAGCAGGACGAGCGCAACCGCCGCCTGTATCTCCATCGGCCAGGGAAGGGGCCACAGCCACCGGGTGACGACATAGAGCCAGGGCAGGGCGAAGATGAGTTGGAACATGGGCAGTCGTTGCTCATCACAGGGTGATCACCGCCTGTAACCGTGTATGACGCCCCGTCGCTTCCTTATTTCGACATTTCGAAGCCAAGGCGTTATATCTCAATCACCATGGCGACAATCGATCCGCTCACCCGCCGCAGTATCGCGCTGTTCCTCGCGCACGTACGCACCCGCTATCCGATCGTCGAAGCATGGCTTTACGGAAGCCAGGCCACCGGCTCGGCACGTGAGGACAGTGATGTCGACTTGGCATTGGTGCTCGACGGAACGGATGTCCGTACGGCATCGAGCATCGCTGCGGAAATGGGCGAAGCAACGTTCGAGGTGCTCGGCAAAACCGGGCAATATGTATCGCCGCTCCCGATCAAGCTCGATTTGTGGCGAGATCCGGCAAAACATTCGAATCCCTTTCTCCTGGCTAATATTCGCCGTGACGGCATCGCTTTGTGATTGTCGCGGATTGGCTGAAGCGCGCCGACCGCGCTCTCTCCTCAGCGGCCCTGCTTCTCGACAGTGATCCCGACCGCGCGTGCAGCAGCGCCTATTATGCGATGTTTTACAGCGCGCGGGCGGCGCTCATCTATGTTGGTCAACCAGAACGCGCCATGGGCAAGACGCATTCAGGTATGGTTAGCGCGTTTAATCAGTATCTTGTTCTCACAGGATTGATCGCTCGGAACCACGGCAAAGCGTTTCCGTTCGAACTCAATCGCCGCCTCGTGGCCGACTATGAAGCCGAGGGTGTGGATGCTGATACGGCGAAACACGCAATTACGAGCGCGACGGCGTTTGTTGCCGCGATCAAAATGCTGGTGGCAAAAGCCGAATAACCCGAGCCGACCTGTATCGGCATTTTGCTAGATATGTATCGGCTTCCCCTGCACCGCCATCGCCGCTTCCTTGATCGCCTCGCTGTGCGTCGGGTGCGCGTGGCAGGT
>JBDUBD010000100.1:0-9558 GCA_040004295.1 Sphingomonadales bacterium | reverse complement strand
ATCTGCATCGCCGCAACCGTCATCTTCTGGCTCAATCAATGAGTCCTGACCCTAGTTAAAACCCAACACATTCGTGATCTTCTTGACGCTGTCCTACATGGCCCGAGCGCGTCATCATCGCAGCAGGCCGATTCGGCCACGCTCTTTGACAGCCTCCGCCGTCTTGCTGCGCTGTTAGCATCAAGGATCGCACGCTTCTCACGCGTCAGGTGTGACCCATGTGTGAACTTTCGCGGCGTTAACCGATCCGGTGCTCGCCCTTGACCCAGCGGATCGTGCCCGATGAGGCCCGCATCACGACGCTCTCGGTCGTCATCTTGCCGCCCGCTCGGCGCTTGACGCCCGCCAGCAGCGAGCCGTCGGTGACGCCGGTCGCTGCGAAGATGCAGTCACCCTTGGCTAGGTCTTCGAGATTGTAGATCCGGTCGAGATCCTCGATTCCCCATTTGCGGGCACGGCTGCGTTCGTCGTCGTTGCGGAACAGCAGGCGTCCCTGGAACTGGCCACCGACGCAGCGCAGCGCAGCGCATGCGAGCACACCTTCCGGCGCGCCGCCCGAACCCATGTAGATGTCGATCGTCGTGTCGGGGTCTGTCGTCGCGATCACGCCGGCCACGTCGCCGTCGCCGATCAGCATCACGCCGCAGCCCAAGGCGCGCAGTTCCGCAATCAGCTTTTCGTGGCGCGGCCGGTCGAGGACGCAGGCGATGATCTCGTTCGGCTTCACCCCCTTTGCCGCGGCAACCGCCTCGATGTTTTCGCGGGTCGATTTCGTCAGGCTGATGACGCCCTTGGGATAGCCCGGACCCACCGCAATCTTGTCCATATACACGTCGGGCGCGTTGAGCAGGTTGCCGTGCTCCGCCGCCGCCAGCACTGCCAGCGCGTTGGGACCGGCCTTTGCCGTGATCGTCGTCCCTTCCAGAGGATCGAGCGCGATGTCGATCTTCGGTCCCTTGCCGGGAGCCGATCCGACCTTTTCGCCGATGAACAGCATGGGCGCTTCGTCGCGTTCGCCTTCGCCGATGACGACCGTACCGTCCATGTAGAGCTGGTTCAGTGCATCGCGCATCGCCTCGACGGCGGCAGCATCGGCCGCCTTCTCGTCGCCACGACCGATAAGCGAGGATGCCGCAATCGCAGCCTTTTCGGTCACTCGAACCATTTCGAGTACGAGTACGCGGTCCAGAACGTCGCTTGGGGCGATCTTTGCTTCGGTCACGATTTGGGGCATCCTTTGGCTGTTCGTTGCGCTGGCCGATAGGGGGCGAGTATGACATTGTCGAGAAGTGCCGCCGCCATTGTCGCCCTGCTGGGCGCGACGCCTGCGCAAGCCGATGTAGCGCTCGACCGTTATCGGAGCGTTACCAGCGTCGAGCCGCGCTGCGCCCGCCCGACGGATAGCCGCGAAATCCTGGTCTGCGGTGCCCGGCGCGCAGACCGCTGGCGGGTTCCTTTTATCGGCTATGAAGCGGGCGACCCGCGCGCCGAAGGCGTGAGCGCCGAGCGCAACCGCCTCGCCGCCGCGCCCAGGGTGCCGTGCGGCCGGGGTGCAATCATCGCCGATTGCGGCGGGATGGTCGGCGTGAAAGCATCGGTGGGCTTTGGGGCCAGCGGCATCGAGACGCGCCTGCGTCCGCTCGCGCCATAATCAGACCGCCAGGATCGGCATCCACATCGGCTTGCCGGTAAGGCTGGGGCTGCCCTCGAGTCGGTCGAGCGCCGCCTGAACCGACCGCGCCGGACCATCGTGCGTCGTCATTGCGACGAAAACGCTGCCGTCATCGGCCTCGCCCATCTGGATCATGCTTTCGATCGACACGCCACCATCCCGCATCGCGGCGGTCAGTTCGGCAAGCACACCGGGCTTGTCGGCAACGGTGAAACGCAAATAGGCGCGTTCGCGACGCTCACCGGCATTGGCGGGCGTTGCAGCCGCCAGCGCCGAAACCGGCATTGCAAACGCCGGGCCGACCTCACCCCGGGCGATGTCGATCAAGTCTGCAACCACGGCGCTGGCCGTCGGCCCCTCGCCGGCACCGCGTCCCTGAAACAGAAGGCGACCCACGAAATTGCCCTCGGCGACGACCGCGTTCATCGCCCCCTGCACATGTGCCAGCGGATGCGCCAGCGGCACGAGACACGGGTGAACGCGCTGGAACAGGCCATGGCTGTCAGCCTCGGCAAGCCCTACCAGGCGAATGCAGTAACCCAGCGCCCGCGCCTGGGCGATGTCGCCGCTCGACACATGGCGGATGCCGCCCAGCGCCACCCCCGCAAAGTCGATCCGCGTCCCGAACGACAGGCTGGCGAGGATCGACAGCTTGTGCGCCGCATCGACACCGTCGATGTCGAACGACGGGTCGGCCTCGGCAAAACCCAGCGCCTGCGCGTCGGCCAACACGTCGGCGAAGTCAGACCCTTCGGCCTCCATCCGCGTCAGGATGTAATTACACGTCCCATTGAGGATGCCATAGACTTGGCTGAGTGCGTTCGCCGCCGTTCCTTCACGCAGTCCCTTGATGACCGGAATACCGCCCGCCACTGCGGCTTCGTATTTGAACGCCGTTCCGGCCCTCTCCGCCGTTTCGGCAAGTTCCAGTCCGTGATGCGCGATCATCGCCTTGTTGGCGGTGACGAACGCCTTGCCCGCGGCCATGGCGCGTTTGGCCAGCACCAGTGCCGGACCATCGCTACCCCCGATCAGTTCGACGACGACATGGACATCGGTCCGATCCGCAAGCGTCGCTGTGTCATCGACCCAGTCGAACCGTGACAAGTCGACACCGCGATCACGACTGCGATCGCGCGCATTGACCGCGACGACCTGGATCGGGCGACCGGCGCGGCGCGCGATGAGTTCTCGATTGGCATCCAGCAACTTCACGACGCCGCCACCGACGGTGCCAAGCCCGGCCAGAGCAATCTTGAGTGGTTCGGTCATTGTATCCCCTTCGCGCGGCGGCAGAAGCGGAACTCGGGCCGGTTTGTCAAACCCGATCAGCCAAGCGGCGGTCCCGGCGGCATCGGGAAGCGCGAGCGTGGTTCCTTCCCCCAGGTCGGCATCGACGATTTCGGCGCATTTGCGGCGGGATTTTCAAGATAATGATCGATGTCGCGCGCGGACTGCCGATAAGACGCTGCAGTCAACGGATCGGCATCGCCGCGCCCCTTCAGGTCGCCCGAAAGTTGCGCAAGCTGGTCGAGAACATAGGCGCGCGCATCGGGCGACGTTTCCGCATTGCCGCCCAGCATCATCATGGAATCGAGCGTCACCTTCTGCACGACCCTGCGCAATGCGCGCGTTTGTGCATCGCCATCTGCCTTGGCCTTCCAGCTATGCGCAAGGACGGTTTCAATCACTTCGGGAAACCCCAGTGTGCCGGGCTGCCGCGCGGATAGCCCTACCAGCCGCGCAGCCCGTGCGCCGTCGAACAGCGGTTCGATCACGATCGACGCCAGAATCCGCGCAGCACGAAGCTGGTCGAATACATCGTCGTTCGACAGGTCTTCTAGATTGTCGCCGGGATCGGGCGTCAGCTGCGCGAGCAGTTTTTCGGGCAGCGCGAGGTTCTTTGGCTCGACCGCGTCCATTAGCAGGCCGAGTACGTCGCGCTGCAGCTTTGCCGGGATGAACTCGGTCGGCGGCATGGTGTCGCCCTTGACGACGATGTTTTCGTACAGGCCGCCGACATATTTCTGGCCGGACTCGATCGCATAACGATGGTGGAGATAAGCCATCCACAGCCGCACATTGCGCAGCGACCCGATCGGTTCGCCGGGCTTGAGCATTTCGGGGCCATAGGTGTCGAGCATGATGCGCCGCGCCGCCATTTTCTCGCGCAGATCTTCGGTCGGGGTCGCGCGGTCGTCATACCAGGTCCAGCGCGGGTCGGTGTCGGGAACGTAGATCAGCCCCTTGGCGCGCATGTCCGCGATAACTGCATCAAGACCGGCCTTTTCCTGCGACGCGGCGAACGGCGTGTAGGAGTAGCGGACCATTTCGGTGTCATAGGCGCCGATCGCCTTCTGGAACGATTCGCTGAGGTCAAGCTTGCCGTTGGTCACTTTCACGCGCGGCGTCGGATATTCCATCACCGAGGCACGATTGTTCAGGCTCGATGCGAAATTATGACCGAAGCCCTGTGCATGGCCAAGTTCATGCGCGGTCAACAGCGCCTGACGCAACAGCACCATGTCGCGCTGCGCAGGCGGCATCGATGCCAGCGCACCGGGGCTCAGCAGGCTGGGATCGGCGACCGTGATGCCCGTGCCATCGTCGGGCAGGCCGCCCGCATAGGCATCGAAATAATTGGCGACGGTCCGGATGCGGTGTGTGTCCATGCGCACTTTCGTGCCGATGATCTCGCCGGTACGCGGATCGCGGTAGGTGCCGCCGCTGGAAAAGCCGCGCTCGTCGCGGTTGATCCAAAGGACATAGGTGTAGCGGATGTCCATCGGGTCCATGTCCGCAGGCGCATCCTTCGCCTCGATCGCGTTGATGAAGCCTGCCGCCTCATAGGCCTTGTTCCACCACAGCAATCCCGCCTTCATGGCATGGCGGACGGGCGCAGGGATGGCGGGATCGAAATAGACCGTGATCGGCTTTTTCGGCGGGCTCATTGCCGCCGTCGGATCCTGTTTTTCCAACCGCCAGCGTACGACCCATTCCTGCGCAGGCGTATCTTCGATCGGTTGCGAATAATCGTGGAATTTGATCGTGCTGACGCCGATGCGCGGGTCTGCCATGCGCGGCGTATATCCCGTCGGCGCCTTCAGAAACGAGTGATGGATGCGGATCGTCATCGCCCGGGGATCCGGCACCACATTACGCACCAGAGCGCCCGGCGTGTCGGCAACGAAGGTGGCTATCGTTTCGATCTCGGTGTTGTCGCGGAACGCCTTCATACGCTTCGGGTAGAAACTGCTACGACCGGCATCGAACTTGAAATTGCCTTGATTGGTTCTGCGCAACGTCCCTTCGACATTGGCGGCATCGCGCATGAACAGCGATGTGGCATCGACCACCACCTTACCAGCTTTGTCTGATTGCACGGGCAATGAGGCGATTAGCGAGGTCGGAAACGAATCGACGACACCTTCAGCCTGCGCCGCATCGCCCGCGGGTGCGCGGTAATCAGTATTCTGCTCGATCACGAGCACCCGCCCGCCGACGCGCTGGAACCGGATAACCTGGCTGTCGAGAATTCCGCGATCGAACGGCAGTTCCACCGACCCACCGCCGCTTGCGGCCGAAACATAGTAAAGTACGTCCTGATCGAACGCCGATATCTCCAGCAGGACGCGCGCCTTGGCCGCGTCCCAGTAAAACGGAATAAATCCGTCGGTGCGCGCAATCGCCGCCTCGACGGTAACAGGAGCTTCGGCTGCATATACCGGGCCAGCCAGAACAGACGCCGAAGCGAGCAGCAGCGTGATTATCGTTTTAAACATGCATTGGCCCCCGGAAATGCGTTGCGCGACGAAAATGACGGCGCGTCACGCACCCCCATTGCCCTGGCATTCCTCCGGCTGGTCCAGCAGATTTCAGTCAAGCGCGACGCGCCGCCCCTGGTCCCGATTCGGCAGGAGAAGGACGTTTGCTTCCGCTGTCAATCACGAGACTACAACAGGCCGATCTCTTTCAGTCGTTGCTGAAGATAGCCATCCGCCGTGATTGGTGTCGGGTAGCGATCGGGGTTCTCGTTTGAAATGCAGCCCGGCAGCGTCTTGATCTCGAAATCGCTCGCGAGGTGCAGGAAGAACGGCATCGAATAGCGCGAAAAGCCGCGCCGTTCTGGCGGCGGGTTGATCACGCGGTGCGTCGTCGACGGCATGACATGGTTGGTCAGGCGCTGCAGCATATCACCGACGTTCACGACCAGAGCGCCCGGCGGCGGCTCGACCGCCAGCCAGTTTCCATCGCGGTCGAGCAATTGCAGCCCCGCTTCCTCCGCACCCAGCAACAGGGTGATCAGGTTGATGTCCTCATGCGCACCCGCGCGGATGCCCGGAGCTTCCGGCGAGACGGGTGGGTAGTGTAGCAGCCGAAGCACGCTGTTGCCATCATGCACCGGCCCAACGAACCAGTCTCGATCAAGGCCGAGGTAAAGTGCAATCGCCGACAACAGCTTTGCACCAACACGGTCGAACTCGGCAAATAATTCGGTAAAAATCGCGCGGAACTCGGCAGGGTTCGACGGCCATACGTTCGGGGGCATGTGATCCGAATAGCGATGTCCCGGCGTCAGATCGCGACCGATGTGCCAGAATTCCTTCAGATCGTTCTCGGTCGCGCCCTTGGCGATTTCGATGCCGAAAGGAATGTAACCCCGCGCGCCACCTTTTTGCGCGCGATATGCCATCTTCTCTTCGAGCGGCAGCGCGAAGAACGTTGCGGTCGCTGCCCATGCGCGCGCGATCAACCCGGCGTCGATGCCGTGATCGGCGATGATGGCAAAGCCGAAACGCTGGAAGGAACCGCCAAAATCGGCTGAAAAAGCTGTCGGGTCGGTCGCCTGGCGCGCGAGTGAGAGCGGGGGAACGGCAATAGTCATGGCCGACTTGTAACGCTCTGTCTAAGACAAGGGAACCGGTGCCGCGCCTCGCGCGCTTGCCCAACGAAGGAGAGCCGCCATGCCGAACCGCGACGTCAGCGAACCCTATATCGAAATGAACCGCCCGGACGCTGGTCCCAAGGGACATCACGCCGAGGACGAACCCGACCGCGACGGCTATGACGATTCACAGCGCGCAGAAATTGCCGAAGTCGAGGGCGAAGGACCGACAGACGGCATTGTCATGACCGACATGCAGCCCGACCTGGGCGAGGATCTCGAAGAAGACTAAGCATGTAAGCCATCGCCCCGGTCGAAACCGGGGCGATGCGGTCGATTCAGCTGCCCTTGTTGGCGAGGCTTTCCATAACCTGCTTGTGCAGCCAGATGTTCATCGTGGCGCTGTCATTTGTGTCGCCTGTATAACCCAGCTCCTTCGCCAGCGTGGTGCGGTTGGCCAGGCTGGAATCGAGGTTGAGCAGTTTCATCAGATCGACAATCGACGTCTTGTAGTTCGAAGGCTGTCCCTTCTCGGCAGCGATCGAGGCGAGGCGCGCGTCGATTTCCGCAGGAGTGGCCTGAACCGGCGCAGGCGGCGGGGCAACGGGCGCGATCACAGCAGGCGACGGTTCCGCGGGCGTTGCTGCTTCGGCCTTGCCGAAAATGGCGTCCTTGATAGCTCCGAAAATGCTCATGGGTCTCTCCTTGGTCCGCTGGCAGCCAGCGCGAGTCGCGATGCTACTTGCAACGCGTGACGGAAGCGAGACGTTGCTTAGGTCGGCTTTGTCATATCCGGGTGAGCGGCCATTATCGCCGGTAGGGCCGTGAGCGCTGCGTCAATCCGTACCAGCGTCGGGTAAGGCCCCAGATCAACTTCGAACCGGCGCGCATTGTACATTTGCGGCACCAGGCAAATATCGGCGAGCCCCGGCGTTTCCCCGGAAAGATATTTTCCGCAGTCCGACGCCATCGCCTCAAGCGCCAAAAATCCCTCTATCACCCAATGGCGATACCAATCGTCTCGCACAGGTTCGGGGATGTCGAGGGGGTGAGAGAGGTACTTCAGGATACGCAGATTGTTGATCGGATGGATGTCACACGCGATGACCAGCGCCATCGCCAGCACCTTCGACCGTGCAGCGGGGTCGCTGGGCACGAAGGGCATCGCATCGACCTTCGCATCGAGATAGTCGCAGATCGCAAGGCTTTGCGTCAGGCACAAACCGTCGATTTCGAGCATAGGCACGAAACCCTGCGGATTCTTGTTGAGATATCCGGGCGCGCGTTGTTCACCCTTCGGCAGGCTCGTTTCCACCGACGTGTAGGGAATGCCCTTCAGGTTGAGCGCAATCCGCACCCGGTAGGACGCCGACGAACGCCAGAAGTCGTAGAGGGTGGCGCTCACTTCAGCACTCTTCCCGCTACCGCATCGAGCTTTGCCAGCAGCGTAGGATCCCGCACGTCGGGTGATGTAATCAACGCGAAGTCGAGATTGGTGTCGATTGGCGACGCTTCGCGCACCGACGGCAGCGCCTTGGCCAGATTGACGACCAGATCGCGTGCGGTCGCCGCATTGCTCTGTAGCCGGGCGATCACGGTGGCGACATCGACATGTGCCTCACCCTCGCGCCAGCAGTCGTAATCGGTGACCATGGCAACAAGCGCGTACGGCAGTTCGGCCTCACGCGCGAGTTTGGCTTCCGGCATCGCCGTCATGCCTATGACATGCGCGCCCCATTGCCGGTACAGGTTCGATTCGGCGCGCGTGGAAAACTGTGGCCCTTCCATCGCGAGATAGCTTGCGCCCTCGCTTACTTCTGCACCCGCCGCGCGCGCCGCTGCGGCTACCATGCCCGACAGACGCGGGCAGACAGGATCGGCCATGGAGACATGCGCGACCATACCGGTCGTATAGAAACTCGACGGGCGTCCCTTGGTCCGGTCGATGAACTGGTCAACAACCACGAAGCGCCCTGGCGGCAGTTCCTCCGCCAGCGAGCCGACCGCCGAAATCGAGACGATGTCGGTACAACCCGCACGTTTCAGCACGTCGATGTTCGCGCGAGCGTTCAGTTCGCCCGGCGGGATCGGGTGACCGCGACCGTGACGCGGCAGGAAAACGAACTTCGTGCCCGCTATCGTGCCGGTCAGCAGAGCGTCGGACGGCTTGCCCCAGGGCGAGGCAACCTCGATCCATTGGGCATCGTCGATAGCGTCGATCGCATAGAGGCCCGACCCCCCGATGACGCCAATCGTCCATTCACTCATCTGCCATCGCCCTCATCGCTTTTGGCCCACAAAACAGCGCCACATCGCGCCGATGGGGCTTGTCCATGGCCGCCGTCTATTGCACCCATGCGGGCATTCGCCAAGCCGGAGCCGACCCCCGTGATTCGTCCTGTCCTCGCCGCCATTATTCTCTTGGTTCCGGCTCTTCCCGCATCGGCAGCGACACCAATAACGGGTCACTGGATGACTGCCGGAAAGGACTCGGTGGTCGAAATCTCTGCCTGTGGCCCGCGGCTCTGCGGCAAGGTCTCTAAACTTGTAAACCCGAAGCCGGGTCGCCCGACCGTCGATGCCAACAATCCCAATCCGGCGTTACGAACCCGACCGCTGGTCGGCTTGCCCATTTTGAGCAATTTCGCCGATTCAGGGTCCGAATGGGATGGAACGATCTATGACCCGCGTTCGGGCAAATCCTATCGCTCCAAAGTCGCGCGCAACCCGGACGGGACGCTGAAGGTGCAGGGCTGCATCGCATTCTTCTGCCAGACGCAGATTTGGGCGGCGGCACAGTAAGATCAGGCGGCGGCCCGCGCTTCAGGCAACGCGTCCAGATCCCGTTTTGACAATGACGCTTCGACTGCATCGACCGTGATCGTATTGTCTTTCGCATCCAGTAGGACGACCCGCTCTCCGACGCCGACCAAGCCGCCATAACGCCCTAGGCTCAGGACCTATTAAATTGCTTGCATGATTGGGGGTTGATTGATTCAAT
>JBDUBD010000099.1:0-9739 GCA_040004295.1 Sphingomonadales bacterium | reverse complement strand
TCCGCTATTTTGCGACACGCCCTACGCACAGAAAGGCCCCCGCTCCGGGGGCGTGGAGCGAGGGCCGACCTGCGTTCGTCACGCGGGCAGAGCCGAAAGATACGGGGCGGGTAACAGGGGGAAATCCCGCCAAACCACTCCGGCACTGCAAACTCCGCTTAGACCCGCGAACCTGTCGCCGGAATGAACGACTTGGTTAGGAATTGTTCAGCGAGGGCCACGTCCCGTGCGGGGGTCGCGCCAGCGGAACGCTTCGTCGCCAAGTGGTACGTTAAACCGCTGTCCCGATAACCGCACGGTCGTACGATTGTTCTGCCCGTCGAGCGCAATCCACCCCTGCAAGCGCAGGCCCGCAGGTGCTCCGGCCTCGCGCGCAAAGGCCAGCGTCAGCGTACCATATTCGGGGCGTTTCGGATCCTTCGCTTCGACGAACAGGATGCGCGGATCGTCGGTCGGCACGACGCGCGCGAATCGCGTCAGGTCGCGCGAAGGATCGAGCAACGCGCTGAGCGGCGAATTACCGATCGGCCATCGCTGAACCTGCGACACCTGGTAATCGATGAACCACAGGGAATTACCGTCCGCGATGATCAGGATCGGCACGCCCTGCTGATACTGGAAGCGGATCTTGCCCGGCCGCTTCAACGTCAGCTTGCCGGTGAGCATTTTCCCCGATCGGTCAGTCTGGGTGAAATCGGCAGTCATCGTCGTTACGGCACGAAGGTGCGACTGCACGGCGCCGAGATCGGCATTTTGGGCGGGAACCACCTGGAGGGGCCCGGTCTGGGCCAGCGCCAGTGGCGTAACCATGGCCGCGGCGGATCCAGCGAGAAGGGCGTGAGCGTATTTCATACCCCGTCCCTTCGCCGCAAGCGATTGAACCTCCGGTGAATTGTCATCAATTGAGCGGCCGCCCCTCGGTGTCCATCAGGACTTCGCGGCGGCCGACGTGGTCTGGGCGGCTGACCAGCCCTTCCTTTTCCATCCGCTCGATATGGCGAGCGGCGCGGTTGTAGCCGATGCGGAGCTGGCGCTGGAGCCAGCTGGTCGAGGCCTTCTGGCTTTCGGCCACCAGTTGCACCGCCTTGCGATATTCGGCCTCCTCTGGGCTGTCATCGCCGACCGGCGCGCCGTCGAGCGCATAGCCGCCGTCCTCTGGCTCCTCAGTGACCGCCTGCAGGTAATCGGGCGCGCCCTGACCGCGCCAATGCTCGGCGATCGCGATGACTTCTTCGTCGCTCACGAACGGGCCGTGGACGCGCACGATGCTGCGTCCGCCCGGCATATAGAGCATGTCGCCCTTGCCCAGCAGCTGTTCGGCACCCTGTTCGCCGAGAATGGTACGCGAATCGATTTTCGACGTAACGTGGAAGCTGATGCGCGTCGGCAAATTCGCCTTGATGACACCGGTGATGACATCGACCGAGGGACGCTGCGTCGCCATGATCAGGTGGATGCCCGCTGCACGCGCTTTTTGCGCGAGGCGCTGGATCAGGAATTCGACCTCCTTGCCCGCAGTGATCATCAGATCGGCAAGCTCGTCGACGATAATGACGATCTGCGGCATCGGCTCGAAGTCGAGCGATTCCTCTTCATAGAGCGGCAGGCTCGTTTCGGAATCATAGCCGGTCTGGACGCGGCGGGTCAGCTTCTGTCCCTTGGCCTTGGCCGCGCGCACTTTGTCGTTGAACCCGGCAAGCGAGCGGACGCCGACCGACGCCATCTTGCGATAGCGGTCCTCCATTTCCTCCACCGCCCATTTCAGCGCACGGATCGCCTTCGCGGGCTCGGTGACGACCGGGGCCAACAGGTGCGGAATGTCCTCATAGGGGCGCAGCTCCAGCATCTTGGGATCGATCATGATCAACCGACACTGGTCGGGCGTCAGCCGGTAGAGCAGCGAACAGATCATCGCGTTGAGCCCGACCGACTTGCCCGACCCGGTCGTCCCGGCGATCAGCAGATGCGGCATTGGTGCCAGGTCGGCGATGACGGGATCGCCCGCGATGTTCTTGCCCAGCACGATCGGCAACGCACCCGCCCCGTCCTCGAACGCCTGGCTGGCGATCAGTTCGTGCAGCACCACCGATTCGCGGTGCGCGTTGGGCAGTTCGATGCCGATGACGCTCCGCCCGGGAATCGTCGCGACACGCGCCGACATGGCCGACATGTTGCGCGCGATATCCTCGGCCAGGCTGATCACGCGCGTCGCCTTGATCCCCGCCGCCGGTTCCAGTTCGTACATGGTGACAACGGGGCCGGGCCGAACCTCGGTAATCGTGCCCTTCACATGGAAATCGTCGAGGACGGTTTCGAGCAGCCGGGCGTTGCGTTCCAGACTTGCCTTGTCGAGCTGCGCCGCGGTCGAGGGCGGTGCGGGTGTCAGCAGTTTCAGGTCGGGCAGGACGTATTTGTCGCGCAGCGCCAGCGATTCCTGCCGCGCCTTCTTCACCGTCGAGGGTGCGGCCTGACGATCGGCAATAACCGGACGGCTGCGCACTTCGGCAAGGGTCGATTCGGGGCGCGGCACGGGTTCGCGCTTGGGTTCGCGGCGTACGGGAAGGCGCTCGACCCGCTCGACGCCATTGTCATCCACGACGCTGCGTTCGAATTGCGGCATCCGCAGCCGGAGCGACAAACCAACGGCGCGGCCCCACATCGCCAGACCGACGATGCCGAACAACGCCACGCCGATATACCGCGATACCGTGACGGCGGTGACATTGGGGATGAGGCTGACCGCCCAGCCGTAAAGCGCGCCACCGCCGATGCCGACGATACCGCCCAGTCCCGCCGGAAGACCCGCGACCGCCGTGGGCCGCATCAGCATCATCGCCGTTGCGAGCAGCGCGATGCCGAACACAGCGAGCAGGGTGCGCCGCTTCCATCCAGAAATCGATGCGCCCTGCCAAAGCTGTCGCGCAATCGCGAGCGGCATCAACAGCAGCAGCCCGATCGCCGGACCGAGCGCGGTCAGCATCAGATCGGATAGCCAGGCACCCGGAACGCCCAGCCAGTTGCCGACCGCCGCATCGCTCGCCGCCGTACTCAGCGAAGGATCGCTGCCACTGTGGCTGACCAGCGCAAGCGCCGCGAGTACGGTCGCAAGGATGAGCGCGATCGCCGAGAGCAACGCACCGCTGCGCACTACGCCCGAACGCACACTTTGACGCCACGCGTGCGTGCGGTCATCGGCGCTGCGGCTGGCCATGATTGCGATCCCCGGCAAGGCGCGCCAACGGGCACACAGCTTGCTACACATAGACTCGCTTAGGCCGGACTCGCCGTCAAGAGTCCGCACCGCAAAGCATGCGTGACGGCGGCCATGCGTGACACTATCACCACAGCTATGGAACGCGTTGACACGATCATCCTGGGGGGCGGCCTTGTCGGGCTGACCACCGCACTGGCGCTCGATGCGCACGGGCTTTCGTCGGTGGTGATCGACCCCGCGCCGCCCGCCACGACGCTGGCGAGGGGGTTCGACGGGCGCGCGTCCGCCATCGCGAGCGCAAGCTGGCGGATGCTCGATGCCATCGGCGTGGCCGAAGCGCTGAGGCCATTTGGCTGCCCTATCCGGCGAATCGAGGTACGCGACGGTTTGCAGGCTACGCCGCTGGACTTCACACCCGACGCATCGGACGAGCCACTCGGTACGATGGTGGAGAACCGCATCCTGCGGCAGACGCTCCACGCTGCAGCCGAAAAGGCGGAGAACATCACGCTGAAAATTCCGGCCCGCGCGGTTACGGTCGATCGCAGCGCGACCGGCGTCACGGTCACCCTCGAGGACGACAGCGTGATACGGGGCGACGTGCTGATCGCCGCCGAGGGCCGCAATTCACCGACGCGCGAGGACGCAGGGATCCGCGTTGCGCGCTGGCAATACGACCATGCGGCGATCATTTCGGCATTCGACCATTCGCTGCCGCACAACAATGTCGCGCACGAGATCTTCTACCCCGATGGACCGTTCGCGTTGTTGCCGATGCAGCCCGGGACGCGGTCGGCGCTGGTCTGGTCAGTGAAGGCCGCAGACGCGGCGGGCGTCCTCGCACTGTCGAATCATGCTTTCGCGCATGAGGCCGCAAAGCGTGCGGGTGGGCTGCTGGGCGAACTGTCCGCCGCCGCTCCGCGCTCGACCTATCCGCTCGGCTTTCATCATGCCGCGCAGATCACCGGAACGCGCCTCGCGCTGGTTGGTGACGCGGCCCATGGCATTCACCCGATCGCAGGACAGGGTTTGAACCTAGGGTTTCGCGATGTTGCCGCACTGGTCGAGGTTCTGGTTGAGGGCGCGCGGACCGGCATCGACCTCGGCGATGCCATGCTGCTCGAACGCTATCAGCGCTGGCGCAGCCTCGACACGCTGTCGGTCGCGACCGCCACGGACACGCTGACCCGGCTGTTCGGCATCCCCGGCAAGACCGCGCGGCGCGTCCGTCGCTTCGGCATCGGTGCTGTGCAGAAGATTCCGCCGCTGAAAGCGTTCTTTATGGCCGAGGCGCGTGGGGAAACGGGGAAATTGCCGAAGCTGCTGACGGGAACGAGCGTATGAGTATCGAATTCGGAGGATGAGTGATCCTGCTTGGTATTCGAATTGGCGCCACGATGCTGTTCATCAGCTTCAGCAGAAGAATGCTGTTTTGGTTGAAGATTTTCGGATCGGCTCATGGCCCCGTTACGACTATGATCTTGAAAGTCGGACACTCACTTTTTCCGAGGATGGCCACGCCAAAGTTATCGCCGAAATACAGGTTGTTGGCACGACAAGCGAGAACGCCGGCAATTGGCTATGGGCGTGGGATAATGCGCATTGGCCATCGGACACAGTTGTCGATGCCTTGAAGGTTCGTGACTTCGGCGACCAACACCAGATTGCCGAGCTAACAAAGAACTATGTCGAAGACGACGATCTGAATGCTTTGGGCTGGGAGCTGACGGCGGTAGCAGCACGCGTCTGCGATGCCGTAGGAGCGTATCGGCCGCCGAGAGATGAAGGCGGGGGATTTTTCCTGCTTTATCGGTCAGTTTACTGGGCGACCTAGCCTCACTGCAGCGTCACCCGCTCATCGCCGTCGTGCCGCCCGAAAAAGCGCATCAGTTGCACGATCAGGTCCGCACGTTCGGCAATCGTCGCTGCCTCGAGCAGCGCCTGTTTCGCCGCAGCGTCGAAGGGTGCGATCTGGGCAATGCCGTTGACCAGCGCTTCGTCGTCAAGCCGACCGACAGCTTCCCAATCGACCGCATAGCCCTGTGCCTCGGCAAAGCGGCGTGATTCGCCTTCGAGATCGGCACGCTGGATGCCCGCGAGCGGCTCTTCTTCGACTTCGACGGCGAGCTGTGCCTCGATCTGGCGGAACGGCGTCGTCACGTCGAGTTCGCGGAGCAGCTTGAAGCGCGAAACGCCTTCGAGCACGATATTGTAGCGCCCGTCGTCCATCGCCTCGACCTGAGCGATCTTGCCGACGCAGCCCATGTCGAACAGTAAAGGCACTTCCACCTCGCCGCGATTGGTCGGCGGTTTGGGCTGGATCATGCCAATGCGCCGGTCGCGCGCCATCGCGTCGCTGATGAGCGCACGGTAACGCGGCTCGAAAATGTGCAGCGGCAAATGCATCCGCGGGAACAGTAATGCCCCCGAGAGCGGAAAGATCGACAGGCGCTGCGCGTCGCTCATTGAATGGGGCTCATGTGAACAATATCGCCGACAGCTTGCGGCGCTGCGCCGAGACCCACGGGTCCATCACACCAACGACATCAAACAGCTTCAGCAATTGCGTCCGCGCGGCAGAGTCGCTCCAGTCGCGGTCGATGCGGATGATTTCGAGCAGATGCTCAGCGGCTCCGTCGCGGTCGCCCGCCGCCATCAAGCCGCCTGCAAGTTCGAATCGCTTGGCGTGATCTTCGGGGTTTGCCGCGACCTCGGCCTCCAGGCCCGCGAGGTCGCCCACCGGCTTTGCGTCACGTGCGAGGGCGACGGCCGATGCCGCACGTTCGATCGCGGGATGATTCGCGATTTCGGGCGGCAGGCTGGCCAGAAATTCATCGGCTTCGGCAATCTGGCCCAGCGCAACCTGCGCGCGCAGGAAACCCGACAAGGCTTCCGGATCGTCCGGCGCCATCTCGACGATCTGGCTGAAAATTCCCGCTGCGCGTTCGGCATCGCCTCCGGCCAGCACTTCCTCGCCCATAGTAATCAGCGGCGCGATCTCGGCTTCCAGCGCCTGGTCGGCACCCTTGATCGGCAGTTGCTTCAGCAACTGGTCGAGAATCCGTGTCACTGCCGCCTCGGTCCTTGCGGGGGTCAGGTCAGCGACGATCTGCCCCTGAAAGACCGCATAGACCGTCGGGATCGACTGGACGCGGAACTGCGCGGCAATCGCCTTGTTCGCATCGACATCGACCTTGGCGAGTGTAACACCCTTGGCCGCATAGTCGGCGGCGACCTTTTCGAGCACCGGCGACAGCGCCTTGCACGGCCCGCACCACTCTGCCCAGAAGTCGAGGATGACGAGCGACGTCATCGACGGTTCGATCACGTCCTGCCGAAATGTCTCGATTGCCGCGCGATCGTCTGCGCTCAAACCCAAAGTAGCCACGGGAGTCTCCGATAATCCTGCCTCTTATGTGATGTCGGGGCCGTGCGAGACAAGTCGAACATGGTTAAGCCCGCTTAAACTGTTGTGCGCTAACCCGCCATCGTGGCCAACACGCGTCTTGTTCCAACCATACTCCTTGTTCTGGTGCTGATTCTGGCATTGGGATTGCGGTTGCTGGATGCTGGCGGAACGCTGTGGGTCGATGAAGCATGGTCGGTCGTGAATGCCGGTCGGGTTGCACCGTTCACCGGCATCTTTCTCGACATCAATCATGACAATAACCACCACCTCAATTCGCTGTGGATACAGCTTATTGGGCCGGAAGGTTCACCGCTCGCCTATCGCGCGCTTTCCATCGCCACGAGTGTCGCAACCGTCGCCGTCGCGGCGATGATTGCCGGACGGCACAGTCGCATAGCGGCACTGACAACAGCTTTGCTCTTTGCGGTTGCTCCGATGTTCGTAATCGTTGGTTCGGAAGCGCGCGGATATGCACCCATGCTCCTCATGACCCTGTTTGCAGTCGCAGTGACCGACCGGTGGATTGCCGATCCGTCGCGGCCGATGCCACGGGCCTTGCTCGCCGTTATCGCGACTGCAGGCACACTGGCGCATCTTGGATTTGCCCTTGCCTTGCCGGGCCTCGCCCTGTGGACGATGACCAGCCTGACCAAAACGCGCAGTGTGCGTGGCGCAATCGACGCCGCAGTGTCGCTGTGGCTGCCTTCCGGCATTTTCTGCTTTTCGATGATCGCGGCCGTGATCCTAATCGCGCTGACGCGTACCGGCGCTCTAACGGTCGGCGGCTACGAGGCCTATTCGACCGCATTGTTCGTACGGGCGCTGAGCAATCTTGCGTTTCTGATAACCGGTATCGGCTGGGTCGGCGTGGTCGCAATCGCCGCGCTATCCTCATTCCGAGGCGCAAGAAATCGCCTGTCCATTCTATGCGGCTTTCTGGCCGTTACATTGCCCCTCATCGTCCTGATTCTCCGCCCGGGAAACAGCGGCATAGAGCGGTATTATATCCTGACGGGCATGGCGCTACTGCTCTACGCTGGCCTCAAAACTGGTATACTGATCGACGCTGGGGGTGGCCGACGATGGGTGGCGGTCGGCGTACTTGCGCTGCTCGTTTCGGGATCGCTTGTCGAGGACAGCCGACAGATTGCCGGTGGCCGTGGCGCGCCCGAAAATGCGATCGCCGCGATCGCCAGATTGGCACCGAGCGGTGCAATCGTCGCGTCGCAGTCGGTCGCGGACGTGCCGGTCCTGTCGCTCGCAGCTGAAAAAGCGGCCTATCCGTTGAAGGTGGCGACGGATTGTCGCGCGGCATCATTCCGGTTCGTCGGGCAGATAACCGGGCCAACCGAAAAACGCTGGTGCGGGCGCTACTGGAGACAGATTGCGGCGGGTCAGGCCCGAATGCCGTCCGGCGCTTCGTGGCAATTGTTCGTTCATGACGACTTGCCAAGCGGCACCACCGCTGTTAGCAGCCCGCCCTCGAAACGCGACGACCGCATTTCGATACGCCGAGCGGGCGTAGCTCAGGGGTAGAGCACGACCTTGCCAAGGTCGGGGTCGAGGGTTCGAATCCCTTCGCCCGCTCCAAATCTTTGGATTCGTCCAAAAGTTTGAAATATCTAGGTAAAAACCAACGACTTTTCCGGTGTAGGTTTTGTGTAGAATAGTTTGCGGGGTCGCTGCGCGCGCGCATCTCCGCCTGCCCTTCTTCCGGCTGGACTCCCCATCCATCAAAACAATTCGCCCTGCCTGCTGGCCTCGACATAGGCGAGCCATTCACGACTCGTCGCCTCCTCGTCCAGCCACGCCGTGACCTGCGCCACCACATCACCGCCCCGTACTTCGACGCTGCCGGGCTTGTGAAGTGCGAGCGGTAGCCGGTTTCGGTGCTGGCAGCGGTGCGCAGTGTTGCTACGTGTCTAGACGCCGTATTCCGCCTTGAGCGTCCGGAGGTCTTCAACGAACTGATCGCGTATCTTCGTGGTATAGATACGGGCGATCTTCCCCGAGTTTTGGCGATGAACAATCTTGCGCAGGTCAGCGAGGCGCGCGTTCCAGCTGAGCCCATCCGTCACGAAGAGAAGTGTGGTGTCGTGGCGCTTTGCGTCAATGATAGCGTCGAGATCGCCGATGATGTCAGTCATCTTTGAACCGGTTGCTCCATAGGCCTTTGATTCGATGAGGATGTGGGGCTTGGCCTTACCAGGGCCAGGACCCATTGATCACAACCAATAGCAGACGGTTGCGGCGATGGAGATGGCGGACATGGAGGTATGCGCGCAACGGTCATACCGGGTTGCAACACGTCGCCAGTCTTTGATGCGGGCGAAGACGTTCTCGATCTTGTGGCGCTGCCGGTAGAGGGGCTTGTCGTAGTGATATTGGGCCTTGCGGTTTGAGCGGGGTGGGATGCAGGGCGTGATACCGTGTACGGTCAGGGCTTCGCGGAACCAGTCGCTGTCATAGCCTTTGTCGTCGAGTAATTCCTTGGCATTGGGCAACGCGGAAAGCAGCAGAAAAGCGCCCTTATGGTCGCTCATCTGGCCTTCGCTTAGCAATAGCATGATCGGTCGCCCCTCGCCGTCGCACACGGCATGGAGCTTGGAGTTCAAGCCGCCTTTGGTGCGCCCGATACGTCGGGGTAGAGCCCCCCCTTTTAACAGGCTGGCGGCGGTCCGGTGAGCTTTGAGGTGGGTGGCGTCGATCATGATCCGATCAGGATCCCCCGCCTTGCCAGCGAGCTCGGCGAATATCCGGTTGAACACGCCCAGACGGCTCCATCGGATGAAGCGGTTGTAAATGGTCCTTGTGTGGGCCGTAAGCCTTGGGCGCATCGCGCCACATCAACCCATGCTTGATGACGTACATGATCGCAGAAACAATCCGCCGGTCATCGACCCTTGGAACCTCGTGCGAAAGTGGAAAAAATGGCTCGATCCGGCGCATCTGCGCCTTGCTCAACAAGAACGGGACTTCCATCGACAACGCCTCATCGACGCCGACAATGAATCAGCCAATCAACCCTCATGCAAGCAATTTAACAGGTCCTGAGCCTAATTGTTTAGTCCCGGCATTTGATGGATCGGATCGATTGTGAACCGTTCGGGTTCTGT
>JBDUBD010000023.1:0-31013 GCA_040004295.1 Sphingomonadales bacterium | reverse complement strand
CAGTTTTCCGAGGCATCGACCGCGGCGGTCGGCGGCGATCTTGGCTGGGTGCGCGCGCCGCAACTGCCCGACAGCCTGGCTGCCGCCGTACAGGGCCTGACCGTCGGCCAGCTCGCCGGACCGATCCCGGTTCCGGGCGGTTTTTCGATCGTCTATCTCGCCGACAGTCGTCAGGTTCTGACCGCAGACCCCCGCGACGCAACACTCAACCTGCGCCAGATGTCACTCATGTTCGCGCCCGGGCTCACCGAACCACAGGCGACGGCGAAAGCCGAAGCTTTTGCCAAGGCGACCCAGTCGATGGGCGGCTGCGGACGGGTTGACGAAGTGGCGCGCGCGCAGGGCGCCGAAGTCGTCGATAACGACGCGGTCAAGGTGCGCGATCTGCCCGCAGCACTTCAGGACATGCTGCTCAAGCTGAGTGTCGGTCAGGCAACCCAGCCGTTCGGCTCGCAAAAGGACGGTGTCCGTGTACTCGTGCTGTGCGGTCGCGACGAGGGACGCGCGGCAACCGGCCCGTCGGCAGACCAGCTTCGTTCGCAGATGGAAGAAACGCGCGTCAACCAGCGTGCGCAACGTTACCTGCGCGATCTTCGCCGCGACGCGGTGGTCGATTATCGCTGACGTTATGGCACCCCTGGCTGTATCGCTTGGCGATCCCTCGGGGATCGGCCCGGAAATCATCGGCAAGGCCTGGGCAATGCGCGAGGAAGCCAGTCTCCCACCGTTCTTTGCGGTGGGCGATGCAGCGACCATCTGCCACGGCTGGACTGGCCCGATCGCCCGGATTGGGTCGCCTGACGAAGCACTGGGCGTGTTCGGCGCGGCACTGCCGGTCATGCACATCTTCGATTGCGGCCGGATTCGCGCGGGCGAACCGTCGGTGGAGGGTGCACGTTGCGCGGTGGCATCGCTCGAAATGGCGACCGGTCTGACCCGTTCGGGACCGGCAGCGGCGCTGGTTACCGGGCCGGTCTCGAAGGCAGACCTTTATGCGATCGGCTTTACTTATCCCGGCCAGACCGAATTCATTGCCGAACGCTGCGGCATCGCGCGCGACAATGCTGTGATGATGCTCGCGGGGCCGACATTGCGTGTCGTGCCGGTGACGACGCACATTGCGTTTGCGGACGTTTCGGCGACGCTGACGACCGAGTTGATCCTTGCAAAGGCGCGCGCCACGGCACGCGGGCTGATCCGTGACTTCGGCATCTCCAATCCCCGGCTCGCCGTTGCCGGGCTTAATCCGCACGCCGGCGAAACGGGCATGATCGGTCGCGAAGAGATCGAGATCATCGCTCCAGCGGTCGATGCCCTAAAGGCCGAGGGCATCGAAGCGGTCGGCCCGATCGCGCCCGACGCGCTGTTCCATCCCCGCGCCCGTGCAACCTATGATGCCGCGATCTGCATGTATCACGACCAGGCGCTGATCCCGCTGAAGGCGCTGCATTTTGACGAGGGCGTGAACATCACGCTCGGGCTGCCCCTTGTGCGGACATCGCCCGACCATGGCACAGCGTTCGGAATTGCCGGTCGCAATCTCGCCAACCCGGGCGCCATGGTCGCGGCCATCCGCATGGCCGGTGAAGCGGCCCGGATGCGCGACCTCAACCTTGGCTGAGCTATCCCGCGAGCCGTTGCGCGCAGTGATTGCGCGGCACGGCCTGTCGGCATCGAAGGCACTGGGCCAGAATTTTCTGCTCGATGCCCAACTGCTCGCCCGGATCGCGCGGATACCAGGCGACCTTGCCGGGCAAAGCGTCTTCGAAGTCGGCCCCGGTCCGGGCGGCCTGACCCGCGCGCTGATCGATGCGGGGGCGCGTGTCACCGCAGTCGAGCGTGACCGTCGCTGCCTTCCGGCGCTCGCCGAGCTCGAAGAACGGGATCCGGGAAGGCTTCGCGTGATCGAAGGGGATGCGCTGGCGATCCGCCTCGACGATGTTCTCGAGCCCGGTGGCCATATCGTCGCCAATTTGCCTTATAATATCGGCACCGCCCTGCTGGTCGATTGGCTGTCGGGGGAGGTCTGGCCGCCACGCTGGGCTTCGCTGACGCTGATGTTCCAGGCAGAGGTCGCCGCGCGCATCGTGGCCGCGCCCGATACCGATGCCTATGGGCGCCTGAGCATCCTCGCCCAATGGCGCAGTACGGCAAAAGTGGCGATGAGCGTCCATCGCTCGGCCTTTACGCCGCCGCCCAAAGTCATGTCGGCCGTCGTACACATCGTGCCCGCCGAAGCACCGGCTGGCGTCCGGTCATCGACGATCCAATCGCTCACTGCGGCGGCCTTCGGTCAGCGACGCAAGATGCTCCGCGCCTCACTCAAGGGATTACCACGCGCGCTGGCAGCAATCGAAAAGACCGGAATTGACACCACCCGCCGCGCGGAAACGCTGTCGATCGACGAATTCGTCGCCGTCGCCCGCGAGATGGATCTTAGTTCGGCGTAACCGTAGGCACGACCGATGTCTGCGCCGACTGGACCACCGGTGGCGGCCCCTTCTCGATCGCAGCAGCCAGCCGCATACCGTCGGCACATGCCTTGGCTGCACACAGGCTCTTGATCTTGGCAAGGTTTTCCTTTGCCTTGGTCACGGCGCCCTTCTGGACCATCGCCTCACCCTGCCCTGCAAGCGCGGCGACATCGTTCGGCTCGATCATCAGCGATTCACGATAAAGGCGGATCGCCTTGCCCGGCAGCCCCTGTCCCTGTGCAATCGACGCCATCAATGCGAACGCGGCCCGATTGCGAGGATCGACCGCGAGTGCGCTTTCAAGCGCGTCGTTTGCGGCCTCGGTCCGTCCGGCGGCAAGGTCTGCACGCGCCTGTGTCACGAGCATGACCGAACGGGCGTCGATGACGTCATCGGGGCGCTGGCTGTGGCTGACACTCGACACGGTCGCGAGCGCCAGAGCGAGGGCTACGGCGGGCGGGCTAAAACGCATGAAGAGCTCCAAAACCATTCAAGTCGAAGAGGCTAGCATGGCGAAACCAGTCTTGCGACGAAAAAACCGTCGGTCCCGTCATGGGACGGCGACAGCACGCGCCCCTTGCCCGCAGGGCGTCCCTGCTCGAACGGTGACACCGCTGTCCAGCCCGCGTGGCGCGCCAGAAATGCGTCAACTTGCCCTGCGCCTTCGCGCGCGATGAGCGAGCACACCGCATAGACGATCGCGCCGCCCGGTTTCACCAAAGGCACGGCAAGGTCGAGCACATGCCGCTGGGTCTGCACAAGCTTGTCGAGCCGCGCGGGTTGCATCCGCCACCGCGCCTCCGGGTTGCGTCGCAATGTTCCTGACCCCGAACAGGGCGCATCGACGAGGACGACGTCAGCTTGCCCGACCAGTTCAGCCAGATTTTCCGCCTCACGCCCGCCGTCGAGCAATTGCACCTCGACAGTTGCGCCCGCCCGCGCAGCGCGCTCCGGCAGTTGCGACAGGCGGCGTTTGTCGGTGTCGGCGGCTATCAGTCGCCCTTCGCCGTTCATCGCCGAAGCCAGCGCCAGCGTCTTGCCGCCGCCACCTGCGCATAGATCGACCACGGTCATGCCCGGCGTCACGCCACAGCCAGCCACGATCATCTGGCTCCCCGCGTCCTGAACCTCGACCTGCCCACCCTTCCACTCGTCGGTCGCCTCGACCGCGAAATTTTCCGTAAAGCGCAGGCCGTCGTTGGCATTCGGGATTGGAGCCGCATCCGGCCATATCGCCAGCAGCGCATCGCGCGTGTTCTTGAGCCGGTTTGCGCGCAGGTCGAGCGGTGCACGTTCCAGCAGTGCGGCATGTTCGATCTCGGGGATCATCCGCCCAAGCCAGGCTGGCATCAGCGAAGGTTCGTCGCGCACCTCGGCATCGTCCAGCGGTGCCGGTCCATAGGGCGATCCATCGAACAGCGCCCAAAGGTCCGTATCCAGCTGCGCCATCCGGCCGAATGCTGACCGCGCGCTGACGGGCAACTCACCGAAACTGCGGATCGCGCGATAGACGAGTTCGCGCACCGCACGCCGGTCCTTCGACCCCGCAAAGCGCCGCGTCGAAAACCATTTCGCGATGATCGTGTCCGCCGCCGCGCCATTGTCGCGCGCAGCGGCAATGATCAGGTCGAGCAGCTCGATCGCGGTTTGTAGTCGTGCGGCGGGTGTCATTTACTTAGCCCCTCTCCTTCAGGGGAGGGGTTGGGGTGGGGGCTATCAACGCTCATCAAGTTTCCTTTCGAAGGCGGACAACCCCCACCCCAACCCCTCTCCTGAAGGAGAGGGGCTTTAAGCTACTGCGTCGGGTAATTCGGCGCCTCGCGCGTGATCGACACATCGTGGACATGGCTTTCGCGCAGGCCCGCATTGGTGATCCGCACGAAACGGGCACGTTTCTGAAGCTCGGGGATCGTCGGCGCACCGGTATAACCCATCGCCGCCTTCACGCCGCCGACTAGCTGGTGAATGACGTCCTTCGCAGGCCCCTTGAACGCGACCTGCCCCTCGATGCCCTCCGGCACCAGCTTCAGCTGATCCTTGATATCCTGCTGAAAATAGCGGTCGGCGGAACCCCGCGCCATCGCACCAACACTTCCCATCCCGCGGTATGATTTATAGGCGCGGCCTTGATAAAGGAAAGTTTCTCCCGGTGCCTCAGCGGTCCCGGCGAGTATCGAGCCGACCATGACGGCACTTGCACCACCGGCCAATGCCTTGGCAATGTCGCCCGACGTCCGCAGGCCGCCATCGGCAATCACCGGCACGCCGGATTTCGCGGCTTCCTCGGCGCTTTCCATGATTGCAGTAAGCTGCGGCACACCGACGCCCGCGATGATGCGCGTCGTGCAGATACTCCCCGGACCTATACCGACCTTCACGCAATCGGCACCCGCACCGATCAGCGCCCGGGTCGCTTCGGCCGTGGCGACGTTACCGGCCACGATCTGGACCGAGTTCGACAGCTTGCGTACGCGCTCCACGGCAGCGGCGACCAGCTTAGAATGGCCGTGCGCAGTATCGATGACGATCAGGTCGCATTCGGCATCGATCAAAGCCTCGGTGCGCTCATAGCCGAGATCGCCTGTCGTCGTTGCCGCCGCGACGCGGAGCCGACCTGCCCCATCCTTCGTCGCCGAAGGATAAGTGACCGCCTTTTCGATGTCCTTCACCGTGATCAGGCCGACACAGCGATAGGCCTCATCGACCACCAGCAGCTTTTCGATGCGCCGGTGGTGGAGCAGACGTCGTGCATCTTCCTGGCTCACTCCCGCCTCGACAGTGGCCAGATTCTGGCTGGTCATCAATTCGCTGACCGGCTGGTTCGGGTTGCCGGCAAAGCGGACGTCGCGGTTGGTCAAGATACCGACGAGCTTACCCGATGACTCGACCACGGGAATGCCCGAAATCCGGTGCCGCGCCATCAGCGCCTGCGCCTCACCCAGCGTCTGGTCGGGGAAAATCGTGATCGGGTTGACCACCATGCCGCTTTCGAAACGCTTTACCTGGCGTACAGCGGCGCATTGTTCCTCGACGGTAAGATTACGGTGTAGAACACCAATGCCGCCCAGTTGCGCCATGACGATCGCCATGTCGGCTTCGGTCACGGTATCCATCGCCGCCGACAGCACCGGAATATTGAGCGTGATCTCGCGCGTCAGGCGTGTGCGCGTGTCGGCCTGGCTCGGCAGGACTTCGGACGCGCCCGGCTGCAGCAATACGTCGTCGAAGGTAAGACCGAGCGGAATGTCGATGGCCAAGCGAATATGCCCTTTATGTCTGGCGAGTCGTGGCGGTCCATGTAACCGCGCCGGTGGACGAACGCTAGGGCGCGGCCCGCGGCCCGGCACCTTGCAAAATTCGCTGTCCTACAGGGTCCGAATCGTGCGACGCTGCGCGTTAAGATGTCTTCACGGATGGACGCCAACAACGATTCAAATCCTGTCCGTTTTCGAATTCTTTCGGAGAAGGGCATTTTTTATCCGCACGGCACACTTTCGTGACCTTTGACCCATTTTGAGACAGAATCCTGAAGGGGAAGCGCGTGGAAACCTTGGCAATCGTGATCGTCGTCCTGGCGATCGTCTATATCCTGATGGCGGTGAAGATGGTCCGGCAGGGCTTTCAATACACCATCGAACGCTTCGGCAAGTTCACCACCGTCGCGCACCCCGGCCTCACGCTCATCTTTCCGTTCATCGACCGCGTCGGGCGCAAGGTGAACATGATGGAGCAGGTGCTGGACATTCCCGGCCAGGAGATCATCACCAAGGACAACGCGATGGTCGCGGTCGATGGCGTCGTGTTCTTTCAGGTGCTCGACGCCGCAAAGGCCGCTTACGAGGTGAGCGATCTGTATCTGGCGGTGATGCAGCTGACGACGACCAACCTGCGCACCGTGATGGGCAGCATGGACCTTGACGAGACCCTTTCGAAACGCGACGAGATCAACGGGCGACTGCTCAGCATCATCGATCTCGCCACCGAAGCCTGGGGCGTGAAGATCACCCGCATCGAGTTGAAGGACATTCGCCCGCCCGCAGATATCGTCAACGCGATGACGCGCCAGATGAAGGCCGAGCGGGAAAAGCGCGCGACCATCCTTGAGTCGGAGGCCGCACGGCAGAATGACATCAACCGCGCAGAAGGACAAAAGCAGTCGCAGATTCTTGAGGCAGAGGGTCGCAAGGAAGCCGCTTTCCGCGACGCCGAGGCGCGCGAACGATCGGCACAGGCCGAAGCCGAAGCGACGCGATTGGTGTCGAAAGCCATTGAGGAAGGCAGCGCGCAGGCCATCAACTACTTCGTTGCCCAGAAATATGTCGAGGCCGTCAGCCTGTTCGCAACCAGCCCCAATGCCAAGACCATATTGTTCCCGGTCGAAGCAACGCAGCTGATCGGAACGCTCGGCGGCATCGGGCAGTTGGCAAAAGACGCTCTGGGTGACGGCACGCCTCCCGCCCCACCCGTCCGCCGTCGGCCCGGCCCGTTCGAGACACCCGCGTCATGAATGCGCTCTGGGGACTGGAGGCGCACTGGCTATGGCTGATCGCAGCCGGAGTGCTGGGTATCGCGGAGATGATCGCGCCGGGCGTTTTCCTCATCTGGATCGGCGCGGCAGCGCTGCTCACGGGCGTTCTCACATTGCTCCTGCCGATCGGCATGATCGTGCAGTTCCTGATCTTTGCTGTCGCCAGCATCGTCGCAGTCTATGCGGGAAAGCGGTATCTCCGCGATAACCCCATCGCGTCGGACGATCCGCTGCTCAATGACCGCGGCAAACGCCTGGTCGGAACGATCGTCACCGCAGTCGAGCCGGTCGATGCGCTCAACGGACGGGTGAAGGTCGGTGACGGCGTATGGTCAGCCAAAGGCGCACAAGCAGCCGTGGGCGACCGCCTGCGCGTGACCGGTACCGACGGCTCGGTTCTGCTCGTCGAGAACATCTGACACGCCGCGGCGGCGGCCCGTCTCAAATCCGCATCACGGGCGAAGGCGCGCTGCTTGTCACGGTAACGCAACGCCTTATTGCCAGACACAAGTCGCGGACTGGCTCACGCGAAGGAATTCTGCCGTGAAATTGACCGAGCGCGTCAGATCGAAATTCAGCGGTGCAGCGACCTTCCTGAAACACTCTGTCGGGACACCCGAGCAGACCAGGGCCTGGCTCGATCAGCCACATCAGGGGATGGCAAAGGTGCTTGCCGAGCATCAGGGACGTTCGGTGCATAAATGGATGCACTTTCCCGACGTCTACGAACGCTATTTCGCCGCCTATCGCGGTACGAACGTTCATATGCTCGAGATCGGCGTCTCGCACGGCGGTTCGATCGAGCTCTGGCGGAAGTATTTCGGCGAAAACGCCGTGATTTTCGGAGTCGATATCGATCCCGCCTGTGCAGGCCGCTGCGATCCACCCAATCAGGTCCGCATCGGATCGCAGGCCGACCCGAAGTTTCTGCGCCGCGTCGTCGCCGAAATGGGCGCGCCCGATATCATCCTCGATGACGGTTCACATGTTGGCGAGCATCAGCGCGTCAGCTTCGAAACCTTGTTTCCTCTGCTCAAGGACGGCGGACTCTACGCGATCGAGGATCTCCACACTGCCTATTGGCCTGGCGAATGGGAGGGCGGATACAAACGCGCGGGCAGCGGCATCGAACAGGTCAAACAGATGATCGACGACATGCACGGCTGGTATCACGACAGGCCGCAGACCACCTCCGCTCGCACCGAGATCGGTGCAATCCACGTGCACGATTCGATTGTCGTCATCGAAAAGGCCCACCGCGATCCGCCGACGCAAATCACGATGGGCGTCCCGGCGAAGGACTAGGCCTTCTTTCCGAACAGTCCCGAGGTCAGTTCGCCGATCTGGCCCATGATCCCGCCACCTTCGCCACCTTGCTGACCCAGCATTTCGGCAAACCGGCCAAGCGATCCCTCGCCGCCGATATGGCCGACGACCTGCTGCAACACGTCGGCTGACAAGCCTGTACTTGCCGCAGCCGTCTCCACAGTATCACCCGGTGCTGTGTGCGCTTGGCCCAGTGCCGACATCGCCATTTCGACCTGCTCTTCCGAAAGGCCGACCTTGGTCGCAAGGTTGGCGACATCGATATTCCCGGCGAGTTGGCCGAGCAGTCCGTCGAGCATTCCCATCGTTCGTCCTTTCGTGGTTGATCAATCGTTCTCGCGTTATCGCTCTGCGGCTAACGTCCGGTCAGCTTTCCCGCCATGCCCATGATGTCATTGAGCGGATTGCCGTCGCCGTCCATGTCGATCATCGACGCGAGGCCACCAAGGCCTTCTGCCGACGCGGCGGGCGCCGCTTGCCGTTGCCCCCCGCCCATAATGCCGCCAAGAACCGAGCCGAGCATTCCGCCCAAACCCCCGCCTGAATTGCCGCCACTTGCCTGACCACCCGCCTGCTTCGCCATATACCCGGCGACCAGCATCGCCACGAGCGGCAACATCTGCTTCAAAAGATCCGGGGAAATACCCGTCTTCGTGGCGGCATCGGTCGCGACTGCACGACTGGTATCCTTCGATCCGAATATCTGTCCGAGTACGCCATTGCCCGCGTCGACGTTTGACGCTCCTGCCCCCAGCACACTCTCCAGCAATCCGCCGCCGCCGAGTCCCTGTACCATCCCCATCAGACCACCCAGGCCTTCGGGCGAGGCCTGCGCCTGCCCCTTGAAGCCGCCAAGCACTGCCGGCAGCAATGCGCCGACCCCTGCCTGTGCCGTGTTCTCGTCGATGCCCAGTTCCCGTGCGATAGACCCAATTCCACCCGACTGGGCGATAATGTCACTGATGTTCACAGATCGACTCCCGCTGCTGATTGCCTGCAAAATAACTACCCCATTTCGGGCAAATCCACGAGGTCCGGCAAAATAAAGCCGCGCCGGGCCGCAACCGAGAAAAGCCGCGAGCGAGAGTAATAGGTCAGCGGCACATTCTTCCGCCCAAATGGAGACTTCAGCAGACCATTCACCGCGTCCGCGAGCGACATGCCGGCAGCGCAATCTGCCAGATACCGCTTCACCACGCGGATGAAGCAATGCGTGATTGTGTCGTGATAACCCTGTGTGTCGTCGTTCACACCACCCACGGATTCATTGTACCGCGAAATAATGACCCGCATCTTGGTCTCGAGATGGATGTCGGGCCGCTCGCGCACGAGCCACAGGCAAGCAGCAAGGTGCGCCTCATGCGTCCAGTCTGCGCGAGGTAAAATGCAGTCCAGCAAGCCGTTGCCGATGCGGCGGATATCCGCATCGGTTTCGAACAGTCTTGGCGTGTAGTTGATCATCGTCCGGGCTTTGCAATTTCAGCCCGGACGTTTCCGGGCGTGTTAGGCGGCTTCGAGGTGCGGCGCCGATTGGCGGACACCCTCGTCGACATGCTCTTCGAATTGGGTGAAGTTATCGATGAACTCGCCGACCAGCTTTGCCGCCGTCGCGTCATAGTCCGCCTTGTTGCCCCATGCTCCGCGCGGATCGAGGATGCCGCTATCGACGCCCGTAACACTGACCGGAACCTGGAACCCGAAATTAGGATCGGTGCGGAACTCGGCGTTGTTCAGGCTGCCGTCCAGTGCTGCGTTGAGCAGCGCTCGGGTCGCCTTGATCGGCATGCGCTTGATTCCGGGCATCGTCGCCTTGCCGCCGGTCCATCCGGTGTTGACCAGCCAGCATGTCACGCCGCCCTTGGCAATGCGCTCCTTTAGCAGATTGCCGTAGATGCTCGGATGACGCGGCATGAACGGCGCGCCAAAGCATGTCGAAAATGTTGCCTGCGGCTCAGTAACGCCGATTTCCGTGCCCGCGACACGAGCCGTGTAGCCTGAGAGGAAGTGGTACATTGCCTGATCCGGGGTCAGGCGAGCAATTGGCGGCAGTACGCCATATGCGTCAGCGGTAAGCATGATCACAGTCTTGGGAACCGGCCCCAGATTGTCGGCGCTCGCGTTGGGAATGAAATCGATCGGATACGATCCACGGCTGTTCTCGGCCAGCGAGGCATCGTCAAAATCAAGTTCGCGCGTTTCGGGGTCGATCACTACATTTTCGAGGACCGTGCCAAAGCGCTTCGATGTCGCAAAAATCTCTGGCTCGGCCTCGGCCGAAAGACGGATCATCTTGGCGTAGCAGCCGCCTTCGAAGTTGAAGACCGCAGTGTCCGACCAGCCATGTTCGTCATCACCGATGAGCGTCCGCGATGCGTCTGCGCTGAGCGTCGTCTTGCCGGTGCCCGACAGACCGAAGAAGACGGCCGTGTCGCCATTCGGGCCAATGTTTGCCGAACAATGCATTGGCATGATGCCCTCAACCGGCAGCTTGTAGTTGAGAATGCCGAACACCGACTTCTTCATTTCGCCAGCATAGGCCGTCCCACCGATCAGGATCAGCTTCTCGGTGAAGTTCACGGCGATGATGGTTTCGCTACGGCTGCCATGGCGCGCAGGATCGGCACGAAAGCTGGGCAGATCGATGATCGTGAACTCGGGTATGAAATCGGCGAGTGCCGATTCCTCGGGCCGAACCAGCAGCGTGCGGATGAACAGGCTATGCCACGCGAATTCATTGATGACGCGCACGTTGACACGGTGTTCCGGCTGCGACCCACCGAACAAATCCTGAATGAACAGCGTGTCCTTCTCAGCCAGCGCTTTCATGAAATCGGCTTTCAACACCGCGAAATGCTCGGGCGTCATGCCCTTGTTGGTTTTGCCCCACCAAATCGTGTCTTCGGTGGTGGAATCGCGAACAATGAACTTGTCGTTGGCGCTGCGACCCGTGTGCTTACCCGTTTCGACGACCAGTGGACCGTCCTTCGCCAGCACACCTTCGCCGCGCTTAAGTGCATGTTCGACCAGCGGCGCGGTAATGAGATTCCAGTGCAAATTTGCAGCCGTGGTTATGCCCTGCCTGGCAAGATCAAATGTGGGTGTCGTCACGTCGTCCGCCTGTAAAAATGCATCCATTATTCAATTGTCATGCGCGGCAGAGGAAAGAAGTGCAAGGCAAACAGTCGCCTGTTTTGCTCTGCAAATTGGGACGTTTTAGCATTTCGCGGCAATGATATCGGTGTCAGTGTTACGGCGAGCGACAGGAAACACACGTATGCTTTCCGCTATCGCGAACCTTGCCTATGCCACGACCTGGGACCAAGATTGCAACAATGACCGCTACCATCGCTTTGGTCGACGACGACCGCAACATATTGACCTCTGTCGCAGTCGCCCTGCAAGCCGAGGGCTTTCTGACGCGCGTTTATACCGACGGCGAGATTGCGCTGAAGGCGCTGATCGACAACCCTCCGGACCTTGTCGTGTGCGACATCAAGATGCCGCGCCTTGATGGTTTGGAGCTGCTGCGTCGCTTGCGAGAAGTTTCCACGCTCCCCGTGATCCTTCTGACATCGAAAGATCAGGAGATCGACGAGGCGCTAGGACTTGCGGCCGGAGCAGACGACTATGTTACCAAGCCGTTCTCGCAGAGGCTGCTGATCGCCAGAATACGTGCGATTCTGCGTCGGGTCGAACTCGTCCGTGAATCAGTTGGCGGTTCCGGTGAAACCGGCGGCGAGCCGATCGTTCGCGGGCGGCTGGCGATGGATCCGCAACGCCACCGCGTTCACTGGGACGGTCGCGAGGTGGCGCTTACCGTCACGGAATTCCTTATCATCGAAGCTCTGGCGGCACGGCCTGACGTCGTAAAGAGCCGTAATCAGTTGCTTGACGTCGCTTATCAGGACGATGTCTACGTCGATGACAGGACGATCGACAGTCACATCAAGCGCATCCGCCGCAAATTCAAAGCGGTCGACGATAACTTCGATGCCATCGATACGCTTTACGGGGCGGGATACCGCTTTGCCGAAGGCTGAGAGTACCGCGCTATGGCGAGGGCGCGGATCGCTCACGCGCCGTATTCTGGCGGTAAATCTCCTCGTGTTGGTTCTGCTGGCAGGTAGTCTGTTTTATCTCGATAATTTCCGTGTCCGGCTTATCGAAGAACGGCGAGCGCAAGCGGAAGGCGAAGCCCAAATCGCCGCAGCCGCGCTGAACGCGGCACCGCGTCGAGCCCGACCGGCACTGATTGTTACGCTGGGCAAGCGATCTGGTGGTCGGTTGCGGTTGTACGACTCTAAGGGAAAGCAGCTACTGGACAGTTGGGACGAAGGCCCTGCAACGTACAGCGGCGACGCCCGAGCCGACGAGCCATGGGACAATGAAGGCGCAAGATATGTCGATCGGCTGGCCGAACGCATCGTCGGCGCTGCCGTGCCTCCGCCATTTGTCGACGCCGGCGAGCGCGCGCAGGACTGGCCCGAACTCGAAAGTGTCCTTTCCGGTGCGACGGTGGCATCACGCGTGCGTTTGGCAAGCGACAGAACGTACATGATCGCAGCGGCCACGGCCGTTAATGCCGAGCGGTCGCTCTTCATATTGAGTATCAGCAACGCGCGCGACGTGACGCGACTTGTTAGGGCGGAACGTTTTCGCCTCGTAATGATAATTCTGGTGACGCTGGCACTGTCGATCCTGCTGTCGCTTTTTCTTGCGCGGACGATCGTTCGACCGCTCAGGACGCTGGCAGTTGCAGCGCATCGTGTGCGTCTGGGTCGAGCACGTGAGGTCATCGTCCCGCGGCTACCCGAACGCAGTGATGAGATCGGCATGCTTGCCCGCGCCGTATCCGACATGACGCAGGCGCTGCGTGAACGAATCGACGCCACCGAAGCGTTTGCCGCCGATGTTGTGCATGAACTGAAAAATCCGCTTGCGTCCATGTCCTCTGCGGTCGAAAGCCTCGGCAAGACGTCCGACCCTGCCATCACTGCACAGCTTCATGCCATCCTCGCCGAAGACGTGCGGCGTCTTGATCGTTCAATCACCGATATCGCGGAATTGTCGCGGCTCGACAGCGAGCTTTCACGGACCAAATTCGAAACAATCGACATTGCCAAAATGCTCGCGACAATCGTGGCGGCACGCGACTTGCGCCATTCTGTCGGAGTTCCCACGGTCACTCTTACGCCTACCCACGGTCGTTTGAACGTTCTCGGCGACGAACCTCGCCTTGTTCGCGCTGTCGAGAACTTGATCGACAATGCGCTTTCGTTTTCCAAATCCGGTGACACGGTTCGCGTCAGCGCGACCACGAGCGACTCGGAAGTCAGCATCTTTATTGATGATGACGGCCCCGGAGTACCCGCCGATCGACGCGAAGCCATTTTTCGGCGTTTTCACAGCGAGCGGCCCGACCTTCACTTTGCGCGTCACTCCGGCCTTGGCCTCGCCATTGCCCGCACAATCGTCGATGCGATGGGCGGGAAAATCGCGGTCGAGGATTCCCCGACGAATACGGGTGCGCGGTTCGTCATCCGATTGCCCGTCGCCTGAGCGGCGGTTAAAGCGCGTCGATGCCCTCGCTCTCTTCCGAAACGATGCATGCCACGTGCGTACTAATCCACGGATCGGGTGTGCTGATCGAAGGGGCGTCGGGCTCGGGCAAATCGGATCTGGCGCTTCGGCTGATCGATCGGGGCGCAAAACTGGTCAGCGACGACTACACTTTTCTCCAGCGACAGGACGGCCACCTAGTCGCATCGCCACCTGCGACGATCGCGGGCAAGATCGAAGTTCGAGAATTGGGCATTGTCGATATGGCGCATGTCACATCGGCT
Source organism: Sphingomonadales bacterium (assembly GCA_040004295.1). Classification (GTDB taxonomy): domain Bacteria; phylum Pseudomonadota; class Alphaproteobacteria; order Sphingomonadales; family Sphingomonadaceae; genus Sphingomonas_O. The sequence continues at coordinate 16,842 of JBDUBD010000023.1, read as the reverse complement.
TCTGTTGCGCTCCTCGTGTCGTTGGGCGAACCCCCCGCCCGACTTCCCGAACCCGGTCAGGCCCGTCTCTTGCTTGGCGTCGAAGTACCGCTGGTGCTTCTTGAAGGACGCGATTCTTCGGCGCCCATAAAGGTTGAACTCGCGCTTGCTCGGATGGAAAAAGCTGTATGAGCGGGCCACGTCCAACGCGCATCCTGATTGTGACGGGTATGTCCGGCGCTGGAAAATCCACCGCGCTCGACACGCTGGAAGACATGGGCTGGGAGGTCGTCGATAACCTGCCACTCGTCCTGATCGACCGGTTGCTGGCAACCGACATTCCGATGGGCGCAAGCGACGCCCGTCCACTGGCCTTCGGTATCGACAGCCGGACACGCGGATTCGAGGCCCGCGCAATTGTCGAGCGCATCGAATCGATCCGAAAAGGTGGTGCCGAAATCGCTACCCTGTTCCTCGATTGCAGCGGCGCCGAGCTCGAACGTCGCTTTTCCGAGACGCGCCGACGCCATCCACTCGCGCTCGACCGCCCGGCGGTCGATGGCATTTCGCGCGAGAGGGAATTGATGGCGCCGTTGCGCAGTCTGGCGGATCACGTTCTCGACACGACGACATTCAACGCCAACCAGTTGAAGGCAGACGTCCGTGCCCGGTTCGGCGGCAGCGACGGAAGCACAACGACCGTCTCGGTCATGTCGTTCGGCTTTGCCCGCGGAATTCCGCGCAACGCCGATCTGGTGTTCGACATGCGATTCTTGCGCAATCCACACTGGATCGGCGAGCTGAAACCAAAGAGCGGCCTGGAAAGCGATGTCGCCGAGTACATAGCGGCCGACACGGCGTACCCGGACGCCATGTCACGAATCGAAGATCTGCTGGTCACGCTTCTCCCGCGATACGCAGAGGAAGGAAAATCCTATGTAACGATCGCCTTTGGCTGCACCGGCGGGCGCCATCGGAGCGTCCATGCAGCAGACCGCGTTTCTCGGCGGTTGCGCGACGCGGGATTTTCGCCCACGGTCGATCACCGCGATTTGACCCGCAGCCCCGATAATTCGACAGAGGGCGAGCGAGATCGGGCGGTTGCGCACGGGGGCAGCGACGGGACGGTGGAACAGCAATGATCGGTCTTGTGCTGGTGACACATGGTGGACTTGCCACCGAATTTGTCACTGCGATGGAACATGTCGTGGGGCCGCAGCGCGCGGTTGCGGCGATCGCCATCGGTCCCGATGACGACATGGAAGTCCGCCGCGCCGACATCGCCAAGGCGATCGAGGACGTCGACAGCGGTCGCGGCGTGGTGGTGTTGACCGACCTGTTTGGCGGAACGCCCTCCAACATGGCGATCTCGCTGATGCGACCGGGAACGGTCGAGGTTATCGCCGGAATAAACCTGCCAATGCTGATCCGGCTCGAGGGCGCCCGCCGCACGATGAATGTTCGCGACGCCGTGGCGGCAGCGCGCGAGGCGGGGCGCAAATATATCACCGTCGCGTCCGAGGTGCTGGGAGAACAGGCAGCATGAGCGACGCAACCTCACGCACCGTAGAGATCGTCAACAAGCGGGGGCTACATGCCCGGGCCAGCGCGAAGTTCGTGACGCTTGCCAGCACGTTGCCCGCGCGGGTCGAGGTTGAAAAGGACGGTGCGCGCGTGGTCGGAACCTCGATCATGGGGCTGATGATGCTGGGCGCGGCCATCGGCGATTCGGTCACCATCAGCGCCTCGGGTGAAGGCGCCGAGCAGGCCGTGCTGGCACTGGCTGAACTCGTCGAGAACAAGTTCGGCGAAGAGTGACGGCCTTCCATGCCGCGTGAGATCACGGGCTTTTCAAATCCGCTCGTCAAACAGGTCCGCGGCCTTCGCGAAAAAAAACACCGGCGTGAATCGGGAATGTTCCTGGCCGAGGGCCTGCGTATCCTGACCGAGGCGCTCGACGCGGGCATCGCACCAGAGATGCTGTGGCGAACGCCCGACAGTGCTGCGCACCCGCTGGTGCAGCGGCTGGAGGCGGTTGCTGACGAGACGTTCGTTACCAGTGCCGACATTTTGTCGAAACTGAGCGGCAAGGATAATCCCGGCAGTGTCGTCGGCGTTTATCGCGAACTGTCGATGCCGCTTTCCGAACTCGACCGCGCCCGGTCCGGTATCTGGATCGTGGCGCAGGCGTTGCGAGATCCCGGCAATCTCGGGACGATCCTGCGTACCGGCGATGCGGTTGGCGCGGGCGGGCTGATCCTGATCGACGATTGCACTGATGCCTTTTCGGTCGAGGCGGTGCGCGCAAGCATGGGCGCCATCTTTACCCAGTCGGTGACCACGGCGGCGTGGCCGGAGTTCATGGCGTGGCTGCGCACCGGCCCCGGCCAACTGGTCGGCACCAGCCTGAATACCGACATCGACTATCAAACACCGCGCTATGCCGCACCGACGTTCATCCTTGTCGGCAACGAGGCTCAAGGATTGCCCCCCGCCTATGAGGCGGAGTGCGACCTGCTGGTCAAAATGCCGATGCGCGGCAAGGCTGACAGTCTGAATGCCGCTGTCGCCTGCGGCGTGATGGCCTATGAAGTGCTCAACCAACAACGGCGGGGCGGATAAGCTGCGATGAACGAAGGGGCGATCCCGAACCTGATGGCGGAGGCCGCCGCCGCGCAACAGGGCGGCAACCCTGCCCGCGCAGAGGCGCTTTATGCGCAGGTTCTGAAGATCGCGCCGAACAATGCGGCCGCACTCAATTCGCTCGGCGTGATTGCGCTCAATAGCGGCAATGCCCGGCGCGCAATCGAGTTCTACGCGCGCGCGACCGTCGTCGATCCCAATGCGCCGATATTGTGGGTCAACCTCGCCCGCGCCTGGCGCGCAGTGCCTGACGACTTCGAGGAGCGGAAGGCGCTCGACAAGGCCCTGTCGATTGACCCGACGACCTTCACGGCCTTGGTCCGCAAGGGCGAACTGCATGAGCGACGCGGCGAAGACGTCGATGCGATGCAGACGTGGCAGGCCGTCATCAACTATGCACCCGCGACACGGGGAGGCGGGATCGACGATGTCCTTGCCCATGCGCGCACTTTCGTTAGCACACGCCTCGACCGGTTGTCGGCCGCGATGGACGCTGGTCTCGTCGATGCCCGGTCGGCGGCGGCGGGCAGCCTGCGGCGGGTTGATGCCTGCGTCGATGCGATGCTCGGCAAGCGCCGTATATACGTCAACGAGTGCGCCGGCGTGCATGTGCCCTTCCTTCCGGCAGACGAGTATTTCGAGCGTAGCCTTTTTCCTTGGCTGGCTGCGTTCGAGGCCCATACCGACGCGATACGGGCCGAACTGGTCGATCTGCTCGAAACGGGCGCGCCGGGCTTTGCGCCCTATGTCCAGCAATCGCCGGGGACGCCCGAGAACAAATGGACGCCGCTTGACGGGCAAACCGCATGGAGTGCCTATTATTTGTGGCATTACGGCAAGCCGGTCGCCGAAGCCCATAAGCGCTGCCCCAAAACGGTTGCCGCGCTGGGTGAGGTGCCACTGGTCGATCTGCCGGGCCGCATGCCCAATGTGTTCTTCTCGATCCTCCAGCCCGGCGCGCATATCCCGCCGCATACGGGCGTTACAAATCTCCGCGCAATCATACACTTGCCGCTGATCGTTCCCGAAGGATGTCAATTCCGCGTGGGTGGAGAAACCCGCGCATGGCGCGAGGGCGAAGCGATCGCATTCGACGACACTATCGAACACGAGGCTACGAACCCTACGGGTCAGGTCCGGGCCGTGCTGATCCTCGACGTCTGGAACCCCTATCTGACCGAGGACGAGCGTGTCGTACTCGCAAGGTCACTCGAGATCGCCGACGAAGTCGGTCTGGGTGCTGGCGTCGTAGACTAAACACTCTCCGTAGACGAAACCAGTTTCACCATCGGCCGCGTCGCCTGTTCCACGACGGGAAGCGGTTCGATCAGCTTGCCGCCGGTGTCGATGTTCAGCGCCTCGAACCGCTTCGCCTGGGTTAGGACGTTGCTTTCGAGGCTGCCGACAAAGGCGTTGTACGCACCCACTGCGGTGTCGAGATTCTTGCCCAGCCGCCCCACGTGGGCACCCATAGTAGCAAGGCGCGCGTAAAGCTCCTTGCCGAGTTCGGCGATTTCGCGTGCCTGCCCCGCCAGCTTTTCCTGTCGCCACACCGCCGACACCGTCCGCGCGATTGCGATCAGATTTGTAGGGGTCGCCAGCAACACTTTCTTTTCGAACGCAAAGTCCCATAGATTGTGATCGTGTTCGAGTGCCGCCGCGAGGAAGTGTTCCCCCGGCACGAACATGATCACATAATCCGGCGCATCGGCGAATTGCCCCCAATAGCTCTTGTTGCCGAGCGCGTTGATGTGGTTGCGCATCGACGTCGTATGCGCGGTCAGGTGCGCCTGCCGTTCGCCCTCGTCCACTGCGCCGAACGCGTCCTGATAGGCGTTGAGCGAGACCTTGGCGTCGATCACCAGGCTCTGCCCCCCAGGCACACGGATCACCACATCGGGACGCAGACGCCCGCCATCGCCGTCCGCCACGCTGACCTCGGTCTGGAAATCGGCATATTCGGACAGGCCGCAGCTTTCGAGAACATTTCGCAGCTGCTGCTCGCCCCAGCGCCCGCGCGCCTTGGGCGCGTTGCGGAGCGCATTGACGAGTTTTGCCGCCTCGCCCGACACCCGCTCGGTACCGACGCGCATCGCCTCGATCTGGCCCTTGAGTTCCCCGAAGGCGTCGCGCCGCTCGGCCTCTACCTTGGCGACCCCTTCTTCATAGCGCTGGAGCCGCTCGGTCACGGGGGCGAGCAAGGCCTTCAGCCCCTGCCCCGTCGTCGCTTCGGATTGCTTGAACCGCTCGTCGGCGCGTTCGAGGAACTGGCGCTGTGCGGTGTCGAGCAGTTTTGCCGCCGTCTCGGCGAACTGAGCACCCAGCGCATCCTTCGCCTCGGTCAGCTGCCTCAGCTGGGCCTCGAACGATTCGGCCCGCGCACTGTGGTCGGCACGCAGGCCAGCGATCGTCGCATTGGCGGCCTCGCGCTCGCGTTCGACTTCATCCAGCGCCTTGCGAAGTAACTCCGCCTGGTCGGCACGGACCCGCGACGCTGCAAGCTCCGCTTTCACGCCCGCGCCGCTCCGGCTCCCCAATAGCCAGCCGAGAACGGCTCCCATCGCCAGCCCCAGAACACCGAGGAGGATTGCTTCATTCATGGCACGGCTTTGCGTGAAAGTTCACACAAGGGTCACACCAAAACGCGTGGGGGAATCCCGTCCCGTCGTCGGGATAATTATCGATACAGGCCATGGGCCGGAACGTAGCCAGAACACTTGCTGTAGGAAAGTAATTTCGAACGGCATTAGGTAGCAAGCGCAGAAAGTCGGGGGACGGCGCGTGATTAGTGCGGCCCTCGCAATTGCGCTGGGGTTAGGTGGCCACGTTGTTACACGGCCCCGCTTGGAACTCCGAGCCTCCGGCGTATTGAAGGCAAACATCGGTTTTGTGCGACCGCCCGAATATGTCCGCATAGGTAACGCGGGCGTAAAGCCAAATCTGTTCGTCAGACGCAGTGTGCCCGTGAAACTCGAACACGGACAAGGACTGAATACTCTTAAAGCCTTTCCCCGATCCGAGATGCGTGCTTCCGTCTTGGAGCGGGGAAAGAGTTTTGAAGTTCGGCACGCGACCGATGTCCAGTTTGATAGCGACCCTGACGATGTGCGCTGGCGTCTGGCCGCAATTCAGCCAACGCAGGGTGGCGACAAATCCATCATCCTCCATGGACGCCGAAATTGTATCGACCATCAAATAAGCCCGCAGCTCGCGCCGCGACGTTTCTCTAGTTTCCCAGAGAGTCCAAATGAGAAGGCTGGTGCCGACGGCGCTGATAAGCAGAGTCCAAAAGGAATAGTCCGCAGCTTCGCGCGCTGCGTCCGCAGCCTTCCATTGGGCGCAAAGGTCGCTGTGGCGTTCGTCTTGTCCCTCGTTGCAGCCCCCATCCTTTTCAGGGGGTTTTGCGGCCTCGGTGATCGCGGACGCGACCGTGTTCGCGGCGTTGCTTATTTCGCGCTGGGGACCAGTGTTATTGGCCTGTGTTGCTTCTTTTGGTGGATTGCTGGCGGCTACGCTTAGCCATCCGAAAGCCGCAATGACGACGCTCCGATAGATTCCATTGCGGCGATCAGAAACCATGCTGGAAACGCCCCCCGGTTAATCTTGACCGTGATGGACCCTTCCGATTCTGGCAATCCCATTGCTGTCAGGCGTTCGGCCAGCTCTTTGTATCCTACGCCCGCGCGTTTAAGTTCCGATTTCAGATACCGCTTTGCCCTGTCGGCGAAGTCGGCGCTCGTTGCAGCCATGTCGTGTCCTTTCGTGCTAAACCTAACATAAATGTTATGTTTCCTATTGCAAGCGTTAGCCTAATACCTTACATATCCGTTATAGAAACTAACGGATACGACATGGCACAGCACTTCCTCCTTTCCTCCAAGGCTCGCACGATCAGCCTGAAGTCCGTTTATCAGATGGGCGAGGACAAGGCTTACGACCTGTTTTGCTCACTGCGCTGGGCGGACACCGAAGGCGACGCGACTTGCCCGCGTTGCGGCTGTTTCGATGCCTATAGCATCCCCACCCGCCGCAAGTTCCAGTGCAAGGCGTGCGGTCATCAATTCAGCGTGACCAGCGGCACACTGTTCGCCGGTCGCAAGCTGACATTTACTGACTTGCTGGCAGCAATCGTGTTGTTCGTAAACGGTGCCAAGGGCGTGTCCGCGCTCCAGATCAGCCGCGATCTCGATTGCCAATACAAGACTGCTTACGTCCTTTGTCAGAAGCTACGCGAAGCGATGGCGGGCGAACAGGTCAACCGCCAGTTGAACGGCATCGTCGAAATCGACGGCGGCTATTTCGGCGGGCATGTGAAGCCTGAAAACCGCAAGGAGGACCGCAAGGACCGTCGCCTGAAAGCGAACACGTCGGGCAAGCGCCAGTGCGTCGTCATCATGCGCGAACGTGGCGGGCGCTCGCTACCGTTCATCGTGCGCAACGAAGGTGATGCGGTCCCGTTCGTCCGCGATCACGTCGGTACGCTCGCCACGATTTATGCCGATGAAGGTTCGGGTTGGGATGCCCTGCACGCCGGTTGGGATACGCACCGCGTCAATCACTCGGTCGCGTTCATGGACGAAGGCGTCTGCACCAATCAGGCCGAAAGCTATTTCAGCCGCCTTCGTCGGATGGAAGTCGGGACACACCACCACATCGCGGGTCCGTATCTGAATGCCTATGCGGGCGAAGCATCGTGGCGCGAAGATAACCGCCGCGCTCCTAACGGTAGCCAGATGATGATGCTCGCGAGTGCGTCAATGGCATCGCGCCAGAGCCGCCAGTGGGCGGGCTATTGGCAGCGGGCGGCGTAACGAAGTAGCGGCAAGGCTGCCCCTCGATCACAGCCAACCGCTCACCGAAATGGCGGCGCAGCGAATAGATCAGGTCCGCGCCCGACAGCATGATCGTTCGTTTCGGCGGCATGGGAAGCCCGCTGGCAGCGAACGCCGCGTGGGCGATTTCAAAGGGTGACAACGGTATATCGGCCTCTTGCAGCACGCGCATGGCGGCGCGGACGCCTCTCCCGCGTTGTCCCCACACGCGTGGCGAGCGCGGCGCAACCGGCTCTACGCTCTCACGGTCCCAATCGGGGTCGAACATGCGAATGACGCGCGCGATGCTGGCAAGATCGGACTCGACAAAGGCAGACGGGTGCTGGCGCTTTAGCTGCGCGCCCAGCAACCGGGCATAACGGCGCTCTAAACCGGAAACGACATGCGAACGGGCCATGCCCCGAAATTAGCGGGAGACACGCTTTTTGGCCCTCGGAAACTTTCTGCGCTTGCTACCTAATGCCGATTTCGAAGCCTCAGGCCGCTTTTTTGAGTTTCGCCAGCCGCTTGAGGATCATGTCACGCTTCAGGCGCGACAGATGGTCGATGAACAATATGCCCTCGAGGTGGTCCATCTCGTGCTGGAGGCAGGTTGCGAGCATGCCCTCGATCGCCTCCTCATGGGTGTTGCCATCGAGGTCCATCCAACGCGCGCGGCATGTCGCAGGGCGATCGACCTCGGCATATTGGTCGGGCACCGACAGGCAGCCCTCGTTGTAACGGGTCAGGTCGTCCGACGGATCGAGGATTTCGGGATTGATGAAGACGCGCGGGTCGCGGATCCACCTGGGTTCCTCGCCCTCCTCCCCCTCTCCGCTCGCCTCTTCCTGCTCCTGCAGGTCGATCACCAGTACACGCAGCGGCACCCCGACCTGGACCGCGGCAAGACCGATACCCGGCGCGTCGTACATGGTTTCGAACATGTCGGCGACGAGCACGCGCAGATCGTCGTCGATCGTCTCGACGGGTTTCGAGATGACGCGCAGGCGCGGGTCGGGCGCTTCAAGAATTGGGCGAATGGCCATGATGTGCAGATAGGACGGCCGGGGCGTCGGTTTCAACCCTTTGCCGCGGGCTCCCAAAGTTCGATCGCATTGCCCTCGGGATCATGGATGCGCGCGAAGTTGCCCGTTTCGGGCGAATTCCACTCGGGCTTGGTGATCACGTCGATCCCCGCCGCACGCAGTTTTACGAGCAATTCGTCGAGTTCCTCGACGCGCAGGTTGAGCATCCACTGCTTGTCCGCAGGGAAATAATCGGTCGTGGCCGTAAAGGGAGAAAACACGCTCATTCCGGCCTCTTGATGCCACAGCCCCCATTCACCGTCGCCGACGCCCAGATGCTCGGCATACCACTGGCTGAGAGCCTTCGGGTCGTTCGCGCGGAAGAAAATGCCGCCGATACCTGTCACGCCCATGATGGACTCCCTGATGTCGGCCAACTGGCCAACGGCTGATTTCAGCCAACTGGCCGACGTGCCCTCAACGCCTGCGCCAGCGTGCCATCGTCAAGATAATCGAGTTCGCCCCCGACGGGCAAGCCATGCGCGAGTTGGGTCAGACGCACGGGAAAGCCTTCAAGCCGGTCGGCGATGTAATGCGCGGTCGTCTGCCCCTCGAGCGTCGCGTTCATCGCAAGCACGACTTCATCAACACCGCCCTTTTCAACGCGCGCGACGAGGCGGTCGATGGTCAGGTCTTCCGGACGGACACCATCGAGTGCCGACAGTCGGCCACCCAAAACGTGGAACCGTCCGGGAAACAGCCGCGACCGTTCCAGCGCCCACAGGTCCGCGACCTCCTCGACCACGGCGATGCTCCGGTCGTCGCGGCGCGGATCGGCGCACACGGCGCAGGGGTCCGACGTGTCGATATTGCCGCAGATATGGCATTCGGCGAGGCGTTCATCGACCGCCTCCAGCGCGCGGCGCAGCGGTACCAGCGCCCCTTCGCGCTTCTTGAGCAGGTAAAGCACCGCCCGACGCGCAGAGCGCGGCCCCAGTCCGGGCAGCTTGGCCAGTGCGGACGCGAGCGCTTCGATTTCGGGTGAGGCCATGACGCAGTGGATAGCGAGCAATACGAGTACCGTCACCCCGGCGCAGGCCGGGGCCTAGACACCTTTCGAGAGGATAACTCGTATGGGTTTGCGTATAGGCCCCGGCCTACGCCGGGGTGACGAAAGTGCGTGGCACCGCTAAGCGCGCGTCATGCGCATCGTCTTCATGGGAACTCCCGACTTCGCCGTGCCGAGCCTCGACGCGCTGGTGGCGTGCGGTCATGACGTCATCTGCGCCTATACCCAGCCACCCCGCCGGGCCGGTCGCGGCAAGGCACTATCCCCAACGCCCGTGCATCTTCGTGCAGAGGCATTGGGGATAGAGGTCCGTCACCCTGCCCGGTTGCGTGATCCCGCAGACCAGGCGGCGTTTGCGGCGCTCGACGCCGATGTCGCGGTGGTTGCCGCCTATGGCCTGATCCTGCCGCAGCCGATCCTCGATGCACCCCGCCATGGCTGCATCAATGTCCATGGCTCACTGCTGCCGCGCTGGCGGGGTGCCGCGCCCGTGCAGCGCGCGATCCTGGCCGGGGACAGCGTCACGGGTGTCACGATCATGCAGATGGAAGCCGGGCTCGATACCGGGCCAATGCTGGCGAAGGTCGAGACCGACATGGCCGACAAGACGGCGGGCGCGCTGACGAGCGAACTGGCAAGGTCCGGTGCGGCGTTGCTGGTCAAGGTGCTGGGCGACCTCGCGGCCTATCCGCCCGTAACGCAACCCGACGAGGGCGCGACCTATGCGCCAAAGATCGACAAGGCCGAAGCCCGGCTCGATTTCCTGATCTCCGCGCCGCAGATCATCCGCCAGATCCGGGCCTTCGCCCCCGCACCCGGCGCATTCTTCGAACTGGAGGGTGAACGCTTTCGCATTCTGGAAGCCGAGGCGTTGATCGGCGCGGGCGGCAAACCCGGCACAGTGATCGACGATGCGCTCACCATCGCCTGCAATCCCGGTGCGATCAGGCCACGCATCGTCCAGCGCGCGGGCAAGGCGGCGATGCCGGTTGCCGACCTGCTACGCGGTTTTCCGATCTCCAAGGGCACGGTCCTGGCGTGACGCGCTTTCGCCTGACGATCGAGTTCGACGGCCGCCCGTTCATGGGCTGGCAGCGGCAACCCCATGGACCGACGGTTCAGGCCGCGATCGAGGATGCCGTCGCGAAACTGTTCGACGAAAAGGTGGTGCTGCACGCGGCGGGCCGGACCGATGCCGGTGTCCATGGCCGCGCGATGGTCGCGCATGTCGATATCGCGCGGACGATAACGCCGTTCCGCCTGATGGAGGGCATCAACGCCTGCCTGCTGCCTGCGCCCGTTTGCATCCTCGATTGCAGCATCGTTCCTGACAATTTTCACGCGCGTTTCTCGTGTGTTGCACGGCACTATGAATATATCATCATCAATCGCAGGCCGCCTCTGACATTCCAGAACGGCCTCGCATGGCGGATCAGGAAGCCGCTTGATTCAGGAGCAATGCACGACGCCGCCCAACGGCTGGTCGGGCATCACGATTTTACGACATTCCGGTCGATCCATTGCCAGGCGGAGTCGCCGGTCAAGACCCTCGACCGGCTCGACGTGACGCAGGATGGCAGCACCATTCGCGTCAACGCAAGCGCCCGGTCGTTCCTGCATCATCAGGTGCGGTCGATGGTCGGGTGCCTGTCGCTGGTCGGGCACGGAAAATGGTCTGCCGACGACCTGGAGGCTGCGCTGGAAGCGAAAGACCGTAACGCGCTAGGCCTCAACGCCCCACCCGACGGCCTCTACTTCATGCGCGCCGATTATTAGGCGAGCAGCGCCAGCGCCTTTTCGAACATCGCGAGTTGCCACAGCAGCCGCCCATGGTCGCGACGCCCGGCGATATGCTCCTCGGCGACACGCTCCAGCGTGGCACGATCGAACCAGCCGGTGTCGGCCAGCCGCGCGAGCCGCCGCGCCTCGCCCGACAGTGGCCCGCGGAACCACGCCGACACCGGCGTCACGAAACCCATCTTGCGGCGATAAAGGATGTCGTCGGGCAACACGCCACGCATAGCTTTCTTCATCAACCACTTACCGGTCGTTCCGCGCAGGCGCAGCGAAACCGGAAGCGTCGCCGCGAACTCGACAAGGCGATAATCGAGCAGCGGTTCACGTGCCTCCAGGCCGACCGCCATGCTCGTACGATCGACCTTGGTCAGGATGTCGCCCGGCAGCCAGATCTTGAGGTCTGCATATTGCGCCCGGGCGAGCGGATCGCGCACGGGGGCATTGGTCATCGCCGTTACGTAGCGGTCTTCGGCACGGTGACCGCCCAGACTGCGCTTCAGACCATCGCTGAACAGCGCGGCGCGCTCCTCGGGCGGCGTGACGCCGACACTGCGCGCATAGGCCTGCCCGCCATCGAGCGCGAGCGCGGCGAAGGTCGATTTGGCGCGAAACATCTGCGGTGCCCAGTCCGCCTTGGGCCAAGCCCGCGCGAGACCGCCGAAGACAGGTGCGCGCCACCCGGCGGGCATTAGCCCACGGACACGCTCTTCTGCATGCTGAAAGCTGTAGCGACGGTATCCGGCGAAGATCTCGTCCGCGCCATCCCCCGACAACGCAACCGTAACCGTCTCGCGGGCCAGTTGCGCGACACGCCATGTGCCGAGCGCCGAGGCATCGGCGAAAGGTTCGTCGAACATGCGCGCGATTGCGTCCGCCGCGGCATAATCGTCTGCCGCAACGATCCGCTCGCGGTGGTCGGTCGCAAAACGCTGGGCAATCGCGCGCGCATATTTCGTCTCGTCATGCGCCGCACTGTCGAAACCGATTGCGCAGGTCTGGACCGGCGATGACGTAGCCTCTGCCATAAAGGCGACGACGCTCGACGAATCGACACCGCCCGAGAGGAATGCCCCCAACGGAACATCGGCGACCATCCGCGACGTTACGGCCTGACGCAACCGGTCGCGAAGTTCCGCCTCGAGATCAGCGGCGCTCCCCCGTGCGCGGTTCGAGAAATCGACGTCCCACCATTGCACGGGCGCAGGCACGGGCTTGCCACGTTCGAGCAGCAGATAGCTGGCGGCAGGGAGTTTGTGCACGCCCGCGATCCAGCAGCTGTCATCGGGCACATAGCCGAATGCGAAATAGTCTTCGATCGCGCGCGGATCGATTTCTCGTCGTACCGCAGGATTTGCCAGCAACCCCTTGAGTTCGGATGCAAAGGCGACGCTGCCATCGGCAAGCATGGTATAATGCAACGGCTTTACGCCCAGCCGGTCCCGCGCGAGGAACAGGGTCTGCCCGCGCGCATCATACAGCGCGAAAGCGAACATGCCGTTGAGCTTGTCGAGCACACCGGCGCCCCATTCGCGCCAGCCACTGAGAATCACCTCGGTATCGCTATCCGTCCTGAACAGATGACCGCGCGCTTGAAGATCGCTACGTATCTCTTTGAAATTGTATATTTCACCATTGTACGTCAGCACGAGGTCACCCTCGGCACTCTGCATGGGTTGCGTGCCGCCGCCGAGGTCGATGATCGACAGGCGACGATGGCCCAGCCCCACGCCCTGGGCCGTCCATACGCCCGACCCATCCGGCCCCCGGTGCGCCTGGACGTCGGTCATCGCGCGAACCCGCGCCGGATCGACGGGCTTGGGTGTCGAGAGATGAAACAGTCCGGCGATCCCGCACATGCGCCTAGCGTCCCTTCGCTTGGCGCAACATCGCCATGATGCGCGCATCCGTCGGTGCCATCGCCTTCAGGAACGCCGCTGTCGCTTCGTCGGCGCCGGCACCCTCGGCCGAAACGATCAGCACGGCGGCGCTCTGGTCGCTACCGGTCAGACGGGCGTGCAAGGTCGCGAGCTTGACCGCCATACGGCCGGTTTGCCTAACGCCGCTGACGTACCAGAAGGTTGCCGTCTGCCGCACCGCCTTGCCCGGCCCCAGCAACCGCTCGACCTTCGCACTATCATGCGACGGGAGGTCGACGGTCCAGCGCCAGGGACCATCGGGGTCGGCGGCCCCCTGGCCATAGGCGACGATCTCACGCCCCTTGCCCTGCCAGCCATAGAGCGCGACGCCGACATCGACGCGTTGCCCCGCCACATCGCCATAACGCCCGAACAGCAGATGATCGGCCCCATCGAAGCGCGGACGCCATGGCGTCACCGGCGCATCGCTGACCCGTGCCCATCCCGGCACCGTTGGCAGATCGACACGGGCAGGTAACGTGACATGGCCCCGCGCAGCCGCCAGCGCGTCCCAGACGGGCGCTGCGACGGCAATACCGATGGCGAGCGGTGCCATGAGCAGGACGGGCGCTACGGGCTTCCACGGGGAGAAATGCCGCCCGCCCAGCCACGGCTCGCTCAGCTTGCGGTCGAAAAACGGCCAGGCCGCGCCCATGATCGCGATCATCACCAGCGCGAAGAAGATCCAGCCATAGACGATATGGTCGAAGCCGGTTGCCGCCTCGACGCCTACGATTTCGGCGGCATAGATCGTCGCCCAAGCGCGCACGCCATTGGCCAGCACCGGCACGACCACGGCCGCGACTATGAAGATCGCACGGCGCAGCGGCGACCGAAAACAGACGTGCGCCGCGAGCGCGCCATAGGCCAGCATGGCGACGAGGAATTTCACCCCTGCGCATGCCTCGGCAACTTCGAACCACGCCATGCGGGTCGTGATGAACACGCCGTCCATGGTCGCTTGAACACCGGTCAGGTGGAGCAGCCCCATCGCGAGCTTTGCCGTCAGCGTCTGCATCGCCGGGGTCAGCTCGTCGCCGAAGGGCACGAGAAAGATGAGGTAGAACACTGGAAACAGCATCGCGCGCGTCGCGGCGGGGCCGAGGATCGCAACCACGCAGGCCTGCACCATCGCAACCAGCGCGAAATGGCGAACGAGTGCGACACCACCCGCTTGGCCGAGCAGCCAAAGGAGGGCCGCCCCCGCGACCAATGCAAGTCCCGGTATCCAGCCCGCAGGGAGGACGTCGCGCAACTCGCTTCGCCGCAGCCAGACCAGCCAACCCGCGATCGGCACGATGTAGAGGCAGTGCTGATAGGTCGAGATGCTCCACCACAGCCGCGTCATGTCCGCGAGGTCGCGGGCGAAGAGTAGAAGGATGGCGGCGATTGTGAGGGCAAGCGCGATGAGGGGCCGTCTCCACACCGCGTCGCCCCGGCGGACGCCGGGGCCGGTGTCGGCGGAAGTCCCTATGACGCCAACGGCCCCGGCCTCCGCCGGGGCGACGATCGAGGCGCTCACGCCACCAACCCCGCGAGCGGGGCCAGCCGCGCTTCCCAGGAGTAGCGCGCCTGAACCCGCGCACGTGCTGCTGCGCCGATGGTCCTTGCACGATCCCGGTCCGCCAGCAGGGCCGCAATCACCCGCGCCTGTTCGACAGTATCATCCGCAACCAGCAACTCTGCGCCCCGGACCACATCGATCCCCTCGGCGGCGGCAGGCGAGGCAACGACCGGCTTCGCCATCGCCATCGCCTCGAGCACCTTGTTCTGGATGCCCCGCGCCAAACTCAACGGCGCGACGACCACATCGGCGGCGGCCAGCCATGGCCGCGTGTCGGGCACCTCGCCCGTCACGATCACGCGCTCGCCAGCCAGCGCTTTCACGGCGCGCGTCGGTCCGCGCCCGACAATGGCGAAGGTTGCACCGGGAAGCTGTGGCAGGACATCACGGACGAAGCCCGTCACGGCCTCGACATTAGGCGCGTAATCCATCTGGCCGGTGAAGACGATCAGCGGGTGCGGCGCCTCGACGGGCGTCACGGCATCGGGCGAGAATTTCTCTGCATCGACACCATTTTCAATAACTTGTGCCGGTAAGTTTGTTTTGTTTGTGAATAATGTTGCTTCGGCGTCGCTCACGAAAAGACTGGCGTCGGCGCGCTTTGCCGTCGCGATTTCGAAATCGAGCAGCCGCCGGGCCTCGCGGCGCAACGCAATACCCAACAAGCCCCGCGCACCCGCACCCTGTTGCGCGAACTTGGCCGAATCCAGATCGACGAAATCCATGATGAAACGTGCCTGCCCGCGATCCTGCGGCACATATTGCGCCATCTGCCCCGAAAAGGCGACGATAGTACCCACCTGCCCCGATGCGACCAGTGCGGCGGCGCGGCGGATCAGCGCGGGTACTGCAAACAGCGCGACCGACGCGGCTTGCCCCGTCAGCAGTGCCTGTGCGACCGCCACCCCCTTTGACCGGGTCCGGACTGCGGTGGAAACGCTCGCGGCGACGGTTTCGACATGGGCGATGTGTTTCACATCCCCAGCCGCATCGAGCGGCGCAATGACGTGGACAGGACGCAGCTTGGCCAGAGCCTCCAGCATGTGCCACGACCGGATGCGGTCGCCGCGGTCGGGCGGCCAGGGCAGCCGGTGCGCGAGAAAAAGAATGTCTTTGCTCACCCCAGCCCCCGCGCGATCCATGGGCCGATGGCATTGGCGACGGGCAGCGGCAATTTCGACCACAGCCGCACCTTGAAACTATACTTCGGATCGAGCGGATTGACGCTGCGCTTCGCCACGCCCGACGCCGTTTTCGACGCATAGGCCAGCGGAACACCCTCGAAACCCCAATTATGCTTGAACGCGGCAGCCCCAGTCCCCGTTTTCGACCGTCCGAAGTCGAAATGCGTACAGCCGCGCTCGCGCGCGTGCCGCATCAGCGCGAAATACATCATGTCGTTGGCGCGCCATGTCCGTGCATCCGCCGTGCCGCCACCCCAATAAGGCAGGACGACACCGCGATGGTAAAGCGACAACACGCTCGCCAGTGGCACGCCGTCGCGGCGCACGGTCAGCACATCGGTGTCGTCGCTGAAAGCATCGAGCACTTCGGCGAACAGGCTGCGCGGGAACACGGGCGTGCCGAGATTGCGGACGCTGGTCGCATAGACGTGATAATGCGCGTCGCGGTCACCGATATCGACGGTCAGTCCATATCCCAGCGCACGGCGCACTTCGGCACGCTGCTTGCGCGGAATCGCAAGCAGTTCTGCTTCATCATCGGCGGCAAGCGGGCGGACGAAGCCCAGATAGGTCGCGTCGTCACGATCCCAGCCATGTGGGAGATAGCCACCGCGCAGGTCGATGGTGGGGCAGCTGTGCAGCTCTGCGAGACGCCATGCCGCCGCCGCCAGCGCTTCGCCCGTCGCGTCGTCATCGCACAGGATGCCGCCGCCGACCGCGAAGCCGGATGCGGCGAGCGCGCGCCCGAAGAGCGGGGAATGGAGCTCGGTGAGGGGAAGTATGCCCGAAATGCCGTCGCCCCGGCGGAGGCCGGGGCCGCTGGCGGCATGGGTGCTCTCACCGATAGCGGCCCC
>JBDUBD010000022.1:0-31060 GCA_040004295.1 Sphingomonadales bacterium | reverse complement strand
CCGTAGCTTCATCAGCGTCATCGCAGGCGGTTTCGGTGCCGAGGCTGGACCGAGCGGCGGCGGCGAGGCCAAGGAACAGCGCCCGTGGAAGCGCGGCTCGGCCGAGGACGCGGCCTATATGATGAAGCAGTCGGACAGCGTCATCATCGTGCCCGGATACGGCATGGCGGTCGCGCAGGCGCAGCACGTGCTGCGCGAGATGGCCGACCTGCTCAAGAAAGAGGGCGTCAGCGTCAAATACGCTATCCACCCCGTCGCGGGCCGCATGCCGGGGCACATGAACGTGCTGCTGGCCGAAGCCAACGTCCCCTATGACGAGGTGTTCGAGCTGGAGGACATCAACTCAGAGTTCGCTCAGACCGATGTCGCCTTCATCATCGGCGCGAACGACGTTGTGAACCCCGCGGCGAAGACCGACAAGTCATCGCCGATCTATGGCATGCCGGTGTTCGACGTGGACAAGGCGAAGACGGTGTTCTTCATCAAGCGCAGCATGGGCGGCGTCGGCTATGCGGGCGTCGATAACGACGTTTTCTACATGGACCAGACAATGATGCTGCTGGCCGACGCGAAGAAGATGGTTGAGGATATTGTGAAGGCGCTCGCGCATTAGAGTTTTAGGCGAACCGCTCTACACATCACCGCTTCCCTGAGCTTGTCGAAGGGCTGTCCTTCTTCTGTCATAGCGAAGGAAAGGGCAGGGCTTCGACAAGCTCAGCCAAGCGGTCTTGTTGGCTGGCGCAAGATTTGGTGGGCTGGACAGCCCCCCAACCTCGCGCTTTAATCTCCCCTACAAACAGGGGAGATCAGCCATGCACACCACTCGTCGCGACATCCTTACTTCCGGCGTAATCGGCGCGGGCCTCCTCGCAGCTCCCGGTGCGGCATTCGCCGCCAGCGGTGACATGGCCAAGCTCGCTAAAGCAGTCGAGGCGGGCAATGAAGCGGCGATCAAGCGCATCCAGGAATGGATCGCGCTCCCCTCGATCGCCGCCGAGAATCGCGACATGCAAAAGGGCGCGGAATATATGGCTGCGCTGGCGAAGGACGCAGGCTTCCAGACGGCGGAGATCATTCCGACATCGGGCCACCCCGGCGTGTTCGCCACGCTCGATGCCGGTGCGAAGCGCACCATGGGCATCTATTTCATGTACGACGTGAAGCAGTTCGACCCCGCCGAATGGTCGTCGCCGCCGCTGGAGGCGCGGATCGTGGACAAGCCCGGCTATGGCAAGGTCATCGTCGGGCGTGGTGCCATCAACCAGAAGGGGCCGGAGGCAACCTTCCTGTCGGCGCTCCACGCGTTCCGTGTGTCGGGGACAAAGCTGCCGGTCAATCTCGTCCTGATCGCCGAGGGTGAGGAGGAAATCGGCTCGCCCAATTTCAAGGAACTCGCGACCAAGCCCCACGTCCTCGCCGCGCTCAGGAAATGCGAAGGCATCGTCATCCCCTCTGGCTGGCAGGACAAGCAGGGTAACGTCGATGTCAACCTTGGCGCCAAGGGTATTATCGAACTCGAACTGATCGCCAGCGGCAAGCGCTGGGGACGCGGCCCTGCAAAGGACATTCATTCCAGTCTGAAGGCGATGGTCGATTCACCGAGCTGGCGGCTGGTGCAGGCGTTGCAGACGTTGGTCAGCGCCGACGGCAACACGCCCGCGATCGACAGCTGGTTCGAAAACGTCCGGCCCCTGTCGGCGCGCGAAAAGGCACTGATCACGGAGAATGCGCGCAATTCGAACGAGGCCGAGATGAAGACGATGCTGGGCGTGCCGCACTGGATCGACGACCTGCCATTTCCTCAGGCGCTCGAACGGCTGGCATCGCAACCGACGGTCAATATCGAGGGGCTGGTTGCGGGCTACACCGGACCCGGTGGCAAGACCGTGCTGCCCGCGCGCGCGGTTGCCAAGATCGACTGTCGCCTGGTCCCCAACCAGACCCGCGCCGAGGCGACGAAGAAGCTGCGCGCGCACCTCGACAAGCGCGGGTTCACCGATATCGAGGTCAATGTCTCGGGTGGCTACGACCCGACCGAAACCGCCGAGGACAGCCGCGTCATCCGCGCCGAACTCGCGACGTACAAAAAGGCCGGCGTCGCGGCGACGATGACACCGCGGCTTGCGGGTTCATGGCCGGGTGCCGTATTTACGGCGCCGCCGGTGTCGATCCCTGCGGGCCAGTTCGGCCTGGGGCATGGTTCGGGCGCACATGCACCGGACGAATATTATGTGATCGAGTCGAGCAATCCCAAGGTCGCCAGCCTTCCGCAGGCGACTTTGGGCTTTGCCGATTTCCTCTACCAGATCGCGGCGATCAGCTAAGGGAAAGTCAGCGTCGCGGTCTGACGAATTTCAGGGCGTACTGATCGGTATGTCCCCGGATTTTCTTGTCGAAGATCGAGAGGCTGTGGTCATCGCCGACCTGGCGGAGGAAATTGCCCTCGGCTTCCAGTTTGAACCCTGCGGCGGTTACCTCGCGGATCACCTGCGCACGTTCGACGCGGTGAAGCTTTGCGATCGCCGCATCGTCGATACCGGCGGGGCCTTCGTGATCGAGCACGAAGAACACGCCGCCAGGCTTCAGCGCCGCGAAGACGGCGCGGTTGAAGGCCGCGATATCGACTTTGCCATATTCGGCGATCTTCAGGTCGTGGTAGTTCTGCGTGACCCACGCGACGTCGAGGGGGACGGGGAAGCGCACGGTGCCGAAGGGCAAGGCCTCGATCGAGACGTTGGGCAATTGCTTTGGCAATTCGGTCGTCGGAGGCCCCTTCCAGGCGACGTTTTCGCTGCCATAGACATGGCCTTTCGGACCGACGATATCGCTGATCATCCGCGTGAAATATCCGCCACCGGGATAGAATTCGCCCACGACCATGCCCGGCTTCACGCCGGAAAACGCCAAGGTCTCGGCGGGTTTGCGAAGCGCGTCGGCATCCCGATCCGCCTTGGGTCGGGACGCATCGCCGACGGCTTGCGCGATTGCGGGCGAACCGGGCGACGTCGGTGCCGCACTCAAAGCGGTCGAACCGATTGTCCCCGCCAACAGGATCACTGCCAAGATACCGCGCATATGTTCTCTCCCCGGTTTGGGTGACGTGCACCCGGCGGCTCGATCACGCAGAAATGGGCAGCAGGATCAACGGTGAAACGACGAACATCATTGTGGCTTCGATGAACCTGACGTGCGCGCGATATTTGCGCTGTCCTACAGGCAGTATGCTGGAGTAATTGCAGTGGACGACCAAACCGCTCTTTGACCGCCGCGACGGTAGTGGCGCTGAATATCCGGAAAATCGCCTACGAACGACCGTTTTTATTACGGTGTTCGGACGCGTGATTCAGTGATTACAAGGACTTGAGTGTCTTACGTTCGCACAAAACACGCGCACTCCGTGACTCTAGCGAACGTAACGCACGAAAATCCCCGGATTTGCGTCGTTTTCCTAGAACCGCTTCCGGAAATCGATCTGCACGAATCGCCCGCGCGGATCGACGTAACCCGGCTGGTAACTCAACGGATTGGCACCGGTGCCGTCGCGCACATCGCGGATCGTGTCAAAGATGTTCTGAACGCTGAACCGCAGCCGTGCACCCTTCAGGAACGGAACCGCCTCGACCAGCTTCTTGCGATTGTCGAAGTTGAGGAAGGCGTTCGCGTTGAACGTCGCAAGGTCGCCGAACTGTAGGGTTGATGCTGCCGTCGATCCAATTACAGTCGATCCGCTTTGGTAGCTTCCCGTCAGTCGGACCCCAAGGCCCTTGTAGAACCAGCCCGTATCCAGATCGAAGCTGTGGCGCGCGGAGCCGCCGCTGCTGCCCGTCGCGCTGCCGCCCAGCAGGTCGAGGACCGGAAGTCCGGAGCGTATCTGGATCTGATCCATGAATCTGATGCTGTCGTACAGCGCGACCGTCCAACGTCCGCCGTCGCCGCCGCGCCCGAAACCTCCGCCGCCACCGGGGCCGCCTCCACCGCCGCCGGGGCCTCGTGGACCTCCGCCACCCCCACGGCCACCACCAAAGCCGCCCGGTCCGTCGCGCCCGCCTGCCGGTGTTCCGAATTCCTTCTGGAAGGTGAAGCCGACCCGAACGACGTCACTGCGTGTCGCCGCATAGTTGATCGAGCGACCGTCGATGCCGGTCAGCCGGCCCGACGCGTCACGCGTGACACGGTCGGGGAAAGCGGCTTCGACTTCCGGCGTCAGGATCGGGAAGCTCGCAACCGGGTTGGTGCTGCGGTTCCGGAAATAATCGACGCCAACGGTCAGCCCTTTTAGCGTTGGCGGCTGGTAATTGACCGATAACTTGGTGTCGCGCTGAACCTCGGTCAGCAATGCGCGATTGCCACCCGACGTGCGGTTGATGAGAACCGTTTCGCCACGGGTAAAGTCATAAGTCGCGACACCGGGCGTCACGATGACCGGGTTGCCGAGGTCTGCGATACCCGGTTCATTCTCGCTGCCGAGCGCGCTGGCGAGGAACGTCAGGCCGGGAACCGGCTGCCAGTTCAGGCCATAGCCGAAACTGACGAGGCCGCCGAAGTCCGACAGCCGACGATAGGCAAAGTTCGCGTTGATCGACAGGCGACCCAGTGCCGCCGCCACGTCGCGATCGGCATTGGCCAACGGCACATCGATGTTGATGCGCCCGTTCGCTTCGTCGCGTGACAGGTCGGACAATTGCGTCACACCGCTCCGCACTGCCTGGCTACTGAGATCGGTTGTCGCAAAACCGGCACGCAATGTCGTTCGTACCGCACCAGCGGGCAGATCGATCAATGGACCCGACAGGGTATAGATACCGTTCGACGTATCGGTCTGCGATCGTGCGGTGTCGCCCGCCAGATAGCCGATCGGGCTTTGGGTGGATGTGCCGAATGGGTCGAAGGTCGATCCCGGAACGATCAGCGCCTGGAGCGCCACCGGATCGACACCGCGATCGGTATTGGTCCGCGAGATCGAGCGATCGTAATTGCCCGTCAGCGTCCACACCCATTTGGACATGTTGCCGGTGACCGTCAGGCCGCCATGCAGCGCATCGGTCGTTGCGTTTCGCTCCAGTGCGGGAAGGAAACCGCGCAACGCCGATTGGCCCGACAGGCTGGTCAAGGTCGCGGTCGGTACGCCCAGCAAGGCCTGGCTGTTGTCGCGTTCCCAGCTGGCATTGATCGTTGCCGAAACGGTATCAGTCAGCTTGCGGTTGAGGACGCCGTTGAGCTTGATCGTGTCCGATGCCGGCGACAATGTCCGATATTGTCCTGTGTCGGTAAACGGAAAGATCGGCGCACGCTGGATGATGTTGCGGTCGCTTTCCAGCACGCGTGATGAGTCGTCATATTCACCGCTCAGCGTCAATCGGCCTTTTTCGCCGATCCTGACCACCGTGGCCTGGGCTTCGCCCTCCCGGCGCGCACCCTGTGTGGAACCACCATATTCGCCCGCCAGCGTGACCGCGCGGAAATTGTCTTTCAGGATGAAGTTCACCACCCGCTGGTCGGCGGAATAGCCGTATTGCAGGGCGACTTCCTCGGGCAGGATCTGCACGCGCTTGATCGCTTCCGGCGGCAGGTCGCGCAACTCGCCGAACCCCGAAATTCGCTGGCCATTCAGCAGGACAACGGGGCCGCCACTGCCGCGCCCGCGACCGGGGCCGGTCTGCGGTGCAAGCGAGGCAAGAAGTTCGGTGATCGAAGAGGCACCGTAGCTCGCGACCGCCTCTTCGTTGAGTTCGACCACCGGCGGAACGTCACTGATGACGCTGCCGGTCAATCGCTCTGCAGTGACGACGATATCATCATCATCCGCAGGCGTGGCCGTGGCGGCCGGAGTCGATTGCGCCTGTGCCAGACCGGGCAGCAACCCGACCATCAACACGGCATACGCGATACATCTGGACTGCATATTTGCTGCATAGCAGCAGATTGTGAACGCTGGATTGCTGGTTTGGGGGGAATGCGGCCCCCGGCGCTGTGGTGGGGTTAGCGCCGGGGGCCAGAACAAACGTTCGATAGGGGACCAGTCCGACCGTTCGCTTGTCGTTGTGCGAAGTCGATGACCTCACAAGTGCCTTAACGGAATGATTTTCGGGGCCTTTAGTCCGCCCCTGCAAAAATCATCCGCTAAAGCCAACGGGGCGGATGCCGTAGTTGTATGCAGTGATCGGTGCCGGACGGAGCGGGCAATTGTATGAGTAGCCAGCTGTCGGCATGTCCCGGGCATGGATGCGACTGTTATCAACGCGGCGCTGCCGACGCGCGCCGGACGGTCGAAGCCGAATTCGCTGCCGAACGTGCCGTGCTCGCCATGCTCGCGTCATCGCTTGCCGATGCCGGGGACAATATGCGCATTTTCGATACGTGCAGTGGTTCGCGGGTAGAGGGCGATCCTGCGCTTCTTCCTGGAAGTGTGCACGTGGTCGGCGAGGCCTCAGCCGGATTGCATGGACTTTGATGATCGGCGATAGGCGACCTGAACTATGGGTTGTCGGTGACATCGCCCTCGCTTTGCCCCGTTCCATAGCCGAAGCATCCGGATTTCGCGTTTCGCGTCAGATGACGATCGCCAGCGCAGCTGCGGCGATTGCCGATCGACAGAGCGTTTCGCTCGTTCTGGTCGAATTCGGCACGGAGCTTTCCGATTTGGCAGGACATCTGCTCGACCAATTGAATGAACAGGCTCGTGATGGCCGGACCGCAGTCATCGTTTCCTGCACCCCGGCTACACTCGATCCTGTCGCTGCCTACATCGGTGCGC
The DNA here is from genome assembly GCA_040004295.1 of Sphingomonadales bacterium. Lineage (GTDB taxonomy): Bacteria > Pseudomonadota > Alphaproteobacteria > Sphingomonadales > Sphingomonadaceae > Sphingomonas_O. The sequence goes on along the minus strand of JBDUBD010000022.1, from coordinate 24,306 downwards.
CCTACGCGACAATATTGTGCGACCCGACACCGGCGGACAGGGTGATGGCGATCCACGCCGCGATTCCCGGCGTTGGGCGCGTCGCCGAAACCGATCGTGACGCCGATGCCCGCAGATTACTGCAACTTGCGGACGAGGTCGCCAGGATCGCACGCACAATCGTTGGTGTTACGGCAGACCATGCCGATGGCGGCATACTTGCCGTCCGCGACAATCTGACCGGATATCGAGCCGGCCCCAGTCGAAGTGTGCCGGTTGCGGCCAGCGACATTCGTGCGATGATCCGGTGGCGACGTCGTCGTGACGGATTGTTCGGTGGCGAACTGTTTGCCGATCCCGCATGGGACATGATCCTCGATCTTGCTGCTGCGCAGATCGAGGGCTCCGACGTTGCGATATCCAGCCTGTGCATTGCGGCTGCGGTCCCCGCCACGACGGCATTGCGCTGGATCAAGACGCTCACCGATGCGGCCATCTTCGTGCGGGTGGCCGATCCGAACGACCGGCGCCGCGTTTATATCCGCCTTGCGGATCGGGTCGCGACGTCCGTGCTCGGCTTCCTGGGCGAAGCAAAGGGCGCCGCTACGGTCCTGATCTAATGTCCTATTCCGGCAGGAAGTCCGGCACCGACAGATAACGCTCACCGGTATCGTAGTTGAACCCCAGCACGCGCGATCCCGACGGCAGGTCGGGCAGCTTCTGTGCGATGGCCGCCAGCGTTGCACCCGAAGAGATGCCGACGAGCATCCCTTCCTCGGTGGCAGAACGCTTTGCCATCGTCTTGGCGTCTGCGGGATCGACCTTGATGACCCCGTCTAGCACCTGCGTATGCAGATTGGCGGGCACGAAGCCGGCACCAATGCCCTGAATGGGGTGAGGTCCCGGCTGGCCGCCGGAAATGACGGGGGACAGCGTGGGCTCGACAGCAAAGACTTTCAGGTTCGGCCAGACCTTTTTCAGCGCTTCTGCGCAGCCGGTAATGTGTCCACCGGTGCCGACCCCTGTAATAAGGGCGTCGATCGGCGTGTCGGCAAAGTCCTTCAGGATCTCGTGTGCCGTCGTCCGCGCGTGAACCTCGATATTCGCCGGGTTCTCGAACTGTTGCGGCATCCAGGCATCGGGCGTGGTGTCGACGATCTCCAGAGCGCGCTCGATCGCGCCCTTCATGCCCTTTTCCCGCGGCGTCAGGTCGAACGTCGCGCCATAGGCGAGCATCAGGCGGCGGCGCTCGATGCTCATGCTTTCGGGCATGACAAGAACGAGGCGATACCCCTTGACCGCCGCGACCATCGCAAGGCCAATACCGGTGTTACCGGAGGTCGGCTCGACGATCGTTCCGCCGGGCTTCAACGCGCCCGAGCGTTCGGCATCCTCGATCATGTTGAGCGCGATACGATCCTTGATCGATCCACCCGGGTTGGTCCGCTCGGATTTGATCCAGACCTCCGCGTCCGGGAAAAGACGGCCCACGCGAATGTGCGGCGTGTTGCCGATGGTTTCGAGGATGGTGGCAGCTTTCATATGTGCTTCTCCTGCATCATTTCGTCGGCCATGATTGTGTCCGGGACGGCTGTTGGTGGATCAAAGGTCCGCGCGCGCCTCAATTCGGGAAACCAATACGCCCACCCGATCGCAATGGCTATGGCACCGATGCCGCCTGCAACGACGGCCCCGACCGGTCCAAGCAGAGCGGCCGCAAGACCGGACTGGACCTCGCCCAGCTCGTTTGAGGCCGACACTGCCAGCCCTCCCACGGCTGAGACCCGGCCACGCATCGCATCGGGCGTGTGCAACTGGATAAGCGACGATCGGACGTAGACCGACAGCATGTCGAAGCCGCCGAGCGCTGCAAGTGCCGAGAGCGACAACCATAGCTGGTGTGAAGCGCCGAAGACCACCGTGGCCGCTCCGAAGGCAACGACCGAGGCGATCATCTTGACGCCGACATTGTGACGGAGCGGGCGGAAGGAGAACCACAGGGCAACAACGGCGGCGCCGGCAGCCGGTGCAGCACGCAGCCAGCCAAGCCCCTCAGGCCCGACATGAAGGATATCGCGGGCGTAGACGGGCAGCATCGCCGTTGCGCCGCCCAGCAGCACTGCAAACATGTCAAGGGTGATGGCACCGAACAGAAAGCGGTGCCCGCGAACATAGGACAGGCCATCGGCCATCTGTCGCAAGGGTGTCGTTTCGCTCGACATTGCGGGCGGCATGATCTTGCGGACGGCACTGATGCTGACGATGCCAACCACGATGGTCGCCGCCGCGAACCAATAGGTCGATGCCGCATGCGTGGCATAGAGCAGACCACCCAACGCCGGCCCGGCAATCGACGCGCTTTGCCAGGCAATCGAACTCATCGCGATGGCGCGGGGCAGGAGTTCGGGCGGCACGATATTCGGTGCGATCGATGACATTGCCGGACCGATGAACACCCGCGCCGCGCCGTGGATCGCCGCAAGCAGGAAAAGCAGAGGAAGCGAAAGCGTGTTCGATACCGTTGCTGCACCCAATACGAGCGCAATGCCGACGTCCGCGGCCATCGCGATCCGCGCGACGCTGCGGCGCTCGTACCGGTCGGCGACCCAACCCGCGACGGGGGTCAGGACGAACAGCGGCAGGAACTGCGCAAGGCCAACGACGCCAAGCATCAGCGCGCCCTCGCGGATTGTCAGTGCGTATTGTGACCGCGCAAGATCATAGACCTGCCACCCGATGACCACCACCATGCCGGTCGTCGCCAGCACACTGCTGAAACGGGCAAGCCAGAACAGCTGGAAATCGCGGATCGCAAGGGGCGAGGAGGGGAGCGTCGCGTCGGGCGTCACGCCCCTCCCTTGGCCGATCAGATCAGCGGCTGCAACGTCGGCGCGATGCCCAGCGCGTTTTCCGTGATGATCGTTTCTTCGTCGCGCCCAAACAGAGCTTGTCGCTCGCTCGCCGCCTCGTTGCGAAGGAACGAGATCAGGTCGCGCGCAACCTCCTCCTTATGCGTGGCCAGCAATCCGTGCGGGCCGCCGTCATATTCGATCAGCTCGGCATGTGGGATCAGCTGTGCCGCCTTGCGCGCCGAAATGTCGATAGGGACGATGGCATCGCCGGTGCCGTGCAGGATCATCGTCGGCACGTCGAACGCCTTGCAGTCTTCACGGAAATCGGTCGACGAGAATGCCTTCACGCATTCGATCGTCCCGCGCAAACCGGCCTGCATCGCCATCTGGAATGTCCAGTCGAGGACGCCCTGGCTGACCGGTTTGGAGAACATGCCGACGCCGTAAAACTGCTTGGCAAAGTCCTGCAGGAATCCTGCCCGGTCTTCGGTCAGACCATCGAGCATGTCGTCGAACGTCTTTTGCGGCGCGCCATCGGGATTGTTGTCGGTCTTGAGCAGGAACGGCACGACCGATGCAATCAGCACCGCCTTCGACACCTTCGAAGATCCGTGCCGCGACAGGTAGCGGGCAACTTCGCCGCCGCCCATCGAGAAGCCAACGAGTGCCGCACCTTCTGCTTCGCACTGGTCGATGACCGCATCGAGATCGTCGGCGAAGGTGTCGTAGTCATTGCCGTCATATGTCTGTTCGGACCGCCCGAAACCGCGACGGTCATAGCTGATCGCGCGAAAACCGGCATTTGCGAGCGACAGGGCGACGTCTTCCCAACTATCGGCATTCAACGGCCAGCCGTGAATCAGGACGACGGGCGGGCCTTCGCCCAGTTCCTTGACGAACAGATCGCAGTCATCATCGGTTGCAACGAAAGGCATGGCGCATCTCCTGAGGGGGCCGAATGGGCCATCAACGATGCTACGCCGCTCGGGTTGCGCTTTTCGGTCAGCGACGTGACCTATTTCGTCAAACCAGCGGAACGCTCTGACCCGTCTGCGGGGTCTTGCCCTTCACGATGATGACTTTGTCGCCGACATTCACTTGTCCGAACAACAGCTTGGCGAACGCGATTGGTACGCCGACACAGCCATTTGTGCCCCATCCCCAGCGCACGTTCGACCCGTGGATTGCAACGCCGTCGCCGGTCAGATTCATCGTGTAGGGCATCGACGACCCGAAGATCGACGAGCGGTGGACCGCCGCCTTCCAGCGGATCGGATGGACGCCCAGCGGCGTCGGCGAATCGTCGGCACCGTACATCATGACCGCAACGCCGATCTCGCGCCCGCTGCGAAAGACATGGATCAGTTGCGTCTTCACATCGACGATAACGAGCATCGGCCCGGCGGGAACGCCCTCGTCCTTCCATATCCAGTCGCCGTGGTTGAAGGCGGCAGGGCGGGGGATGAACGATGCGATCACATAGGTGGTCGGCGGCGCGGGCACTTTCACCACGGGTGACACGGGCGCCGCAGGCTTGGGCGCAGCGGCGGGTGCCTTTGCCGTGATCTCGACCGGTACCGACGTCGGCGCGGCGACCGGCACCGCGAACGCGGCGACGATGCCGGCTAGGCCTAGCGCGCCGACGGTGCCGAGCAGGAGGTTGGCAGTACGTTGCGAGACCGTTGCCGAGCGTTGCGTCATGCCGATTTACCTCCTTTCGTGACTTGGGTTATCCGCCGCCAATACCGTGATGGCGTCGTGCGCGCGAGGGCCGGATTCGGGGCGTATCGCGGCGGGACGGTAACCATTTCGTTCAACTCGATCCACACGCGGTGGTGAGACGTTTGGGTTCACGCAGAGGCGCGGAGGTGCTGAGATTTCACCTCCCGCCGCGTCATCCCCGCGTAGGCGGGGATCCAACTCCCGCCGCCCATTCCGGAGTTGGGTTCCCGCCTGCGCGGGAATGACAGGAAAAGGGCTAATCTCTCTGAATCTCCGCGCCTCTGCGTGAAATAAAAAACGCCGGAAAACTGCGAAACTATACACATAAACAGTTGCTCGCCGACTAGGTCACGGCACATACCGGATCATCGCCGCGCCCGTGCCCGTCACCGGCATGTACAGCCCCTCTCCATAGGCGGTGACGCGCCCGTTATCGACTTTGGTCAGCACCGCCGACAGCAGGAAGTCCCCGGTCCGCTTCGACGCCAGCGCCGCGTTCGCCTTGCCCAGCACCTTTTGATAGTCGCGCTCGAAATTCTCGGTCAGCGCTTCCTGCAAGGTTGCGGCGATTGCCGGGGACAATGCGATCGCGGCAAGCAGGTTCGTCGCGGGGCTGTCGGTGCTGGCACCGATCGTCAGGTCGCGGACGCGCACGACCCGCGATCCCGGCTCGTTGACGGGCACACCCGTCAGCCAGACCGTGCCATTGGGGGTCAGCACCTTGCGCGGGCTCTCGGCATGGATTTCGATCCCGACAGCAAGCCTGCCGCCATCGGTGCCATAGATCGTCACCTTGCCAAACTGCACTGCAACTTGCCCGACATCGGGAATGACGATCCCCTTTTTCGCGAGCTTCCCCAATGCCTTGGACAGCACAGGTTCCAGCTCGGCATAGGACGCGATGACTGGTACGAACAATTTCGCATTGCCCGATGGCCGGTCGAACCCGAGCGGCGGCAGCGGCGTCGGCGCGCGTGCCTCGGGACGCGGCCCCACGAAAGTCTCGGTCAGCGCTGTCGCCGTCAGGTATAGCTGGATGTCGCCGCCGATAATCTTGTAGCCGCCATAGGCGATCCGCTTCGGCGTAACGCGCAGCCACACCGGCGGGTTCTTCGCATTGAGCTCCAGAACCGTAAAGCCCTTGCGCCACGCGCTCTCAGCATCGCGACGCGCGTTCAGCCGGGCGATCTCGGCGGGCAGCGTCCGCTCCAGATCGGCCACGACTTTTTGCAGGCGCGGATCGACCTTGCGCGCGAACTTCACCCGCTGGCCGAGCAGCTCGATGCCCGGAACCTGTGTCCAGCTATAGTCGATGTCGACCTTGGCGGTCGGTTGCCAGTTCGCCGTCATGCCCAGCCGCGCCGTCGCCCGCACGCGCGCGGCGGCGGTGGCGGTTTCGCTCTTGATGATCCGGCCGATGTCCTTCGCCGCCACCTGAACGCTGACCGGCATGGAGATCGTCAGCACCTCGCCCGATCCCCCGACCTTGATCGGCCCGCGCACGGCGGTGCCGACGATGCGGCACGAAATATCGGGCGTAATTTTCAGCTTGCCCTTGAAAATGCGCTGTGCGGGGACGCAGGCCTTCTTGGTCTCGTCGATCTGCCACAAGGTGCGCGGCACACGGGCGTTGAGCGCCTTCTCCAGTTCGACCACGCGCGCGGTAATGGGGACGGCGATGTACGACGGCTGCTCGACGATCGGTGCCGCGGTTGTGGCGCGCGGCGGCGCGGGCATCGTGGGAGGCGACGTCGAGCAGGCGGTCGCTAACATCGCGATCATCGCCCATGTCGTCAGCCTTGCCAGTCGCATCATCGCGTGTTTCCCCTTGGCATCCTGCGTAGGCGGCGCGCGATCTTTCCGAAAGTCCTGAAAGTCATACCACGTTCCACGGAAATTCGGTCGAACCGAGGTCGGGCGGCGACGAAGCGCGGCGGGCGAGTTCGGCGGCATGACGGTTGAGCACGGCGATGGCGAGCCGGTTGTCGTAGCGGACCTTCTCGCCGATCTGCCGCCCGCCATAGAACACCGGAATGCGCTCACCATAGATCGCGCGGGGGATGGCGATTTCGAGGGTACGGCGGCGCCCCTCGGTCAATGCCTTGTCCCATGCGGCGGCAAAGCCGGTCGCATCCGCCCGCTCGCGCAGCCGCCACGCCGACCGCGGCGTCATCCCCACATGCCGCGCCGCCGCCGACACACATCCGCACAGCGCCAGCGCATCGATGAACCCGCGTTGCTTGTCAGGCGTCCAGCCATCATGCCGCGCGGCGACGGGGACAGGGTCGAAGGGGATGTGGAGCGGTGGCGCGGGAGACTCGGGCATCGACGAGTCTATGCGGAAAGCCGCGCGTGTAGGACAGAAGATTCTTAAGCCCCTCCTCCTTTAGGGGAGGGGTTGGGGTGGGGCCTGTCCGCAGGAGCCTTGGCATCGAGAACGTTGAAAGTCCCCACCCCAACCCCTCCCCTAAAGGAGGAGGGGCTTTAGGGTTGCCCCCGTCACCCCGGCCCCCGAGCCGGGGTCCAGCTTCGAGGTTGCGAGGTCGCGGCGAAGGCGACTGGACCCCGGATCAAGCTTGGGGTGACGGGAAGGGAGCTATTCTACGAACGAACATCATTGCGCTATCTCTGATGTGAAGTCATCTTTCGACAAAGTTCCGGCCAAGGATTTTAAATACGGGTTGCGCATTGAGCCGCCGCTGCTCGCCAATTCACCCTGATGAACACGGGCTTTGCGACGCCAAAATTCATTAGATAGCCGCTCCTCTATTCTTGTGGTGATTGGTTCATCGGTGGCGGCAACGATTATGGCTTTCAGCCGGACGCCGGGGCCAAACGTCGCCTCAAGATCTGCGGGATCGACCCGCACCACCGACTTCGGATCGTGAACGTCGGCAAACGTCACCAACAGGGGATAGTCCCGCGGCGGAAGTGCCAGCGCAATCGACTTGCGCCACGCCTGTCGGCGAACTTCACGCCAGACACCGCCTTGGGAGAGGTCCGCGTCGATCGGCGCAGATGGTTTTGCGCCGTGCCGCAGCGCCTCGACAAACAACTGCGCCTGATAGTGCGCAGCGTCCGAGCTGCCCGGTGGCACGAGCAAAGCAAAGAGCGTTCGTCCGCCTGGCAGATCGACCGCGACCGCCTCTCCTTGTACACTGTATCTCAGACCCGGAGCATCGCCCCATCTTGGCCCGTCGTGCGACCGCGACTCGATAACACTCGATCCGCGCCGCAAACCGGCGGGCGTCTCAACCTCCACCGTCATGCGATAACGCAAACTGTCGGACGAAAAAAGGAAGTCGCACCCAGATAGCGCCGAAAACGCCGCACTTGCGGCGAGCATTCCGATCGCTCCACGTCGCGTCATAACGCTTGATCCATTGTCGCTCTCCGGCCTCCAACCGTATCTGGCGGAATGGGTCGCGACGTAGTCTATGCAGCTTTAAGGCGCGTAAACGGCAGTACCAAAGTCTTCAGCGTCGTCAGATCGCGCTCCATCGATATCGGTCCCACGACATTACCGCTCGCCCCGTAATCCACGTCCACACCGTCCGACAATTCATGCGTCTGGGTGCCCCGGCTTTGCTGAGCTCGATATAGAGACCGTTGATCTCGGGATAGTAATGGAGCTTTATTACACGCCAACCCTCACCACATCCGTCCGCGAGAAATCGTCGCCCACGAACAGCAGCGGGCATTCATGCTCCATCGCCAGTGCATAGGCGAAGCTGTCGCCGAAATTGAGCGACGCCTTGTGGAATCCCTTGCCCCAAGCGCGATAGGCGTCGGCGGCGGCGCGGGCGCGATCGACGGTCACAGGAACGATGGTCGGGTGCAGCCCGTCCAAGAACGCGGCCATCTCGTCATGCACACCCTTTCCGGCGGCGACGATGAGGCATTCCGTGAGCGACGCGGCCGACATCAGTAGTTCGTCGGCATGTTCGATTGCGTCCTCACATCGTTGCGCACCGGGTTCGCCGAGCAGGATGGCGAACAGTGCGGAGCCGTCGAGGACAATCATGATGCGCGATCAGGCGGGCAGGCCATCATCGCCATAGAGGAAGTCGGCGCTGTGAGCGGCATCTGTGTCATCGAAGCCGGGCGCGCCTTTCATGCTCCCCCGGAACGCTTCGAGGATACGTCGCCGTTCCGCGCGGACACTGTCGGTCACGACAGGCACAAGGCGGACGGCGGGTTCGCCGCGCCGGGTCAGCACGATGTCGTCACCGGACTGCGCACGCCGGACGAGGTCGGTCAACTGCGCTTTGGCGAGGGAAACGGAAATCTGCATTCGGCAATCCTTTGGTCCAACTAGATAGACCATCTTTGCCGATGGTTCAACTCGCGCTGACGAAAGAATCGAGCACCCGCTTCCGCCCCGCGGTCTCGAAATCGATCTCCAGCTTGTTCCCCTCGATCTCGGCAATCAGGCCGTAGCCGAACTTCTGGTGGAACACGCGCTGGCCCACCGACAGATCGTCACGCTGCAATCCGCGCGTCGAGCGCGTATTCCTTGATCAGCAACCGCTCCGGCACATGCCATTCGCGCGCAATCGAGCGGATCATCGGCAGCGTCAGCGCGCGCTTGCGGCGCAGGACTTCCGATGCCCGCGACTTGCCGATCAGTGCAGCGAGGTCTGCACGGCTGCGTCCTTCGTGGGCCATTGCAGCCTCGATCGCTTCGACGGGGTCGAGTTCCTCGACCGGCCAGCGCCGCTCTTCATAGGACTCGACCAGAGTCGCTAGAACATCCAGCCGGTCGCCATCGGCGGTGCCGTCCGCCGCGCCCCATAGCGCCTCGATCTCGCGCAGTGCGGCTTCGTGATCGGCGTCGGTCTTGATCGGTTTGATGTCCATGTCCGTCGTCCTAAAACAGCGTTACGTTCAGCGCGTCGATGCGATCATAATCGGCGTGGGTGCCGATGAATTTCACGAAGGCGATCCCGCGCCTGAAATCGAAGGCGACGATCATGCGGTAATCGCCACCCGCAACCTGAAACCGTACCCGTTCGCCATTCAGCACCTTTGCCTTCGAAAACGCCTGTTGAACCTCCGCCGTGCTTTTCCAGTCGGCAGCCCTGGCAATCCCCTGCCAGTGCGCCAGCGAGCGCCGCGTTTCCGGATGCCGCTCGCTGAAGGCGGCAAGGGTGCTACGCGCAATAATCCGCATAAGTCGATCTAGCGGTTCCCATGGTGGGAATCAACCTGCCGTAACAAACGAGTCCAACACCCGCTTCCGCCCCGCCGTCTCGAAATCGATCTCCAGCTTGTTCCCCTCGATCTCCGCGATCAGGCCGTAGCCAAACTTCTGGTGGAACACGCGCTGGCCCACTTCCAGATCATCGCGCCCCTTGTTGCCCAGGCTGATCGCCGGGCCGCGCGCCTCCACCACCCGCGCGGGTGACGCCGAAAAATTGCCTGCCGCGCGTTGCCAGCCCGGCCCCCGCGTCCCCGCGCGCGTCGCGTTGGCGGCGGCGAGGTGTGCGAAGGGGTCGCCCTGGGTCGTCCAGTTCGCACGCCACAGGCTTTCGCCGCCGCTCATCGTCGTTTCGTGTTCGACGTGCGCAGCGGGCAGTTCGCCGACGAAGCGGCTTGGGATGCTCGACGTCCACTGGCCATAGATGCGGCGGTTGGCGGCGTGGAGGATGGTCGCTTCCCGCCGCGCACGGGTGATGGCGACATAGGCGAGGCGGCGTTCCTCCTCGAGGGATGCGATGCCGCCCTCGTCGAGCGAGCGTTGCGAGGGGAAGACGCCTTCTTCCCAGCCGACCAGGAACACCTTGTCGAACTCCAGCCCCTTGGCCGCGTGGATGGTCATGATCGTGACCTTGGGGTCGTCGGCCGATGCCTCGTTGTCCATGACCAGGCTGACGTGTTCGAGGAAGTCGCCGAGCGTTTCGTATTCCTCCATCGCGCGGGCGAGTTCGGTCAGGTTCTCCAGACGCCCCGACGCCTCGACCGATTTTTCGGCCTGGAGCGCGCCGGTGTAGCCGCTTTCGTCGAGCACGGTTCGGGCCAAGTCCGCGTGAGGGAGGTCGCGCCCCAAATCCCTCCAACGCGCGATGTCGGCCACGAAATTGCCGAGCGCGCGCCTTGCCTGTGGCGTGAGTTCGTCGGTGTCGAGGATGCGCGCGGCGGCATGGGTAAGGGGGATGCCCTCGGCGCGCGCCAGCATCTGCACCTTCGCCACTGCCTTGTCACCGAGTCCCCGTTTGGGGACATTGACCACGCGTTCGAAGGCGAGGTCGTCGCTCGGCTGGTTGATGAGGCGGAGGTAGGCGAGCGCGTCGCGGATTTCGGCGCGTTCGTAGAAGCGGAAGCCGCCGACGATGCGGTACGGCATGCCGATCGCGATGAAGCGGTCCTCGAACTCGCGACTCTGATATTGCGCGCGGATGAGGATGGCGACGCCGTCGAGGCTGTTCTGGCCCTTCGCTGCCCGGTGCTGCCACGCCTCGATCTCGTCGCCGACGCGGCGGGCCTCCTCCGGCCCGTCCCACACGCCGATGACCTTGACCTTGTCGCCCTCCGCAATGTCGGTGAACAGGGTCTTGCCCAGGCGGCCGGAATTGTTGGCGATGACGCCGCTGGCGGCGGCGAGGATGTTGGGCGTGCTGCGGTAATTCTGTTCGAGGCGGATGACCTTTGCGCCCGGAAAATCCTTTTCGAAACGCAGGATGTTCTCAACCTGCGCGCCGCGCCAGCTGTAGATCGACTGGTCGTCGTCGCCGACGCAGCAGATGTTCTTGCGCTGTTGCGCGAGAAGCCTCAGCCACAGGTACTGCGATGAATTGGTGTCCTGATACTCGTCGACCATGATGTAGCGGAAGCGGGTCTGGTATTGCTCGAGCACGTCGCGGTGGGTCTTCAGGATCACCAGCATGTGGAGCAGCAGGTCGCCGAAGTCGCAGGCGTTCAATGATTTCAGCCGTGCCTGATAGGCGGCGTACAACTCGCCACCACGCCCGCCCGCGAACCGCTCGCTCTCGCCTGCGTCGATGTCCGCCGGGGTCAGCCCCTTGTTCTTCCACTGGTCGATCAGGCCCGCGAGCGCGCGGTTGGTCCAGCGTTTCTCGTCGAGCTCGGCGGACTGGATCAACTGCTTCATCACGCGCAGCTGGTCGTCGGTGTCGAGGATGGTGAAGTTCGACTGAAGCCCGACGAGTTCGGCGTGGCGGCGGAGCATCTTCGCGGCAATCGCGTGGAACGTGCCGAGCCAGGGCATTCCCTCCACCGCATCGCCGATCAGGGTGCGGACGCGCTCGCGCATCTCGCGGGCGGCCTTGTTGGTGAAGGTGACGCTCAGGATCTCGGACGGGTAGGCCTTGCGCGTGTAGACGAGGTGCGCGAGCCGTGCGGTCAGGGCCGCCGTCTTGCCGGTGCCCGCGCCCGCGAGCACGAGGACGGGGCCGTCGGTCGTCAGCACGGCCTCTCGCTGCGGCGGGTTCAGGCCACGGATGTAGGGCGGGTCGGACTCGGTCGGCTGGGGCAGGGACATACGCGAACGATTAGGGAACGGTGCGCGCCGGGGCAACCGTCTCGAAACGGGACGACATTTCAGTAAGTTATAGTTTCTAAACGATGAAACCGCAGCACGCGCGGCTTCGTATCTCCGGCACGGTCCAAACGTCCCCGATCGGGGGACGAGGGGCGACAGGAGGAATAATGTCCAGAACTTTGATGATGATGACCGCCGCGATCGGTCTCGGCGTGGCTGCAATGCCAGCAACCGCCGCGCAGTATAATTTCACTTTCGCCACCAGCACACCGCTGTTCGGTGGTTCGGTCAACGGCAGCGGCGTGTTCACCACGTCGAATGTGGCGACGATCGTCGGCGGCCAGACGGCGTTTGCGATCACCTCGATCACCGGCATGGTCAATGGCTCGGCAATCGTCGCGCCGACCGCGGCGACCTATGGCAATTATTTCACCACCGGCCCCACGTTCCTCGATGGTTCGGGCCTGCGGTTCTTTACGGCGGCGGGTAACGACATCCGCTTCTTCTACCAGGACACGGTTTCGCAGTACCGCGTAAACACGTTCAGTCCGGGGTCTTCGTCGTACGTCAGTGTCACGACATCGCCGGTAGCGGCTGCCGTCCCCGAACCCGCGACTTGGGCAATGATGATCGGTGGCTTCGGCGCCGTAGGTGGCGCGATGCGGTATCGCCGTCGCAAGGCGGTCGTCAGCTTCGCGTAACTGATCGCCCTATCGTCCCGCCATTGCCGCGACGCTGAACTTGTTTCAGGAGCGTGCGCGATGGCGGGGCGAGGGGACGACATGGTGGACATCGAACGGGCGGGTGCAGCGAAATCGGGATCGACCGCCCGCATCCTGGGCGCGAGTCTCGCCGGAACCGCGGTCGAGTTCTACGACTTCTATATCTACGCGACCGCCGCGGCGCTGGTGTTCGGGCCGCTGTTCTTTCCCGCCGACGATCCCGGCGTCCAGTTGCTGCTCGCCTATGCCAGCCTCGGCGTCGCGTTCATCGCGCGGCCTGTCGGTGCGATTGCGTTCGGGCATTTCGGCGACCGCATCGGACGGAAATCCACGCTGGTCGCGTCGCTGCTCATCATGGGATTGTCGACGGTCGCGATCGCGTTCCTGCCGACCTATGCCGACATTGGCTGGGTCGCGCCGTTCCTGTTGTGCCTGTTGCGCTTCGGCCAGGGGTTTGGCCTCGGCGGCGAATGGTCGGGCGCGGCACTGCTGGCGGTCGAGAATGCGCCGCCCGGATGGCGCGGGCGGTTCGGCTGTGTGCCGCAACTCGGCGCGCCGGTCGGCTTCCTCGCCGCCAACGGTCTGTTCCTGATCCTCGGCCTGATGCTGTCGCCCGAGGATTTCAAGGCGTGGGGCTGGCGTGTGCCGTTCCTGCTGTCGATCGTCCTGATCGCGGTCGGCCTGTGGGTACGCTTGCGCCTGACCGAGACTCCGGCCTTCACGGCCGCGCTCAAGGAAGCCGAGCCCCCGAAAGTGCCGCTGGCCGAAGTGTTCGCTACCCACGGTCGCGCGATACTGGCGGGGACGTTCGGCGTCGTCGCCTGCTTCGCGACGTTCTATATCGCGACCGCGTTCGCGCTTGGGTATGGCACGCAAACGCTCGGTTATTCGCGCGCGGAATTCCTGCAGATCCAGCTCGGCGCGATCCTGTTCATGGCAGCGGGCATCGTGTTCGCGGGCTGGCTGTCCGATGTCTGGAGCCCCGCCCGCGTCCTTATGATCGGCTGCGTCGGTGTGCCGATTGCGGGCGCACTGATGCCCGTCCTGCTGGTCGCGAATGCGCCGGGCGCGGTGTTCACGTGGCTGGCGTTCGCGCTGGTCGTGATGGGGTTCGTCTATGGTCCCCTCGGGGCCTGGCTCCCCGGCCTGTTCGCACCACGCGTGGCGTACACGGGGACCGCGATTACGTTCAATGTGGGCGGCGTGATCGGCGGCGGCCTGACCCCGCTGATCGCGCAGAGTCTTGCCAGCCATGGTGGGCTGGTGATGGTTGGGGTTTATCTCGCGGGGGCGGGGGTGTTGAGTTTGGGGGCTTTGGTAGCGGTGCGGAACAGTCGCTGACCGAGTTTAGGGATATTGCTGCCGGGCGTGCAGCACCCGCAGAATGTCGATCGCGGCTTCGGTCACTCGATAGATCAAGATGTAATTGGGGTGGACAATCAGTTCGCGCGTTGCGGCAACGCGCCCGGGTCTGCCCATCTCGGGGAAATTGCGAATTCGCTGAATGCGTTCGGCAAAGAGCGTCGCCATTCTTTCTGCTGCAGGACCGTTTCGCTCACCGATGAAATCGATGATGCCGTCGAGTTGGTCGAGAGCTTCAGGCTCCCAGATCAGATCGAGCATTATGCTTTTCGACCGTCTTGCGAATGCGGGCCATCGCCTCGTCATGCGGGATGCGCGGTTTGGTCGACGCGAGTGCAGCTTCTACCTGCGCGCGAAACCACGCGTCATACGCATCGGCGTCTTCTTGCGTATCGAACTCCGATACGATCGGATCGAGCTTTCCCATGCCCATGAATATGCGCGCTTAGCCACCGCTTCGCAACAGTGTCACCATCGCCTTCCCGTACACCCGTTCGGTCTCTTGCTCGAAACCCTCGACCGCAACGGCCTCGCCCTTCGCCGTCTCGACCGTCGCTATCGCCCCCGGCGCGAGCCAGCCGAGGCGGGCGCAGCGTTCGAGGGCGACCACGCCTGCGCCGGTGCGATAGGGCGGGTCGAGCAGCAGCAGGTCATAGGGCGCGGGTGCCGGACCCAGCGTCATCACCGATTGCGCGCGAACGTCGCAAGATGGCCCCGCGCCCAGCTTGGCGATGTTGGTGCGCAGCGCGTCGAGCGCCGCCCCGTCATGTTCGACGAAGGTGCAATGCGCCGCCCCGCGCGACAGCGCCTCGAGACCCAGCGCGCCGCTCCCCGCGAACAGGTCGAGTACGCGCAGCCCTTCGAAACTGCCGAGGCGGCTGACGAGCATCGAGAACAGCCCCTCGCGCGTACGGTCGGCAGTGGGGCGGGTGTCGGTGCCCTTCGGCGCGATCAGCGTCCGCCCGCGCCAGTTCCCGGCGATGATCCTCATTTGCGCGGACCCCGGCCGGGCTTCGGCTTGGCCTTTGCCCAACCGGACCGGTCCGATTTGGAGACGCGGGGCTTTGTCGGGCGTGGCGCATCGGTCATTGCCGGGCGTGGTGATGCGGGTGCGGCTTTGGGGCGTTCAGGTGCCGTCGGGCGATAAGTGGGCGCAGCACGAGGCTTGGGCGCGACAGACGCGCCACGGCCTTCGTCACGCCGATCAGTCCGACGCGTATCGCGCGCGCCGCCGTCTGGCCGATATGCCGGCACGGGCTTCCGCTCGAGTTTCTGCACAGGCTTGGGCGGAGCAATGCGCCAATGCTTGCGCAGCGCCGTCCCCTTGATACCCGCTTCGGGCTTGGGTTCCGGTTCAGCGGTGCCCAGTTCCTTCAGAAACTCGACCAGTTCGTTCTGCTTGACCTCCTCGACCCCGCCCGGCGGTAGATCGTCGAGCGCGAAGGGTCCGTAGCGGGTGCGGATCAGGCGGCTGACGCGCAGGCCCAGATGTTCGAGGACGCGGCGCACCTCGCGGTTCTTGCCCTCCTTCAGCGTCATCTCGATCCACACATTGGTGCCAGTGCGGCGCTCGAGATTGGCGTCGATCTGGCCGTAGCGGACACCGTCGATCTCGATACCTTCGATCAGGTCTTCGAGCTGCGCCTGCGTGACCGGCCCATAGGCGCGGGCGCGATAGCTGCGCGGGACACCGGTCGATGGCAGTTCGAGGCGCCGCTTGAGCGCGCCGTCGGTCGTCATCAGCAACAGCCCCTCGGTATTGAGGTCGAGGCGGCCGACGGGCACGGTGCGCGGCATGTCGGGCGGCAGCTTGTCGTAGATTGTCGCGCGCCCCTTCATGTCGCGCTCCGCTGTCAGCAGTCCAGTCGGCTTGTGATAGCGGAACAGGCGCGTCGGCTCCGCTGCGGCAACGGGATTGCCGTCGACGGTGATGCCTTTCAGGCTGGTCACGATCGTCGCGGGCGTTTCGAGTGGCACGCCGTCGATCGAAATGCGACGCTCCTCGATCATCCGCTCGATCTCGCGGCGGCTGGCGATGCCGGCACGTGCGAGCAGCTTTGCAATGCGCTGGGGTTCTTTCATCCCTGCCCGATACGCGGGTGGGGCGCTCGCGTCATCTGTTTGATGGGGGTTCACGTAGAGACGCGGAGGCGCAGAGGGTTTTGAACGTGCCACGTCATTCCCGCGAACGCGGGAACCCAACTCCTGCCGCGTGTTCAGGAGCTGGGTTCCCGCCTTCGCGGGAATGACGCGATAATGATTACTCCTTCAGCGTCTCCGCGCCTCCGCGCGAACCAAAACCTAAAGCCGCGCTTCCACCTCGTCATGAAAAGCACGTATTCCAGTCTCCAGCGTCCCAAGCGTAATCCGCTCGATCGCGCCCGACGCCAGCCCCTGTTGTCCAAGTTCGGCCGCGCGGAAATCCTCTTGGCTGAACACGCATCCGTCGAGCAGATCCCAACTGCGCTGCCAGTGATCGCGCGCCTTATCCGTTGCGGGCGGTTCGGGGATCAGCATGAAATCCTCGACCAGCGTCCGCCCCTCGGCCTGCGGCATCAGGACCATCAGGTTCACATAATCGGGACTGAAGATGACCACTGCGTTCGGGAACAATGTGTAGGTGAAGGTCAGCGAACTGCGCAGTGCTGCCACATCGTCGAGATCACCCACATCGGCGTCGCGCCCCACCACCGACCGCCGGTGCGGGCCGACGGTATCGCCCGCCGTAACGCCATCCTTGAAATAGGGCGCGATGCTGCCGCCGTGCAGGCGCAGGACGTGATAGCTTTCGAGGAATGCGTCGTGGATGAGCTTCCAGTTCGCCGCGACGTCATGCGTACGCCGTGCGAACAAGTGGAGATGAGGCAGGCCGAGGGCCGCAAAGTCGTGACCGAGGGTGATGGCGTCGGCGAATTCATCGTCACCGCGACGAAGGCCGGGGCCTAGCCGCGTCGCATCGCTTGGCGTTGTTTCGGGTGGAGAGGTGTTTAGGCCCCGGCCTTCGCCGGGGTGACTTGGCAAGACCCAAATCAAACCCCCGGCTTCCATACTCGGCACTTCGCGCAACCCGTGCGCGCCCTTGTCGAGTCCCGGAAACGTCTCCGGCCTGGGCAACGCCTGCAACGCGCCGTCCAACCGGTACGTCCAGGCGTGATAGGGGCAGACCAGCAGTTTCGAACAGACGACATCATTCCCCTCGACCAGCCGCGTCCCGCGATGCTGGCACACGTTGAGGAAGACGCGCGCGGTGCCGTTCGCGTCGCGCGTGACCAGCAGCGGGCGACCGAATCCATCATGCGCCACCGCGCTGCCGGGTGCGAGCAGTGCGGACGGAGCGATGACGAGAGGGAGGTTTTCGAACAACGCAGCCTGTTCGGCGGCAAAGCGATCTGCAGTTGTGTAGACCGCCGCATCGACATGCGTGATCGCCTCGCCCGCGCGCACCTCGCCCTCGGCAAGCCGACGCGCGAGTGCACGTTGTCCGGACGTCAGGCCGGGAAAGGCTGGGGCGTTCATCGGCTCTCCACACGCCCGATCTTGTCGTCGGGCCATCGTTGCTTAGAAGGTTATGGGAACGACAGGCCTTCGACAAGCGCAGGCCGACGATAAAGGGGTTCGCATGACCGACGCAGCAACAGAGGTGAAGAGCCGCAGCCTGCTCGATGCGATCAAACCCTATCTCGAACCTCAGCCGCTGGCCGCGTTCTTCCTGGGTATATCGTCGGGGTTTCCGTTCGCGATGATCGCCGCGACGCTGACGACGCGCCTGTCGCAGGACGGTATCGACAAGAAGACGGTGACGGCGTTCGCGCTCGCTTTCCTCGTCTATAATTTCAAATGGGCCTGGGCGTGGATCGTCGATGGCGTACGACTGCCGGTCATCGGGCGGTTGGGCCAGAGGGTGTCATGGCTGATCCTCGCGGGTCTGTTCGTCATCGCGGCGGTCGTAAACCTGGGCGTTGCCGATCCCAAGGCGGACATATTGTGGACGGCCTATGCGGCTATCCTGGTCGGTGCAGCGGGGGCAACGTTCGACATCGTCATCGATGCCTATCGCATCGAGCTGCTTGAACCGCACCAGTTGGGCGCGGGGTCGGGCATGTCGCAATACGGCTGGCGGATCGGATCGGCAGGGGCCGCCGCAATCGCTCTGGTCGTGGCGGCGCGCTATGGCTGGACGGTCGGCTATATCGCATGCGCTGCGCTTGCGCTTCCCGCGATCATTGTCGGCCTCGTCATGGGCGAACCGGCGCGGCGCGTGGTCGTGATCGCGAAGCGCGGCGTGGCCGATGTCGCGCGTTCGATCTGGGGGCCGTTCGCCGAGTTCCTGCAGCGGCGCGGGGCTGTCCTCGTGCTGACGTTCATCCTTGTCCACAAGGTCGGCGATACGCTCGCCAACCTGACCTTCCGCCTGTTGTTCGACGACCTCGGCTTCACCAACGACGAGATTGCCTTTTTCGACGTTGGCGTCGGGTTCTGGGCGTATCTCATCGGCGTGTTCATCGGGGGCGTCCTCTATGCGCGCATGGGCATGAAGCGGTCGGTGATGCTCGCGCTGATCCTGATGGCGGTATCGAACCTTAGCTTCGCGGGGCTTGCTGCAGCGGGCCATTCGAACATCGGCATGGCGGGCGCGATCGGGTTCGAGAATATCGCTTCGGGCTTCGGCGGCGTCGTGGTCGTCGCCTATTTCTCGGCACTGTGCGATCTGCGCTTCACGGCGGCGCAATATGCGCTGATCTCTGCGGCGGCCTCGATCGTCGGGCGATTTGTGACTGGGACCAGCGCTGGCGCGATGATCGAGGGCATGGGCTATGTGAACTTCTACCTGCTGACCACGCTGATCGCGCTGCCGGGCATCGCGATCTACTGGTGGATGATGCGGACCGGCCTGGTCGATGAGGCAATGGGCAGTGCGGGTGAGGTGGAGACCCAAACGCCTAAAGCATGATCGGCTTGCCTAGGTCGTCCAGCGCGGAACCGAGCGCCTGTGCGATGGAGACGGCGGGTGACAGGTCGAGCGTACCGGTGACGCGTGACAGTCCGGCCCGCGCAAGGTCGGGATTGTCGCGGGCGACTTCGATTGCGCACAGGATCGCCGCCTCGCCGTCGGTCATGCGCGGGCAGCAGCAGGGCGCGATCCTGATCTGGCGTTGCGATACGCGCGACACCTCTTGCATCAGGACGCGCAGGAACATCAGCGGGCGGCGATAGCCCATGCCGAAACTACCGATCAGCAGGTTGGTCGCCGAGGCATCGTCGATTCCGCCCGCCGCGATTCGTCGCAGCGCGATCAGCAGGGTGCGGGCGGTCTTCTGTTCGGGCGCGGGGTAGGGAACCAGCATCGTCATCGCATCGGTCTGTTGCATCGGGCGTCCTCTTCGCGGCTGTTGCGCCAGAGTAAGCGCTAATGCGAAACGTTCGCAAGAAGATTCGGTCCAATTTATTCAGGAATGGAATTATTGAGCCTAAGCGCGACTCCCGCCAGGTAGAGCGATCCCACGATCATCCGATCCTGTCCCCTCGGCAATCCCGCCAATGCCGCTTCCAAACCATGTGTAGACTTGCCATGCCACGCAGTCGCAAGCGTCGCAGGATCGTGACTGTCGTGATCGGGCACGGTAACGAATGTCAGACTCAATGCATGCGGCGCAATCGCCGCGATGATCCCGTCTGCGTCCTTGTTGGCGAGGATGCCGATGATCAGATGCATCGGCTGCCGCGCGAGTTCCTGTGCGAGAACTTTTGCTGCTGCAGGGTTGTGCGCGCCGTCGATCCAGACAGGGCCTTCGCGGGTGAGGGGACCGTCGGGCAGACGCTGGAAGCGGGCCGGCCACGTGGTCGTTGCGAAGACATCCCTCCAATGGCCGTCGGTTGGCATAAGCCAACCCAGCGCTCGAACAATTTCATAACCTTGATGGTCGTGCCCGCCGTGAATTGCCTCTCGTTGTAGTGCCATCAGCATCTGCGCGGCGAGGTTGGCATTGCGCAACTGGTGCGCGCCCGCGAGGCCGGGACGGATCGTTTCGTCGATCTGCCAGTCGCGGCCTTCGAGAAGCAATGGCGCGCCCGCGGCGGACACGACAGTTTCGATTGCCGCGAGTGCGTCCCGTTCCTGTGCCAGGCAGACGACCGGTACGCCGGGTTTCGCAATTCCGGCCTTTTCCCCCGCGATTTCGGCGAGCGTCTCGCCGAGAAACGCCTGATGATCGATCCCGACCTGCGCGATGCCACAGACGACGGGCGTCACGACATTGGTCGCGTCGAGACGACCGCCGAGGCCGACCTCGATGACGCAGGCATCGGCGGGCGTGCGGCTGAAGGCGAGGAATGCGGCGGCGGTCGTGGCCTCGAAGAAACTGGGGCCGATCGCATTAGCCTCCGCCACGTCGAGAACTTCGGCGAGGAGCGGCGCGAGGGCGGAGTCCTCGATCAGTTTACCGGCGATACGGATGCGTTCGTTGAACCGCACGAGGTGCGGACTGGTGTAGACGTGGACGCGTTGTTCCGCTGCTTCCAGCGCGGCGCGCAGAAAGGCACAGGTCGATCCCTTGCCGTTGGTCCCGGCTACATGGAAAACCGGCGGCAGGGCGAGGTGCGGGTCGCCGAGCAGCGCGAGCAACGCCGTGATGCGCTCGAGGCCCAGTATGTCGCGACCCGGCGAAAGCTGCGCGAAGCGGTCGAGCTGCGCCTGGACGGCCGGATCCTCCGACCGGGCGTGATCGGGCATGACTTAAGCCCCTCCACCTTCAGGGGAGGGGTTGGGGTGGGGACTCTCAACGACAGCAATGCCTTGAGTCCCGCGGACAGTCCCCACCCCAACCCCTCCCCTGAAGGGGAGGGGCTTTAGAGCACTCACGCCGCCACTTTCCCGGCCATCAGATATCCGATCGTCCGCGCGAGTGCCGCTTTCAAGTCGGTACGCGGTACGACCATGTCGAGCATGCCATGTTCCAGCAAATATTCTGCCCGCTGGAACCCCTCGGGAAGCTTCTCGCGGATCGTGCTTTCGATCACGCGCGGGCCCGCGAAGCCGATCAGTGCCCCGGGTTCGGCGATCTGGATATCGCCGAGCATCGCATAGCTGGCGGTGACGCCGCCCGTGGTCGGGTCGGTCATTACGACGATGTACGGCAAGCCCGCGTCGCGCAGCATCTGGATGGCGACGGTGGTCTTGGGCATCTGCATCAGCGAGAGGATACCCTCTTGCATGCGCGCACCGCCCGCGGCGGTGAAGATGACATACGGACATTGCGCAGCGATCGCTGCCTCGACGCCTGCGACAAATGCGGCACCCACGCCGATGCCCATCGACCCGCCCATGAAGGCGAAGTTCTGAACGCCGACGATGGCGCGCAGTCCTTCGATGTTGCCGCGGGCCGTGATCAGCGCGTCCTGATCGCCCGTGGCCGCGCGCGCGGCCTTCAGCCGGTCAGGGTATTTCTTCGAATCGCGGAACTTTAGCGGGTCTTCGGCGACCTTGGGGATCGGCACCAGCGTGTACCCCGCGTCGAGGATGTGGTCGAAGCGCGCTTGAGGGCCGATGCGGCCGTGGTGGCTGCATGACGGACAGACCGACAGGTTTTCGAGATATTCGCGCGTGAACACCATCTGCCCGCAACCGGGGCATTTGATCCACAAATTGTCCGCCGTCTCGCGCTTGGCGATGAAGGGGATGCGGTTACGGACGCGGTCGAGCCAGCTCAATTCAATTCTCCTCTTCCCCGAGCGAAGTCGAGGGGCTCGTTCGAGCGAAGTCGAGAACGCAATGCGGTGGCGAAGTGCCTCGACTTCGCTCGGCATAGTCCCTCGACTGCGCTCGGGAAAGGGTTAGCCGTGGACGGCGTCAGCGAGCGAACGGACGTATGCCTCGACATGCGGCGCGGCATCGACGCCGTATTTGCCGACGATCTCGACGATGGCGGAACCGACCACGACGCCATCGGCAACCTTGGCGATGGCGGCGGCCTGTTCCGGCGTGCGAACGCCGAAGCCGACCGCAACTGGGAGGTCGGTCGCCGCTTTCAGTTTTGCAACCGCGCTTTCGATACTCGTCTGCGCGGCCACTTGCAGGCCGGTGATCCCGGCGACCGAGACGTAATAGAGGAACCCGCTCGCGCCATCGAGGACGGCAGGCAGGCGCGCGGCGTCCGTCGTGGGAGTGGCGAGGCGGATCGGCGCGATACCGGCGGCGCGCAAGGGCGCGGCGAGTTCGTCCTCCTCGGGGGGCAGGTCGACGCAGATGACGCCATCGACACCAGCGTCGGCACAGGCCCTTGCAAACCATAACGGCCCGCGTCGGACCATCGGGTTGGCATAGCCCATCAGGACGAGCGGGATGTCGGGGTGCCGCGCACGGAAATCCTTGGCGAGGGTCAGGATGTCGGCGGTTTTGGTGCCTGCGGCCAGACTCCGCAGGTTCGCGGCCTGGATAGCAGGGCCATCGGCCATCGGGTCGGTGAACGGCATGCCGAGTTCGATCACGTCCGCGCCGCCAGCGACGAGGGCGTCGAGGATTGCGGGGGTGGGGCCATCGCCTGCGGTCACGAAGGTGATGAGGGCGGGGCCATTAGCGAAGGCGGTGGAGAGGCGGGTCATGACGACCTGCGCCATTCAACCAGCCGAGATGCACCTATCGCCGCAGCTATCGCGATTGCTCTGGTCAAGTCGCCACCGAGGCCCACTTCGAGCGGCACCACGACAACGGCGGCGACCAGGAAGCTCGTTATAGCCTGCCGCCAGTTCAGCGTCACAACTTCACCCCCAGCGCATCGGCCACCGTGAAAATGTCCTTGTCCCCCCGCCCGCACAAATTGACGATGATGATCTTGTCTTTCGCCATCGTCGGCGCGCGCTTGATGACGGCGGCGATGGCGTGGCTGGGTTCGAGCGCAGGGATGATCCCCTCCAGGCGGCAGAGCGTCTTGAACGCCTCCAGCGCCTCGACGTCGGTGATGCTGTCGTATTCGACCCGGCCGATTTCCTTCAGCCAGCTGTGCTCCGGGCCGATGCCGGGATAGTCGAGGCCCGCGCTGATCGAATGCGCTTCGGTGATCTGGCCGTCCTCGTCCTGCAGCAGGAAAGTCTTGTTGCCATGGAGGATGCCGGGCGATCCGCCCGCAAGGCTCGCCGCATGTTCCTTGTCGAGGCCATGGCCCGCCGCCTCGATGCCGAGCATCGCGACATCGCTGTCGTCGAGGAAGGGGTGGAACAGGCCGATGGCGTTCGACCCGCCGCCGATCGCCGCGACCAGCAGGTCGGGCAGGCGGCCTTCGCGTTTCAGGATTTGCTCACGCGCTTCCTTGCCGATCACGCTTTGGAAATCGCGGACCAGTTCGGGGTAGGGGTGCGGCCCGGCGACCGTGCCGATGATGTAGAAAGTGTCGTGAACGTTGGCGACCCAATGGCGCAGCGCCTCGTTCATCGCGTCCTTCAGCGACCGCGAGCCTGATGTGACGGGCACGATTTCGGCACCGAGCAACTTCATCCGGAAGACGTTGGGTGATTGCCGCTCGACGTCCTTCTCACCCATGAAGATCGTGCAAGGCAGGCCAAAGCGCGCGGCGACGGTGGCGGTAGCCACACCGTGCTGCCCTGCGCCGGTCTCCGCAATGATCTTCGTCTTGCCCATCCGCATCGCGAGCAGGATCTGGCCGATGCAGTTGTTGATCTTGTGCGCGCCGGTGTGGTTCAGCTCGTCGCGTTTGAAATAAATCTTCGCGCCACCGAGTTCCTCGGTCAGCCGTTCCGCGAAATAGAGCGGGCTGGGGCGACCGACATAATGTTCGAGCAGGTCGTCGAACTGTTCCGCGAACGCCGGGTCGGCCTTTGCCGCGCGGTACTCGCGATCGAGGTCGAGGATCAGCGGCATCAGCGTTTCGGCGACGTAGCGCCCGCCGAACTGGCCGAAATGGCCGTTGTGGTCAGGCTGCGCGCGCAGCGTGTTGGGGCGTGTGTCGGTCTGGGTCATAGAAGGGCCGCCGCTTTAAGGAACGCGCCGATCTTGTCCACATCCTTGACGCAGGGCGCGCGTTCGACGCCCGAGGATACGTCGAGCATCGGCGCGCCCGTGACGCGGACAGCCTCGACCAGATTATCGACATCGAGCCCTCCTGCGAGCGCCCAAGGCAGGGGGTGGGCATGGCCGGTCAGCAGTTTCCAGTCGAAC
>JBDUBD010000098.1:0-9947 GCA_040004295.1 Sphingomonadales bacterium | reverse complement strand
GGGAAGCGCTACGACGGCATCATCCTCGACCCGCCGAAATACGGGCGCGGGCCGGAGGGCGAGGTGTGGCAGCTCGAACGCGACCTCGCGCCGTTGCTGGCCAACGTACGCGCGCTGGTCGACGAGAAATCGGCGTTCGTATTCCTCACCGTCTACGCGATCCGCCTGTCTGCATTGGCGATCGGCGAACTGATGAACCGGATGTTCGCCGACCTGCCCGGCCGCGTTGAATGCGGCGAACTGGGCGTGCGCGAGGAAGCGCGCGGATTGACGCTGCCGACGGCGATCTGGGCACGCTGGGTAAACGACTGATTATTCGCGTCCTGCGCGGATAGCGGCACCGCCCGCGAAGGGTGTGATCGCGACGAGAAGCAGCGACGCGGCAGCGAGCAGCTTGAGCGCGCCGCCATCGACGGGCGCAAGGCTGCCCGCGCCGAAGATGAGCACGGGAATGGCGAGCGGCAGCATCAGCAGGCCCGACAGCGCGGACGCACCCTTCAGCCCGGCGGTCAGGCTCGCGACCAGCATACCGAGCGCGGCAAGGCCCGGCGTGCCGAGCAACAGGCCGATCTCCAGCTTGACCAATACATGCATGTCTAACCGCAGCAGTGCCGAAGCGGGGACGGCAGCGATCATCAGCGGGATCGCAAAGCCGATCCAGTGCGCGATCAGCTTTGCGCCCACGATCGCCTCTTCGCTGATCCCGCGCATCGCCAGCTGGTCGAACACGCCGCTTTCCGCGTCGGGTGTAACCAATCGATCGACCGGCAGCAGCGCCGCCAGCAACGCCGCCACCCACAGCATCCCGCCGCCGGTCTGGCCGAGCAGCCCCGCATCGGGACCGACCGCAAAGGGATAGAGTGTCGCGACAAGCAGGAAAAAGGTGACCGGCAGGATCAGCCCGCCGCCTGCTATGCTGCGCACAAGATCGCGTTTGATGAGATGGATGAACAGGCTCACCCCAGCACCAGCGTCTGCGCATCGACGATAGAAAGCGGCTGGTGCGTGGCGACGACGGCGATGCCGCCGCGCAGGCGGTGCGCAACGATCAGCCCTTCGAGCATCGCGACGCCCGTTACGTCGAGGCCGTTTGCAGGTTCGTCGAGCAGCCAGATGTCGGCACCGCTTGCCAGCGTCCGCGCGAGCGTTGCGCGGCGGCGTTGGCCGGTGGACAACATGCGCAGCGGCACCTGTGCGAGATGCGCCATATCCACGCTCTCGAGCGCGGCATTGACGTTGCCTCCGTCCAGGCTCGCCCAAAACCCGAGCGATTCGGTCAGCGGCAGTTGCAGGTCGAGCGCCGGATGCTCGTCCGCCAGCGCCACGAGGCCATCACGCGTCACCAGGCCTGACGTCGCGCGCAGCAACCCCGCTGCCACACGCTGGAGCGACGACTTGCCGACCCCGTTCGGGCCGCTGACGATCAGCGCATCGCCCGCGTTCAGCGCGAACGAGACATTGGCGAACACCGTCCGCCCGCCGCGTTCGCAGGACACCGACGCAAAGGTGAGGCTCAAGCGACGGCACCCTCGAGCGCGTGCATCGCGTCGTCGCTCAGGCCGAAGTGATGACCGACCTCATGCACCACGACATGCGCGACGAGATGGTCGAGCGCCTCGCCGCTTTCGCACCATTCGTCGAGGATCGGGCGGCGATAGAGGTGGATCGTCGAGGGCAGGTCGCCGGTCTGCGCCTCCTGGCCGATGTGTCGGCCCGAATACAGACCGCTCAGATCGAACGGATTGTCGATCCCCATTCCTTTCAGGATATGATCCTCGGCGAAGTCCTCGACAATGAGCAGAACGCTACCGAGATGCGCGGCGAAGGGTTCTGGCAGGCGGTCGAGCGCGGTACGCGCGAGCATTTCGATATCGCCCAGGGTTGGCGCGGTTTGACTGTCGCGGGTCATCGCGTCAGGCATAGGCGAGCATAAAGGACCACGCAAAGATGATCGAACAACTGACCGAGGAGGAACGCGCTGCGGCGCTCGATGAACTGGATGAATGGGACTTCGACGAAGCACGCGATGCGCTGACGCGGCAGTTCGTCTTTGCCGATTTCGTCGAGGCATTCGGCTTTATGACGCGGGTCGCGATCATCGCTGAAAAGACGGACCATCACCCCGAATGGTCGAACGTCTACAACCGGGTCGATGTGTTGCTGACCACGCATGACGCGGGCGGCCTGTCGACGCGCGACATCGACATGGCCCGTGTGATGGACGCGCTGGTGGAATGAAGATCGACCGGCTTCTGGCCGCTGCAATCGCGGCAATCGCATGGTTCGGACTGGTTCTGCAGTTCCAGGCGAGCTTCGCGCAGTTGCACACTGTGCCCGCAACGCTGTGGGCAATGGTTCTTTATTTCACCGTGATCGTGAACCTGCTGGTGGCGATCGTGTTCACGAGCCTCGCATTCGGGTGGAGCGGTATCGCGACGCCATTCAACGTCGGCGGGGTGACCATCGCGATCCTGCTGGTCGGTGTCGTCTACAACACGTTGCTGGCCGGCATGCTGGAACTCAGCGGTGGCGCGAAACTGGCCGACACAATCAATCACAAGGCAACACCGGTCCTCGTCACGCTCTTCTGGCTGTTTCTGGCGAAGAAGGGGCGGCTAGACTGGAACGCCCCCGCGAAATGGGCGCTGCTGCCGCTCGCTTACTTCGTTTACGGACTGGTACGGGGGCACAACGAGGGGAAATACCCCTATCCGTTCATGAATTTGGCGCGGCTCGGCTGGGCACAGACGATGATCAACGCGGCCGCAATGGCGCTGGGCTTTATCGCGGTCGGTTATGTGATCGTCTGGCTGGACCGGCATTTGCCGAAGCGGCGCTAATTCGCCGTCTTGAATTTCCGTTTGGGCAGCAGCCACGGTGCCCATTGCGATGCAAACTTCAGCCGCCGCGCCGTCTTGCCGACCAGCATGTGAACACGCTTGCCGTGCGCGGCGTCCCACACCGCCTGCGCCGCTTCCTCGACCGGCGTGAATTCCAGCCCCGCTCCCCGCACAACGTCGCGGATTGCCTGGTTCGACCCTGAGGCAGGCGCGTCCAGCAGCGGCGTATCGATGAAACTGGGCATGATCGTGCGCGCTTTCACGCCGATGTCCGCCCATTCGCGGTCCAACGATTCGGTCATCGCGCGCACGCCGAACTTCGATGCCGAATAGGCCGACATTCCCGCGCTCGCGTAAATCCCCGCCGCCGATGACGTACTGACCAGCGCCGAGCCCGGTGTTTCGCGCAGGTAGCGCAATCCGATCTGTGCGCCCCAGAATACCCCCTTGAGATTGATGTCGATGACCCGTTCGATGTCAGTCGCGGACATCGCGTCGATCGGCCCGCCCGTGCCGATGCCGGCATTGTTGAACAAAATGTCGAGGCGACCGCCGCTAACCTGTGCAAAGTCGGCAAGCGCGGTTTCCCACGCAGCACGATCACGCACGTCCATGATGTGTGTGGTGCTGGCACCCGAGGGGAGCAGCGCTGCAGTTTCGGCAAGGCCCGCCGCGTTCACGTCGGCTAATCCGACCAGCCAGCCCTTCGCCGCAAAGAACTGTGCCGTCGCCCGGCCAATGCCGGATCCGCCCCCGGTGATGAAGATCGCCTTGCGCGTGTTCGTCACGTCCATGCTTTATTTCTCCCCTGTGCTGCTTCACACCGCGCTTTGTGAGCGGAGACAAGTCAAAATCGGGGCCGTCGGTGTCGCTGGCGGGCATCACCAAAGCCTATGACGGAGTGCGCGCGCTCGACGATGTATCGATTGACGTTACGGCGGGCGCGTTCGTGGCGCTCGTCGGGGGGTCGGGATCCGGAAAATCGACGTTGATCCGCACGATCAACCGGCTGGTGACCCCAGATGAGGGACGCATCGAGATCGGCGGCGTGGACGCGTGTGATGAGCCCGCGCATCTGCTGCGCCGTCGAATCGGGCACGTCATCCAGAACACCGGTCTGTTCCCGCACATGAGCGTGGCAGAGAATATCGCCATCGGCCTGCGGATCGCGGGAGAACGCGATACTGTGGCGCGGGTCGGCGAGCTGCTCGATCTGGTCGATCTGCCACGCGACTTCGCGAACCGCAGCCCGGCAACCCTGTCGGGCGGACAGGCACAGCGGGTCGGCATTGCCCGGGCATTGGCGACGGCACCTGGGCTGATGCTGCTGGACGAACCGTTCGGCGCGCTCGACCCGGTCACACGCGATGCGCTGGGCCGCGCCTATCGTGCGCTACACGAGCGGCTGGGCCTGACCAGCATCCTCGTGACACACGACATGGCTGAAGCGCTGTTGTTGGCCGACCGCATCGTGGTGCTGAAGGACGGGTGGATCGTCGCGGACTGCACACCCGCGGAATTGCTACGCGGCGGCGGCGGCGAGACGGCGCAAGCACTGGTCGCGGTGCCGCAGGGGCAGGCGGCACGGCTGGCGGAGATGGTGCGGTGATTTCCCTTTCTTCGAGCGGAGCGAGCAGCCCGACCGAGCGACAGCGAGGGTCTCGCCACATGCTTCTCGCTATGCGCGAAGGGGGTTCTCGCTCCGCTCGAACAACCGGCAACGCGTGATGCTGGACCGCATCCTCCCCCTCGTCGCCTCGCACGTCCTCATCGCGAGCGCTGCCCTGGCACTGGGGCTCATCCTCGCCCTCCCGCTCGGCGTATTCGCCGCGCGGCACCGGCGCTTCGAACGCATCATACTCGGCTTCGCCAGCCTTGTGCAGACGATCCCGTCGCTGGCGCTGCTCGCGCTCTTCTATCCATTTCTGCTCGCCATCCGTACGCTGACCGGCGCACCGATTTCTCCGCTCGGTTTCCTGCCTGCGCTGCTGGCACTCACGCTTTACGCGCTGCTGCCGATCCTGCGGAACATCGTCGTGGCGTTTCGCGGCCTTGATGCCGACGTGCTGGAAGCCGCCGACGGCGTCGGCATGACCGCATTGCAAAAGCTGCGCCTTGTCGAGGCACCGCTTGCGCTGCCGACGGTCATGGCCGGTATCCGGACGGCGGCGGTGTGGACCATCGGCGCGGCGACCCTGTCCACGACGGTCGGCCAGCCTTCGCTTGGCGACATCATCTTTTCGGGGCTCCAAACCCAGAATTGGGAACTCGTGATTTGGGGCTGCCTCGCCGCTGCCGCGCTCGCACTGACGGCGGACGCCCTGCTGGCGTTGGCCGAACGCGGCATATCCCGCGGACCGCGTATCCTGTGGATCGTGGCACTCGCGCTGTTCATCGCGGGCCCGGTCGTCGCGCTGGCGTCACAGGCGCGCGCGCCCGCAAGCACGGTGACAATCGGCGCAAAGAGTTTTGCCGAACAATACATCCTGGCCCGCCTCATCGGTCACCGGCTGGAGGCGGCGGGATATCGCGTCCGTTACAAGGAAAACCTGGGGTCCGCCGTCGTTTTCGGCGCGGTCGCGAATGGCGAAGTCGACGTCTATGTCGATTATGCCGGGACGCTGTGGACAAACGAGATGAAGCGTACCGACAACCCGCCCCGCGCCGCCATGGTCGCGGGAGTGACGGCCTGGACGCTGGGAAAGCGCGGTGTGACAACACTGGGACCGCTTGGGTTCGAGAACGCCTATGCACTGGCGATGCGCGGTGCGGATGCGAAGCGGCGGCGCATCGTTTCGATCGACGATCTCGCCCGCGCCGCGCCCGACCTGACGATGGGGGCCGACCTCGAATTCCTCGACCGGCCCGAATGGGCGACGATACGCGACCGCTATGACTTGCGTTTTGCACGCCAGCGGACGTTCAACCCGACCTTCATGTACGATGCGTTGAAGTCGGGCGATGCCGACGTGATCTCCGCCTTTTCGAGCGACGGGCGGATCGCGGCGGACGGGCTCGTCGTGCTGGCCGACCCGCGCAGTGCGATCCCCAGCTATGATGCCTTGCTGTTGCTTGGGCCAAGCGCGGCCCGCGATGCGAAGCTGGTCGCGACGCTCCGCCCGCTGATCGGTGCGATCCCGGTCGATGCGATGCGCAAAGCAAATTTCATGGTCGATCGGGCGAGCGACAAGAAAACGCCCGATGACGCGGCGAAATGGCTAGCGGAGGCAGTGCACAAATAACCGACGTCGTCACCCCGGCGCAGGCCGGGGCCTAGTCAATCCATCCACCAAGACAGACGAACCGTTGAAAGATCGTCTAGGCCCCGGCCTGCGCCGGGGTGACGGTGGCGCTTAAGGCTTCGTCGTCGCCCCGTTCCACACATCGGCTTCCTGAACCTCCGCCCGGCCCGACTTGCGGTTATACGCACACAGCAACCGCTGCATCCGTCCACGCTTATCGGCGCCGCGGATCATCCGGACCTCGGTGCCGATCGTGTCGGAAAAACTGATTTTCTTCGCGAGCAGTTGGGGTCGCGACAGGCCCGACATGGCGATGCAGGCACGGTTGACGCGCTGGTTCATCTGGTTCCACGCCGCCGGTGTCGAGGCGGACGCGCTGGTGGCCATTAGGCCAAGCGCAGCTACTGTCACAATCTTTGGCATGATCTTCCTCCTGCTATTTGAGCTTGGCACAATCACTGGGCGCGGGGCGTCCGGCAAAGCGCGCGTCCATCCAGTCGAACGTCTGCGTCGCGCTATCGGTGGCGCTCGCGGGATGCCCGCCTTTAGTCGCGAACGTGATGTAACGCACACGCTCGCCGCGACGGCACATCTTCTTCACATAGTTTTGTGTGACCGCGGGCGAGACGATGACGTCGGTGGTATTCTGCGCAATCAGCATCGGCCCGCCGGCCGGACGCTGCCCCGCGCTGTTCTCGCGGGCGATCCGCGCCCAGGGCTGCAAGCGCCCCAGATCGACATTCTTCAGGTCGCGGCGCAGCACCAGCACGCCCAGAACCATCCCGATCTTCGGCTTGCCCCCCAGTGACACGCAATTGTTGCGCGCCAGCCGGGTGATAATCCCCGCCGTGGACTTGTTGCCGAGGGTGGACAGCGGCGCGCCGAAATGTTCGGACCAGCTGTATGCCGTGAACGCGGTCATGAACGCGCGGATCGACGGATCCTTGCCGCCGTTGAGGTTGGCGACGAGATCGGTCGGCGGCGCTGCGGCGGCGACACCCACCAGCTTCAATTCGGGCGCGTAGCTTTTGGCATATTCGCCCGCGAACAGGGCCGCATGCCCGCCCTGCGATTCACCCCATACGACATAACGGTTGCCCGCACCTGCACCGCGTATTGCCCGTGCGGCCCGGACCGAATCGAGCATGTCGTGCGCAACGCTGGCACCGACCAGATATGGGTTGGGAAGCGACGTACCCAGACCGGCATAATCGGTGGCCGCGATGACATAGCCCCGCGCGAGTGCCGCCTCCATCCATGGCGTATTGGAAAAGACGTCGGGGCTGGTGGAGGGAGTGCATTTGTCATCGACCCCCCAGGTGCCGTGCGCCCAGGCCATGACCTTGCGCCCCCCGGGCGGTGGCGGCCCCTTTGGCGCCAGGACGAAGCCGGTCACTTCGATCGGCTGGCCGGTGTCGCTGGTCGAGGCATAGCGGATCAGCCAGCCATCGGCGTTCGCGGGGGCGTTGGCCATCGGCTCGGCAGAAATCAGTGTGCCGGGGCGGGCGGATTGCGCCAGTGCGCCCACCGGTATCAACGCCAGCACGGCAACCACGAAAGCCCGGAAACGTCCGATCCGCATCATACCACTCCCGATTTTTACCGAGCCTAACCCAGCGATCCAACCTTGCCGAATCTTTTGTCGCTCCCCATCTTCTTCGCTTCTCGCCCCCTTGTCGCGCGCGAACAAATCTGGAACAACCGTCCCCATGCTGACCCATATTTCCGTTCGCGGTGCGCGCGAACATAACCTTAAAGACGTCTCGGTCGATTTGCCGCGCGACAAGCTGATCGTGATCACCGGCCTGTCGGGATCGGGCAAGTCCAGCCTCGCGTTCGACACCATCTATGCCGAGGGACAGCGGCGCTATGTCGAGAGCCTGTCCGCATATGCGCGCCAGTTCCTGGAGCTGATGCAGAAGCCCGATGTCGATCATATCGAGGGGCTGAGCCCCGCTATCTCGATCGAGCAGAAGACGACCAGCCGCAACCCGCGTTCCACCGTGGCGACCGTCACCGAGATCTACGACTACATGCGGCTCCTCTGGGCGCGCGTCGGCATTCCCTATTCGCCGACCACCGGCCTGCCGATCAGCGCGCAGCAGGTCAGCCAGATGGTCGACCGCGTCATGACGATGCCGGAGAGAACGCGGGCGTATCTGCTCGCCCCCGTCGTGCGCGGGCGCAAAGGCGAATACCGCAAGGAACTGCTCGAATGGCAAAAGGCGGGCTACACGCGCGTCAGGATCGACGGCGAGTTCCACGACATCGATGCCGCGCCCGAACTCAATAAAAAGCTCAAACACGACCTGGAGGTCGTCGTCGACCGGATTGTCGTGCGCGAGGGGATCGAGAGCCGGCTGGCGGACTCGTTCGAGCAGGCGCTGAAACTGGCGGACGGGCTCGCCTATGTCGATCCGGCGGATGCCCTTCCCCCCTCCCCTTCAGGGGAGGGGCTTAAGGCGAAGAAACTCGTCGCCGGCGAATACGCCCCTGAGGGCCGCATCACCTTCAGCCAGAAATTCGCCTGCCCGGTCAGCGGTTTCACCATCGCAGAAATCGAGCCGCGCCTGTTCAGCTTCAACGCACCACAGGGCGCCTGCCCCGCGTGCGATGGCCTGGGCGAAAAGCTCCATTTCGACCCCGCGCTCGTCGTCCCCAACGAGAACCTGTCCATCAAGAAGGGCGCGATCGTGCCCTGGGCGAAATCCAACCCGCCCAGCCCCTATTACATGCAGGTGCTGGGCAGCCTCGCCCGGCATTTCGAGTTCGACATGGACACGCCGTGGAACCAGCTGCCCGAACATGTCGTCAACGCGATCTTGTTCGGCACCAAGGGCGAACCCGTCACGCTGCGCTTCATCGACGGCCGCAAGTCGTACGAGGTCAAGAAACCGTTCGAGGGCGTCATCGGCAACCTCGACCGCCGCATGCTCAGCACCGACAGCGCGTGGATGCGCGAGGAACTGTCGAAATATCAGAACGCGCAGCCCTGCGAAGTCTGCGGTGGCGCGCGCCTTCGCCCGGAGGCCCGCGCGGTCAAGATCGCGGGCGAGGACATCAGCGTCAGCACCCGCCGCGCGGTCGGCCCCGCGCTCGAATTTTTCCAGTCGCTCCCCGAAAAGCTGACCGAACAGCAGAACCAGATCGCCGAGCGTATTCTTAAAGAAATCGTCGAGCGCCTGGGCTTCCTCAACAACGTCGGGCTCGACTACCTCAACCTTGACCGCACGTCGGGCACACTCAGCGGCGGCGAGAGCCAGCGCATCCGCCTCGCGTCACAGATCGGCAGTGGCCTGTCGGGCGTACTCTACGTCCTGGACGAACCCAGCATCGGCCTTCACCAGAAGGACAACGACCGCCTGCTGATCACGCTGCGCCGCCTCCGCGACCTCGGCAATACCGTCATCGTCGTGGAGCATGACGAGGACGCGATCCGCACTGCCGACTGGGTGGTGGACATGGGGCCGGGCGCGGGTGTCCACGGCGGCGCGGTCGTCGCGGAGGGAACTCTGCAGGACATCCTCGACAACCCCGACAGCATCACCGGCGATTATCTGTCCGGCCGCCGCGCCGTCCCCCTCCCCGCCAAACGGCGCAAGGGCAACGGCAAGAAGCTGACCGTCACCGGCGCGCGCGCGAACAATTTGAAGGACGTGACCGCGTCCATCCCGCTCGGCACCTTCACCTGCATCACCGGCGTTTCGGGCAGCGGCAAATCGAGCTTCACCATCGACACACTCTACGCCAGCGCCGCCCGCACCTTGAACGGCGCGCGGATGCTCGCCGGGCACCATGAAAAGATCGACGGGCTGCAATATCTCGACAAGGTCATCGACATCGACCAGTCGCCCATCGGCCGCAC
>JBDUBD010000097.1:0-9953 GCA_040004295.1 Sphingomonadales bacterium | reverse complement strand
AAATCGAACGACCGGCTCGAAGCCGATCTGATGACGTGCGCCAAATGGCAGGTGCCGATCGTCATCACGTCGCTCGGCGCGCGCGAGGATCTCAATACCGCCGTACACGGCTGGGGCGGCATTACGCTGCACGATGTGATCAACGATCGCTTTGCCCGCAAGGCGATCGAAAAAGGTGCCGACGGACTCATCCCGGTCGCCACCGGTGCAGGCGGGCATGCAGGGACGCAGTCGCCCTTCGCCCTCGTCAGCGAGATCCGCGAGTGGTTTGACGGCCCTGTCGTCCTGTCGGGTGCCATCGGCAACGGTCGATCGATCCTTGCCGCGCAGGCCTGCGGTGCCGACCTCGCCTATATGGGGTCTGCCTTCATCGCGACGACTGAGGCCAATGCCGATGCCGCCTACAAACAGGGCATCGTCGACGGGCGGGCTGCCGACATCGTCTATTCCAACCTGTTCACCGGCGTGCACGGCAATTACCTGCGCGGTTCGATCGAGGCTGCGGGCCTCGACCCGGAAAACCTGCCCGAAGGTGACTACAAGACCATGGACTTCGGCACCGGCAACGGATCGAAGTCGAAGGCCTGGCGCGATATCTGGGGCTCGGGACAAGGGATCGGCTCGGTCACCAAAAGCACTAGCGTGGCAGAGTTCGTCGATAAGCTCGAAGCAGAATATCGTGCGGCAAAGGCGGAGCTGGCGGCGAAGGTCAAATAACCGAAGTCTAGATCATCGCCATGCCGCCGTTCACGTGAACGGTCTGGCCGGTAACATAGCCCGCCTCGCGGCTCGCGAGATAGACGACGGCGGCGGCGATGTCGCTCCCCTCTCCCAGCTTGCCCGCCGGGATGCGCGTGGTCAGCGCTTCCTTCTGCGCGTCGGGCAGGACGTCGGTCATCGCGCTTGAGATGAACCCCGGCGCGACGCAGTTCACGGTGATGTTGCGGCTGGCAAGCTCCTGCGCCAACGCCTTGGACATTGCGGTCAGGCCGCCTTTCGACGCGGCATAGTTCGCCTGCCCCGGATTGCCGGTCGTGCCGACGACGCTGGTGATGGTGATGACGCGACCGAAGCGCGCTTTCATCATCGGCTTGCTCGCGGCACGGATCAGGCGGAATGCAGCCTCGAGGTTGACGCGGATAACCGTGTCCCACTCCTCGTCCTTCATCCGCATGATCAGGTTATCGCGCGTGATGCCCGCGTTGTTGACCAGGATATCGATCTGGCCGCCCAGCGCCTCGACGGCACGCGGGACGAGACCGTCGACTGCGGCTGAATCGGAAAGATTGCACGGCAGGATCACCGATCCGGGGATCTCGGCAGAAACCGCCGCCAGGGCATCTTCACGCGTGCCGGACAACGCGACTTTCGCGCCCTGCGCGGCAAGGCCTTTCGCCACAGCCGAACCGATACCGCCGGATGCTCCCGTTACGAGTGCGGTCATTCCTGTGAGGTCGAACATGTTCACTCCTTATTTTTGTTCACGCAGAGGGCGCAGAGAACGCAGAGAGATTTCCCTCGCTGTGGCCGTCCACGACACGCTGGATGCCATCCTTCAAATTTGATCCGCCGAAGTTCAACACCAACCCAACAGGCAATTTCATCAAACGTAGGTAAGTGAGAAGTTGCTTCGCAAATAGTGGATTGGATCGCTCGACCGATTTGATCTCAATGATCAATCGATCACCAACAAGCAGATCAATCTTGAACGCGTTTGCATGGCGAACGCCTTCGAACTCAATATCGACATGCCTTTGGCGTTCAACCTTGTGACCCATTTCAGCAAGCTTGCCTGCCAAGACCGCCTCGTAAACGCTCTCGAACAATCCAGGGCCGAGACCAGCATGAACCCGAATCGCAACACCAATCACGACGCGCGTCAATTCATCGATGTGCATCAATGCCCCTCTGCGTCCTCTGCGATCTCTGCGTGAACCAAACTTCTAAAGGCTCGCTGCCAGCGCTTCGATATCGGCCATGGTCACCACGCTACGCGTCGTGGCGTCGGGGCTGATGCGTTTGATCATTGGGCTGAGTACCTTGCCGCCGAATTCGACGAACTCGGTCACGCCCGCCGTCGTCATCGCCTCTATGCTCTCGCGCCACCGTACCGTGCCCGTGACCTGTTGCACCAGCAGGTCGCGGATCGTGTCGGGGTCGGCGACGGGTGCGGAGGTCACATTGGCGTAGAGCGGCACCAGCGGCGCCTGCACTTTCGCCTTACCGAGCGCTGCGGACATGATGTCGGCGGCAGGCTCCATCAGCGCGCAATGGAATGGTGCCGACACGCTCAGGGGCAGCGCACGCTTGGCCCCACGTTCCTTGGCCAGCGCCATCGCCCGTTCGACGGCTGCGGCATGTCCGGAGATCACCACCTGCCCGCCGCCATTGTCGTTCGCCGCCTGACAGACTTCGCCCTGCGCCGCCTCGGCAGCGACTGCGGATGCGGCTTCGAAATCGAGGCCCAGCAGCACCGCCATTGCGCCGGTTCCGACCGGAACCGCCGCCTGCATCGCGTCACCGCGCGTCCGCAGCAGCAATGCCGTGGTGGGCAGGTCGATGCTCTCCGCCGCACACAGCGCCGAATATTCACCCAGAGAGTGTCCGGCAACGAACGCAGCCTTTTCCGCAAGGCTGATCCTGCCCTCGACCGTCAGTACCCTCAGCGTCGCGATGGCGTTGGCCATGATTGCCGGTTGTGCATTGGCCGTCAGCATCAGTTGATCGTCGGGACCGTCGGTCATCAACCGGAACAACGCCTGCCCCAGCGTGTCGTCCACTTCCTGGAAGACGGCTTTGGCGGCGTGGCTGGCGGCGGCAAGATCGCGGCCCATGCCGACCGATTGGCTACCCTGTCCCGGAAATACAAATGCGCGCACGAAGAATCCTCTGTCCTACAAGCTTCGGGTGCCGTTACTCTTCCGGCATGGCATTCGTCCACCTTCCCGGCACGGCCACATCTTTCGACAAGACAGCCGACGAGGTGCCGATACCCAACCGTTTATGTGTATACTTTGCCAGTTTTCCGTCGTTTTCGAGCCATGGGTTGCGCCTGCAGACCCTTTCCGCTAGTGGCCCGCCCTCAAGAAAGCCGGAGGGGCGTCGGGATTGGCCCGCGTCAGCGATCGGCAAGGAAAGGCAAGACCACATGGCTCTGTACGAGCATGTGTTTCTCGCGCGTCAGGATCTCGCTCAGGCGCAGGTCGATACGCTCGCTGAAACAGCAACCAAGATCATCGAGGACAATGGCGGCAAGGTCGTAAAGACCGAAGCGTGGGGCCTGCGCACGCTGGCGTACCGCATCGCCAAGAACCGCAAGGCGCATTACGTCATGCTCGAATTCGAGGCCCCCGGCAACGTCGTGGTCGAACTCGAGCGTCAGACCCAGATCAACGAAGACGTTGTCCGCTACATGACGCTGCGTGTCGACGCACACGAAGCCGGCCCGTCGGCAATGATGCGCAAGCGTGACCGCGACGACCGTCCGCGCCGCGACCGCGACGACCGTGGCGACCGCCCCGATCGTGGCGACCGTCCGCGCCGCGATGACGCCGAAGCGGCATAAGGGAGATATAGATCATGGCTCGCCCATTTTTCCGCCGTCGCAAGACCTGCCCGTTCTCGGTCAAGGATGCGCCGCAGATCGATTACAAGGATGTACGTCTGCTCCAGGGCTTCGTGTCCGAACGTGGCAAGATCGTGCCTTCGCGTATCACCGCCGTCAGTGCCCCCAAGCAGCGCGAACTCGCCCAGGCGATCAAGCGTGCGCGGCACATCGGCCTTCTCCCCTATGTCGTGAAGTGAGGATCTGACCCATGGAAGTGATCCTGCTCGAACGCGTTGAAAAGCTTGGCCAGATCGGTGACGTCGTCACCGTGAAGGACGGCTTCGCGCGCAATTTCCTTCTCCCCAACAAGAAGGCCCTTCGCTCGAACAACGCCAACCGTGCGGTGTTCGAATCGAACAAGGCCCGCATCGTTGCGGACAATGAGGCAAAGCGCGGCCAGGCCGAAACGGCGTCGAAGGACGTCGATGGCAAGTCGGTAACGCTGATCCGCCAGGCATCGAACACCGGCCAGCTTTATGGTTCGGTCGCGGTGCGTGACATCGCCGAAGCGCTCGAAGCCGAAGGTGCCAAGGTCGGAAAGAACCAGATCATTCTGGACAAGCCGATCAAGGCGATCGGCGTCTATGACGTGAAGGTTCAGTTGCACCCCGAAGTCGCGGTGATGGTCAAGGTAAACGTCGCACGTTCGCCGGAAGAGGCCGATCTCCAGGCGCAGGGCGTCGACGTGATGGCTGCCATGTTCGAAAAGGACGAAGCGGGCTTTACGGAAGATTACGACCCGAACGCCGAACCCGGCGAAATCGCGGCGGAAGCACCTGCTGCGGAAGAAACGACCGAAGCCTGATTGGCTCGATCGACACAAAGGGCGTCCCGACCGATGTCGGGGCGCCCTTTTTGCGTCAGTAACCCATCAGGCCGAGGACTTCCTTGCGGCTGCGCGGATCGTCGAGGAAGCATCCCAGCAGGCGCGACGTGGTCATCGCCACTCCGGGCGTCCGCACACCACGCCCCGTCATGCAGCCATGTTGCGCCTCGATCACGACCGCCACGCCCTGCGGATGAAGATTGTCCCAGATGCACTGCGCGACCTGCGCGGTCAGGCGCTCCTGGATCTGCAATCGCCGCGAAAACCCGTTGAGCACGCGCGCGAGTTTCGAAATCCCGACGACGCGGTTCTGCGGCATATAGGCGATGGACGCTTTGCCCGTAATCGGCGCCATATGGTGTTCGCAGTGCGACTGGAACGGAATGTCCTTCAGCAGCACGAGCTCGTCATAACCACCGACTTCCTGAAACGTCCGGGAGAGATGATGCGCCGGATCCTCGCTATAGCCCGAACAATATTCGAGCCAGGCACGCGCCACGCGTTTCGGCGTATCGACCAGTCCTTCGCGCGTAGGATCATCGCCGGACCAGCGGATCAACGTGCGGATGGCGTCCTGCACCTCGTCCGGAACCTGCGGCTTTGCCGCCTCATGCCTGTCGCCTGTCAGGGCGCCGTCATCATAGTCTGACATATCCGTCGCCTAGCGCTTTCCCCATTCAAAGCAAGAATCGCAATTGGGCATCCCGGCGATCCATACGGATGGCAGAGATGTCACATGCAAAGAAAACAACATCGTCGCACACCGTTCCGCCATTGACGTGCGCGTAAGGTTCGGCGATTCAGGGTTTTCAAAGGTGCCGTCGAGTACCGAGAGGTGCAGGGGAGAGAGTTCATGAAGGCAATTCATTTGGTCGGTGCGTCGTTGTTCGCGCTGACGGTCGCCGGTCCCGCGTTGGCTCAGGCTGCGGACGACGGCGACATCATCGTCACGGCGACCAAGCGCGAACAAACGCTGCAGGACGTGCCGATTTCCGTCTCCGTCACCGGCCAGGAGACCGTCGAGAAAGCGCAGATCCGCGACCTTATCGACCTTCAGTCGGTCGTTCCCTCGCTGAAAGTGTCGCAGCTCAACGCAACCGGCCAGACCAATTTCTCCATCCGTGGCTTCGGCAACGGCAACGGCAACGACGGCATCGAAGCATCGGTCGGTGTGTTCATCGACGGTGTCTATCGCGCGCGCACCTCCGCCGCGCTCGACGATCTGCCCGAAATCGAACGTATCGAAGTTCTTCGCGGACCGCAGTCGACCCTGTTCGGCAAGAACGTGTCGGCCGGCGCGATCAGCATCATCACCAAGCGTCCCCAGTTCGAATGGGGAGGCAAGGCCGAGGTCAGCCTAGGCAACTATGGCCTGCTCCAGACCAAGGGCACCATTACCGGACCGATCACCGATACGGTCGCCGTGCGCCTGTCGGGCAACGTTTCCGGCCGCAACGGCGTGTTCCAGAACACCACCACTGGAACAGATACGACCGACCGCAACCGCTGGTCGGTTCGTGCGGACGTGTTGTTCCAGCCGTCGTCGGACCTGTCGGTGCGCGTCATTGCCGACTATAACCTGATCAAGGAAATCTGCTGCGGCGTGACGTCGATCTTGAACGGTCCGCGCACCCTGGCGATTGGCGCAGCGCTTCAAAAGCCCATTGCGAACACGGCGAACCTGTTCAGCGACAATCTGATCTTCAACACTGATCCATCCAACCGATTGCAAGGCAAGGGAATTTCGGGACAGATCGATTATAACCTCGGCTTTGCCAAGCTGACTTCGATCACCGCCTATCGTAACCAGACCAACCAGTCGGACCAGGACATCGACTTCACCGGCGCGGACATTGCCAACAACCGCACGTCGAACGAAATCGACACATTCACGCAGGAATTCCGACTCGCTTCGGACAATAACGGGCCGTTCAACTGGTTGATCGGCGGGTTCTATCAGGACGAACGCCTACGTACCGGACGCGAGATCAATTTCGGTAATGACATGCGCGCCTACGCAAACGCGCTGACCGGCGGTACGCCAACCTCACCCAGTCTGATCACGGTATTGGAATCGCTGCAGAACGCGACCAATCCGGCGATCATCCCGGGCCGCACCTATTTTCAGCCCGGTCAGGGTATTTCCGACGCTTATTATATGAAGCAGACGTCCTACTCGATCTTTGGGCAGGCAGACTACAAGCCGATCGACAACCTGACGCTGACCGTTGGTGGTGCCTATCTAAACGATAAGAAGGAAGCGACATCGAACGTCGTCCTTCGCGATCCGTTCTCGGCGCTCAACCTCGAGAACGTTCCCGGCCTCGGCTTCATTCCCGCCGCTACGCCATCCGTCTCAAGCTTGGTCGGTTGCTTGGCTCAAAAGGGAATGACCAGCCTGTTTG
Source organism: Sphingomonadales bacterium (assembly GCA_040004295.1). Taxonomy (GTDB): domain Bacteria; phylum Pseudomonadota; class Alphaproteobacteria; order Sphingomonadales; family Sphingomonadaceae; genus Sphingomonas_O. The sequence goes on along the minus strand of JBDUBD010000097.1, from coordinate 3,115 downwards.
CTCCCGGTGCTAGACTACCCGTGAACCTATTTGGCGCCAGCCTTGGATCGCAACTGCCTGGCCCCGGTAGCACACCCTGCCCCGCGTCGCTCGCAAACACGAATCCGTTTGCACTCAACGCCTTGCAGTTCTTCTACGGCGATACGGCGAATCATGCGCCGATCAACTTCCCGAATGCGACCGAAACCGGCATCCTGTCGGGTGACAAGTTCACCTATGCCGCCCGCGTTGCATACGACTTCGGCCGGGTGAACGCTTATGTCAGCTACTCGACCGGCTGGAAGGCGGGCGCCGTCAACCTGTCGTCGGACAGCCGTCCGCCAAATAATGGCGTCGGCCGTACTGCGGCACCGGAGGAAGTGACGGTCTACGAAGCTGGCCTCAAGGCGCGCGTACGAGGCGGTTACTTTAACCTCGCGGTCTTCCAGCAGGAGATCAAAGGCTTCCAGTCGAACGGCTTCACCGGAATCGGCTACGCGCTCGTCAATGCGGGCAAGCAGTCGGTGAAGGGCTTTGAGATCGATGCCGCATACGCGCCGATCCCGCAGCTCGCTCTAACCGGCGCCGTGACTTATCTCGACGCGAAATATGACTCGTTCACGGGCGCGCCGTGCTTCAGCTTCGATACGGTTCGCTGCCCGCGCAACCCGTTGACGCTTCAGCTTCCTGCCTCACGTGATCTCTCGGGAACGCGGCCTGCGGGTATTCCCGAGTGGAGCTTCTCGGTCTCGGGAACCTTCACGCAAGGCATCACCGACAGTCTGAGCGCCTATATCCGCGGCGAATTCGACTACACGAGCAACACACCGCTTAGCGACACTGTTCCGGCCAACATCAGCACCTATGGCCAGAGCAACGTGAACGCGAGCTTTGGTTTTACGGACCGCGAGTCGCAGATGGAAGTCATGCTGTGGGCACGTAACCTGACCAATGATCGGGCGATGGGCGCCGTGTTCCAGACGGTGGCGCAGGACGGCAGCTATAGCGGCTATCCCAACCAGCCGCGCACTTACGGCGTGACGCTCCGCAAGAGCTTCTAAGCGGGTTAGCGGTGGCGTGACCCACGGGGTCGCGCCACCGCCCCCTCTTCGCCATAAGCGGGCCATGTCGCGGCTCATCCTGTTCAACAAACCCTATGGCGTGCTGTGCCAGTTCACGGATCGCGGCACTGAGGGATCGTCGCGCACGACCCTGTCGGCATTCATCGAATTACCCGGCGTCTATCCCGCCGGCAGGCTCGACCTCGACAGCGAAGGGCTGCTGCTGCTGACCGATGACGGTCGGTTACAGGCGCGCATTGCCGACCCCCAGTTCAAACTGCCGAAGACGTATCTTGTGCAGGTCGAGGGCGATGTGACCGAGGCGGCCCTCGCCACGCTTCGAACCGGCGTGGTCCTGAAAGACGGCCCGACGCGTCCAGCCGGGGCTGTGCGCATCGCCGACCCCGAACTCTGGCCGCGCGATCCGCCGGTCCGGTTCCGCAAGACCGTTCCCGATTGCTGGATCGAACTGACCATCCGGGAGGGTCGAAACCGGCAGGTGCGCCGCATGACCGCCGCCATCGGCCATCCGACATTGCGCTTGGTGCGCCGTCAGATCGGCGATTGGACACTGGACGGGATGCAACCCGGCGAATGGCGCGAGATTTCCGTTTAGAACATCGTGCGTTAAATCTGATGCGAACCGAGCCTTTACAACTCCACCCCTTCAGGGGTGGCGGCGAAGCCGGGGGTGCAAGTAACGTGCGCGGAAAGCGCGCAAGCCAGCTTCCGCTGGCTATCCTGCACCCGCTCCGCTCCGCTTCGCCGCCCCTCAAGGGGCGGATTGACAAAAATGCGTGCGTTTCGGCACGATATTCTAAATTTCAGATCTTATTCGTCATCCAGATCCAATTTTACGCTGCCTTGATCGATCAACTTTGCGAGCAAACTCATGGCATCATCGGAACTCACAATCTCCGACCCAACGACCACAGGATTCTGGCCGGAAACCATTTCCGCGAACGTCGCACTCAGGCCCGTGCATTCGAAACTCTCGCCATCGACGAACAGGATCACAGCATCGGCGCTTTGACGAACGAATGAAAACCGACTGGCGGGATTACGCATCAGGCCAGTGCCGACGATGATGCGCGCGCGAATGCTTTCTATCGTCACAGGTGCGTCGGGCTCCCAGATTTGGTCGGGATATTTCGGCGTGCTGCTGTATTGTCCGTACCAACCGGCAAAGGCGACGCGGTCGAGCATTTTTTCGCTGACCATCCTGTGCAGACGGTCGAGCGCGTCGGGGGAAATCTCGCCCGGGTTTCTCTGCACCATCAGGCCGGGATCGGTGTAGCGATCGTCCTCCTCCAACGTGGCCAGAAGGTGATCGCACCAGTGCGCGATCAGTTCGGACCGTGAGGGAGCGCGAAAGCCCACGGAATAGGTCATGCAATCGTCACCGACCGCGACACCGTTATGGGCGATACCGGGCGGGACATACAGAATGTCGCCGGGTTCGAGCACCCATTCGTCGGTTGCTTCAAAACTGGCGAGCAGGCGCAAATCGTCGTGCGGCAACAATTCGGTCGTCGCATCACAATGCTTGCCGATCTGCCAACGGCGCCGTCCCAAACCCTGGATCAGGAACACGTCATACTGGTCGAAGTGCGGCCCTACCCCGCCCCCGTCGCTGGCGTAGCTCACCATCACATCGTCGATCCGCCAGTTGGGGATGAAGCGGAACGGATCGATGAGCGCGGCAACGTCCGGCACGACATGGTCCACCGCCTGGACGAGCAGCGTCCACGGGGTCTTGCCCAGCTTTCCGAACCGCGATTCGGGGAAAGGTCCATGCGCGACCTTCCACCCTTTGCGCTTCTGCTCGATCAGCCGCGCCTCGACACCCTCCTCGCACGCCAATCCCGCAAGTTCGTCAGGCTCGAGCGGATTGCGCCATTTTGCCCACGGGTTCCTGATCAGCAGTGGCCTCTGCTGCCAGTAATTGCGCAGAAAGCCGTCAACGTCGAAATCGGTAAAGTGCATAATGTGCCCGTGCGATGGTGCCCCGAGAGAGACTCGAACTCCCGACCTGCGGTTTAGGAAACCGTTGCTCTGTCCTGCTGAGCTACCGG
>JBDUBD010000021.1:0-31503 GCA_040004295.1 Sphingomonadales bacterium | reverse complement strand
TCTGCATCGCCGCAACCGTCATCTTCTGGCTCAATCAATGAGTCCTGACCCTAGCTATTTTATAGCAAGCTGTAATTATCGCAATAGATATAGTTACGTAAGGCACTCTTGAAATCATCAACGCCTGAATATTCACTTTCGGATCATTGGTGATAACGGTCGTTAAATCTGCAGCGCCCCTTATTAGAAGGATAAACATTGCGACTATAATTATTATTGGTGCAGCAGCAAGTAGAAAGTATTGCCTGAGATTCTTGGTGCCCTGATCAACAAATGAGACTATTTCACTAGGGAATAGATTAATATTTGCACGAAGATCTTTTAATTTGATATTACCGTCGACAATTTCCTCGCTGATCAGCTTGTTCTCATCGATCAAAGCTGTATTTTGATTCTGATTAATCTTTATACGAGCGTCCGCGTCAGCTAGCGCGCTTTCCGCAGCAGAATTATGTGTGATTAGTTCATTTCTTTTTAAAGAAAGATCGTCGACATTCTTCTTAAGGCGAGATTGATTGCCTTTCATTGTCGCGATTTCGCGCTGTATGCTTGCCCTTTCCTGCTGAGATTTTTGACCAAGTTCAATTTTAGCATCTGCCGAAGCCACCGCCTTGTCAGCAATTCGGATAATATTCTCTTTGTAGGTATCCAAATCGGACAAGCTGTCTAGCGCGCTAGCAACCTTCGACCGTTCAACACCCTCAACACGAACGTTTGAGATTTTGGGAGACGAAAAAAACACGGTTGGCGGTCGGAAGGAGATGTGGGTGCATAGACTGTTAATGTAAAAGACTAGAACACCATCTGTTGGCCTACCACGGGCCTGCGTTTCTACGCCCAATTCGTCAAACCATCGAATATCGAAATCACTGAAGTCCGAATATCCAGTCAGATATACGGTCACGCGAGTAACCAAGACAGATTCTCGAAATTTGAAATCGTGCCAGCGATGTCGCCCGTCAATGGGCATGTCCTGGCCAGATGTAGCAATGAGCTTGGTTGTCCTGTTGCCAGGCTTTTCGAAAAGATCAAAGGGAAGCTGAGAGATTGAACCGTCTTGAAGACCGTCAATTTCGGTTCTGAACGCCGCAACTTTAGCTTCTTCTGCGTCTTCCATCAGTACCTCAATCCGCCCTTTAGGATCAGCTTCAAATCTTATTATTCAGATTTGATGGCAACTATCGCATATTAGCGAAACAACCATCCCATAAAGAGCGTCAGGAGATGTTGCTTATCGCTAAGCCATTGATTTACGATTCTTTTAACTGCTTGAATCGAAGCAATAATTTTTCTATGTACTTGCTATCTAAAGGCCGCCGAGGTTTCCCTCGACGGCCCCCGTTATGACTTCAAAGAACGGCTCAGTTTACAGGCCGACCGTTCTTATCCGTCTTGAAGGTCTCGACGATCGCCGTTTTTGAACGGCGTTCTGCGACCTTCACGGGAATGAACTGGCCAGTGCCAGCATCCCGTCCGCGCTTGTTGGTCATTGGATTTCTCCTACCAAAAGACGGAAAGGCCGTCCGCCCCGGGGCACCTCACGCGCCCCTCGCTACAGGCGGCATGATGATCGGGACTTGGACCCGACATGACGATTCCGACAAAGCGCGATGTTGTCGAGTCATTTCTTGCACATAACGAACTCTTTATGTGGTATTGTTAGTGATACGCTACCCCAACAGGTTGTGGAGATGTGTATGAAGTACATCCTTCTCGTCCTTCCATTCCTCCTCACGTCTCCCCTCGCCGCCAAACCCATCCCCACTCCCATCATCGAAGTCCGCAACATCGCGGGTGACTGGCTGACCTTCTGGGACGCGATCAGGGGCCAGCCGACGGCAGAGCGCGTGGCCGTGTTCAAGCGCGACTTGGGCGTCAAGTTCCCCGACTTTTACGGCATCGCGCGCTTTGGCGGGGAGGTGACCGAGGCTTAAAAGCCCCTCCTCCTTCAGGAGTTTGGCCCAGTCCGTCCCCCGGACGGACCAGGACGGGCAAAACTGGGTTGGGGTGGGGGCTGTCCGCAGGAACCGAAGCTAATCGAGTGTTGATACGCCCCACCCCAACCCCTCCCCTGAAGGAGGAGGGGCTAAAAGGGGTGCCTCTGCGCGTGACACCACCAACTTTACCCTTGCCACCCTTTCACCGTCATCCCGGACTTGATCCGGGATCCCGCTGCCTTTGGATGAAAAGCTGGACCCCGGCTCAGAGGCCGGGGTGACGAGAGTGGTGGTTTTTGTGTGCCGGGATAACCCCCAACCCCGCGGACAGCAGCCCATCTTGCGTTTCGCTCCGGCGGAGGCGGCTATCGAGGCAAGACCGCCGCGAGCATGATATGGCAAGATCAGGGTAAGGTGCTAGTCCTTTCGCCATGACCGCCACCTACCGCCCCGAATTCGAAGCCGCCCTCCGCCTGTTCGCGCGGGTGAGCGAGGCGATGGTGGCGCGCGGATTGGCGCGGCCGGTGCTGGTCGGCGGGGCGGCGGCAGAATATTACTCGATGAGCGCGCTCGCGACTGGCGATTTCGACGTGACGACGCCGTCGCAGCCCGAACTGGAGGAGGAACTGCAGCGCGCCGGTTTCGTCCGACCTTCGGGACCGGGAAAGCTTACGCGCGGGTGGGCGCATCCCGAACTGGCGTTGGGTTTCGAGGTGGTGGCCGATGTGCCGATGGATGGTTCAGTCGATACGGCGCGGATGCGCTTGTTCGAAGTGACCGGTGGCACCGACGTGTTTCGCATCATCCCGGTCGAGGATCTGATCGCCGACCGCATGGGCCAATACGCCAGCGGTACAGCGCGCGACCGGATCGATCAGGCGCGGGTGTTGCTGCTCCTTAACTCCGACGCCGATATGGAGTATCTGGAGCGGCGCATCCGCGAGGAAAGTTTCGGCGATTATGGCATCGAAGACATCCAGCCCTGAACCACGCGTCGAAAGCATGGCGGCGTTCGCGGCCAAGCTGGCTGCGCGTCGGGCGGAACTCGGCCATCCCGAGATGCCGCGCAATGCGGGGGAGAACCGGACTGCGTCCAAGCGGGCGTTGCTGAAAGAAATCGAAGAGGCCGGTGGCAAGTGGTGACCCTTTAAGCCCCTCCTCCTTGAGGGGAGGGGTTGGGGTGGGGCCTGTCCGCGCTCCCACTGCTGGAATGGGAAGCGTTGAAACGCCCCACCCCAACCCCTCCCCTGAAGGAGGAGGGGCTAGGAAGACGCAGCTTGGTCCACTGGCATTCTTTGCGCTGCTTTTGGCGACACCTGCTCACTCGAAACCCACCATCGAAGTCCGCAACATCGCGGGTGATTGGCTGACCTTCTGGGACGCGACCAAGGGGCAGTCCACGGCGGAGCGCGTGGCTGTGTTCAAGCGCGGCGTGGCGGTGAAGTTCCCCGACTTTTACGGCGTCGCACGCTTTGGCGGCGAGGTGACCGAGGCGAAGCGCGATGCGCGGATCGCGCGGGAGATCGAACGGTTCGCGCCTATCCGCGACGCCTATGCCGCGAAGGTCGCGGGGTTCGCCGCCGCATCCGCGCGCAACACCACCAGCTTTGCCCGCGCCTTTCCCGACTTCCGCACCGTACAGCCGGTGTGGCTGCTCCATTCGCTGGGCGAAATGGACGGCGGCACGCGCAATTTCGGAAAAGGCCCGGTCCTGATCTTTGCCGCCGACGGCATGGTGCGGTTCCACGGCCCCGCGTTCCGCAGCGAGTCCGCCTTCTTCCACCACGAGCTGTTCCACATCTATCACGAGCCCCGCCTGGGCGAATGTGCCGCGATCTGGTGTTCGCTGTGGACGGAGGGGCTGGCGACCCATGTCGCCAGGATGCTGAACCCCGACGCCAACGAGGCGGAGCTGTTGCTCGACCTGCCCGACGACATGGCGGCGGCGACGCGCGCGAAGCTGTTGCCGTCGCTGCAGGCACTGAAGCCCGTGCTGATGTCGACCGACGAGGGGGTTTATGCCGAGTTGTTCCAGAATGGCGATGCGACCGCGACGTCGGGCCTGCCGCTGCGGCGGGGGTATTACCTCGGCATGCTGATCGCGGCGGAGATCGGCCGGACGCACCGGCTTCGCGCGCTGGCGAACATGCCCGCGGCGAAGGCGAAGCCGCTGGTGCTCGCGGCGCTCGACCGGTTGATCGTGCGGGCGGGGGGCTAACCTCCCTCCCACGTCATCCCGGACTTGATCCGGGATCCAGCTTCTTCTTCTCTACTCTGCTTCATAGCACAGGTAGCGGGACCCCGGATCAAGTCCGGGGTGACGGTGAGCTGGATGGGGCCGCCGTGGCAAAGCCACGTCGTCAGTCCTCGCTTTGGCGAGGCTGGCCGGCCCGATTTTTAGGGCTTCGCTTCGCTGGCCCCACCGCGTGGGTGAAGCCACGCTTAAACGGGGCTGTCCTACACGGTTCGCTGCGATCGTGTGCACGATTGCCGGGGCACCCTCGCGCGCGGCGCAACCTTTTTCCCCGTCGCCCATTATGCCCCCGTAACAACGGGAGAGGATTATCATGCGAAAATCAATTTTGAGCCTGGCCGTCGCGGCAACCGCGCTGACCGGTCTGTCGGCCTGCGGCGACATGGGCGGCAGCGATCCGGGCTATGCGTCCGACAACCAGTACCGCCAGTACCGGCGCTATGACTATAACCGCCCCGACCCGGCATATAATGGCTATTATGCCGACCGTTATTACCGTGACGGCCCCAATTACCGCGAGCGCCGGCTGAGCCGTAACGAGCGCGTTTATCGCGGCGAGAACGGGCAGTACTACTGCCGCCGTTCGGATGGCACGACCGGGCTTATCGTGGGCGGACTTGCCGGTGGCGTCCTTGGCAACGCCATCGCGCCGGGCGGATCGAAGACTTTGGGCACCATCCTGGGTGCGATTGCCGGTGGTGCCGGTGGCGCGGCGATCGACAGCAGCAGCGCTCGCTGCCGTTGATTTCTGTTCTTCCCTCTCCCCTTGCGGGAGAGGGCGGACACGCGCGCAGCGCGGCCGGGTGAGGGGTGTGGTCGCAAGGCGACCGTGCGAGCCCTGGGCTCGCTCCCCCTCTCCAAGCTGCGCCAGGCGGAAGCCGCCAAGCTTCGCTATCCTCCCCCGCGAGGGGGGGGAGGATATCCAGACACGAAATTCCACCAGCCGTCGATTCCACTCCACCGGCGACATGGCCTTTGCGCCGCCGCGTGGTACATCTGGCGTTAATGTCAGAACCCCCGCCTAACAGCCCCTCCGTATCGTTCCGCGCCGTCCTCGCGTCTGCCATCGGTGTGTGGACGACGTATTTCATCCTGGTCACGCTGCGCAACTTCCTGATCGACGACGGCGACCTGGCCGCGCAATTCACGATGATGGGCAAGCGCAGCATGGTCTGTGCGGCGGGCGTGGTCGGATCGCTGGTCATCTGGCTGGTGCTGCGGCGGATGGGCGCGCGGCCGTTGTGGGTGCGGATCGCGACCGTCATGCTGCTCGCCTTGCCCGCGTCGCTGGCAACCGCCTGGGTGAATTACGAAGTCTTTTCCGACATGGACAAGAGCTATTCGCTGCTCGACGACGGGCGGACGCGCATCACCAAGGACGCGCAGGGCAATTACGTGATCGAGACGCCGGGGCGGATGCCGCTGATCGTCAACGACCCGCACCACGACGACGCGAAGTCGCGGTGGCAGGAACTGACCGATATCGCGCTGGGCCGGTACTTCCTGCTGATCGCATGGGGCGCGCTATACCTGGCGCTCGCCAATGCCACCGCGGTGCGCGATGCCGAACGGCGCGAGGCAGAGCTGCGCCGCGCGGCCAAGGCGGCGGAGCTGCGGTCGCTGCGCTATCAGGTCAATCCGCACTTCCTGTTCAACACGCTGAATTCGCTGTCGGCACTGGTGCTCACCGGCAAGACCGCGGCGGCGGAGCAGATGATCCAGTCGATCGCGACATTCTACCGCACCAGCCTGACCGGCGATGCCACCGTCGATGTGCCGCTGTCCGACGAGGTGCGGCTGCAGGAGCTATACCTCGAGGTGGAGGGGGTGCGCTTCCCGACGCGGCTGAAGACGCAGATCGACGTGCCCGATGCGCTGGCGGGGGCGTGCGTGCCCGGCCTGATCCTGCAACCCCTTGTCGAGAATGCCGTGAAGCACGCGGTTGCGGCGACCACCCGGCCGGTGACGATCCGCATCGCCGCGCGCACGACCGACACCATGTTGTTGCTGACCGTGATCGACGATGGCCCCGGCACATCGTCCAACGACGAAGGCTGCGGCATCGGCCTGACCAACGTCCGCGACCGGTTGCGCGCCCGCTTCGGCGAGGCCGCCACGATGGACATCTCCAGCCACGCAGGCTTCGCCGTGACGCTCACCATGCCGATTTCCTACAATGACTGTTGATCCCGCGGCAGGCGTAGACTTGCCCTCCTCTTTACGCGTCCTGATCGTCGATGACGAACCGCTGGCCGTCGAACGGTTGCAGGTCGTGTGCGCCGGTCTCGACAACCTCAACGTCGTGGGTACCGCCAGCGATGGCGCCGCAGCCCTCCGCCTGATCGACGCCCTGTCGCCCGACCTGCTGCTGCTCGACATTGCCATGCCCGAACTCGACGGGCTGGGCGTGGCCCGTGCATTGGCCGCCCGCTCGGCACGCCCCGCCATCGTCTTTGTCACCGCCTTCGACAGTTTCGCGGTCGAGGCGTTCGACCTCGATGCGGTCGACTATGTCCTGAAACCCGTCGCTCCTGACCGACTGTCGCGCGCAATCGACCGCGCGACCACGCGCACCGCCTCCACCGAGACCCGCGCGTCCGAGTGGATCGAGGAATTCTGGGTGCCGCACCGGTCCGAACTGGTGCGCATCGCCGCCGACGACATCGACCGAATCGACGCCGAGCGCGATTATATGCGGCTCCATGTGGGCCAGCGCAGCTTCCTGCTCCACCAGACCATCGCCAGCCTCGACGCGCGACTGGACCCCGAACGGTTCATCCGCCTGCACCGATCGACCATCGTCCGCCGCGACCGTATCGCAGGACTCCGCCACGACGGCATGGGTGTGTGGAGCGCGGACCTGACCGACGGCGCCATCGTTCGCATCGGCCGAACCTATCTGCCGCGGGCGAAAAAAATGGCCGGGCGCTAACGGCAAGTGCCAGCGTGTGCCCGACCGTTTAAGGGTTTTGGGGAAACGTGCCGGTTCAGCCGGCAGCGCGGGTTTTGGCCGATATGAGCGCCGCGAGTTGCGGCTTGGTCGCCGCAACCGCATCGCGGTAGCAACCGTTGGCTGCCATCACTTCGCCCAGATTGCGGTTGTCGGTGACGCGGCACACCCGTCGCGCGGCGGCAGCGATCCGCGCCTCGAGCTGGGCATGACCGCCAGCGGAACTCATATCGAGGTCGGCATAGCTGACCGCAACGCTGGCGGCCTGGGCAGGGGCGACATGGGCGGCAAGCGCCATGGCGGCAACAACGGTAAGAATGCGGATCATCGTCTTGGTCCTTCGTCTGGGGCTGACGTTCGCCACGAGCGGGGTACCCGTGACGTCATTTCCCCTACGGCAGGTGTCCTCGCAGCGCATTCGTCGTTCGATCTGTGACCGATGTCCGTCGATGGAGCGCGGGCCGCTTCGACGAACCGCCGATCATTGTCCACGAACGACGACGGTTGCACAAACCCGCCAATTGGCGTTTTCCCGCCCCCTGTGCGATAAGGGAGCATCACCGGTGCACGGTTCCGCATTCTCGTGACAGGGAGCTAGCAGCTTCCGCAGAGCCGATCAGGAACCCTAATCCCCGGAAGGATCAGCATGACCGCCGTGACCACCACCTTGACCCGCGCCATCAACATCGAAGCGAGCGAAGCCGACGTCACCGCCATGTGCGCGAAGCACAATGCCCGTGTCAGCGCGATCGAGTCCCTAATGTCGGGCGGAACGCGCGTCGTGCTGAATACGCTAGATGACGCAACGGTCATTCGCAAGGCATACAAGTCTCAGCTGATTACCGGGCCGGTGCGGCGGACACGTTGGGTCCGGAACGGCTAAGCGACGGGTTTACCCGCTCGGCTAAGCGCTACATTTCTTCCATCCCGGCCCGCGCACGACTTTGCCGGGCGTCGCGCCGGTATGCTCGCCATCGCGCAGTACCTGTACGCCGTTGACGAAGACGTGGCGCATGCCGGTGGCATATTGCTGAGGCTTGTCGAACGTCGCGGTGTCACCCACCGTCGCAGGGTCGAAGATGGCGAGGTCGGCATAATTGCTCGCCTTCACCACACCGCGATCCGTGATGCCCAGGTTGCTCGCCGGAAAGCCCGACAGCCGCCGCACCGCATCCGCCAGCGTCGTCGTTTTTTGCTCGCGCACATATTTGCCGAGCAGCCGCGCGACATTGCCATAGGTGCGCGGGTGGGCGCTCGCCTTCAGGAACACGCCTTCGGGCGCCTGGCTCGCGGCGTCGGACCCGAACGACATCCATGGCAGCGCGGTCTGTTTCGCGACATTTGCCTCGTCCATCAGGAAATACGCCGTGCCGACGCGTGTGCCGTCCTCGATCACCAGATCGATCGCGGTGTCCTCCGGCGACGTGCCGCGCATCGCCGCGACCTGGGCAAGCGTCTTGCCGGTCAGAGGTTTCAACGCCGGGTTCTTGAACGCGAGCAGGATGACCTTGTCGGCACTGCCCGCATTGAACAGCAGGTTTTCCCAGCCCTGCCCCGGCGCCTTCATCTCGGCAATCACGCGCGCGCGGATGGCGGGGTCGCGTAGCCGCTCGATCCATTTCTCTGTGCCCCCCGCCTGAACCCAGGTCGGCATTGACGCGTCGAGGCCGGTCGCGCCTGCGGTGTAATTGTACATATCGGCGGTGATGCGCAGGCCGCTTTTGCGCGCTGCCTCGATCTTCGCGACCATCGCATCGTATTTGCCCCACGCAGCTTTGCCCGCCTGTTTCATGTGATAGATTTCGGCCGGAGCACCCGACGCGCGCGAAATCTCGATCAGTTCATCGACCGATTCGAGCAGGCGATCGCCCTCGCTCCGCATATGGCTGATGTACATGCCGCCGCACTGATGCGCGGCACTGACCAGTGCGATCAGCTCGGGCGTTTCGGCATAGGTCGCAGGCGCATAGATCAACGAGCTGCCGACGCCCATCGCGCCATCGTTCATCGCGGCGCGGACCAGGTCCTGCATGCGCTTCAACTGGTCGGGTGTCGGATCGACGTCGCCTTCGCCGAGTTCATGGATACGGACCGTCGTCGCGCCGACGAAGCTGGCGATATTCGGCGTGATGCCGCGTTTGGTGATCCACTCCTGATATCCGGCGAGCGTCGACCAGCCGACCTTGAACTTGATGTCTCCCTGCCGCGCCTCTTCGCGGGCGGCCATTTCCGGCGTCCACGGGCCCATCGACCAGCCCTCGCCCATCACCTCCAGCGTCACGCCCTGTTTGGTATCGCTCATCCCGCGCGGGTCGGCGATCAGCGATTCATTGGCCCAGCTGAGCATGTTGATGAACCCCGGCGCGACCGCGAGGCCGCGCGCATCGACAATGCGTTTCGCAGTGCCGGTCACCTTGCCGACCGCGACAATCCGGTCACCCTTCACCGCAACATCGCCGCGATAGGGCATACCGCCAGTACCGTCGTAGATTGTGCCCCCGCGAATGATGACGTCATAGGCGGGAGGCCGCGCCGCGCTGGTCAGCAGGAATGCCGCAAATCCCAGAATCGCCAATTTCCGCATCATCATGTCCCCTATTTCGACTGAACGATCGCTTCCTCAACCGCCGTAAAAGCTGATTTCCCCTTGAGCGTGTCGTCGGCCAGACCCGTCACGAAAAACGCGACGCCGGTGCCCCGCTTGGAATCGATCCACAGGCCCGAGCGCAACCCGTAAGCCTCTCCCGCATGGCCAACGCGCGGGCGGGCATCGCCGAACGGGTCGTCGCGGCACTCGGGGGCGGGAGTGTTCGGTTGTGCGGTGGCCGTGCCTTGCACCGCAAGGCCGTAGCTGCAGTGAAAGCCGTTCTCGGCATCGCCATTGCCGCCGTCGAACACCCATTGTGTGTGCGTCATTTCGACGACCGAGGCGGGTTTCAGGAAGCCGTCACCGTGGCGGAGCAACATTTGCCCGATGCGGGCGAGATCGCGCATCGAGATGCGCAGGCCCCCTTGCGGGCTGAACAGCGCACCGTTGTCACCGGGTTTGTAGGTCGACAGGTCACAGCCGTTCGGTGCGACGACAGGACAGTCCGGGCGCTTGCCGTTCAGATCGTCGCGCTGGATACTGCCGTCCACGCCATAGAGCACCACGGCACGCGCGACCTTTGCATTGCTGCAGGTCGTCCAGTTGAAACAGGCGTCGAGCTTAAGCGGGGCCAGCACCAGCCGCGCCATCAGTGTGTCGAAACGCTCGCGGGTTGCCGCCTCCATCACGCTGGCGATCACCGGAAAATTGAGGTTGGTGTAGTGGAACCACTGACCGGTACGATGCTCGTTATCCCATGCGCGGCGATCGGCAACGCGGGCGCGGACGGTGTCGCCCAACGGGATTGCATAGTCGGCGTCGTCGCGCAGGCCGGAGGTATGGGACAGCAACATACGCAACGTGATCGGCACATCCGGATAGCCGGGGTTGCGCAGGGGCCAGCCGAGATAGGCGGAGACATCGCGGTCGAGATCGAGTTTCCCCGCCTCGACCAGCCGCATCACACCCAGTGCGACCACGAGCTTCGAAACGCTGGCAATGCGTACCGGATCTTCGGCAGTGACACGGCGTTTGGCAGCACGGTCGGCTAATCCGTGTTCGACAGATCCACCGATATGTCGCGCGTCGAACGCCACGCGCACTTCTGCGGAAGAAGGATTTGCACCCTGCAACGCGCTTGCCGCCAGAAGCGTTAGGGTCACTGCTGACATACAAAGAGACTGACGAAGCAGGATGCGCCGCGCAATCGAATATGTGGGATTTGCCCTCTTGTGGGTGATCGTAACGCTGTGCCTGGCGGTCGCTGTCGTGCCGAAATTCTTGGCCGGGCGCTCGTGTGGGATGGTTTCGGCCAAAGTCGGCCCGAATTCAGGTCACACGCCCTCGAGCAACTTCTCCTCAGCAATCTTCTTTTTCCAGACCTGCGGCGCAAGCTGGTGGACGTTGTTCCCCTCGCTATCCACCGCGACGGTCACGGGGAAGTCGCTGACCTCGAACTCGTAGATCGCCTCCATACCGAGGTCGGCGAACCCGACGACCTTCGACCCCTTGATCGCGCGGGCGACCAGGTACGCCGCGCCGCCGACCGCCATCAGATAGGCGCTCTTGTGCTTTGCAATCGCTTGCGTCGCGGCGGGCCCGCGCTCAGCCTTGCCGACGCATGCGAGCAGCCCCTGTTCCAGCATCATGTCCATGAAGCCGTCCATGCGCGTCGCAGTAGTCGGGCCGGCGGGGCCAACAATCTCCTCGCCCACCGGATCGACCGGGCCGACGTAATAGATGACCCGGTCGCGGAATTCGACCGGGAGCTGCTCGCCTTTACCCAGCATGTCCTTGATCCGCTTGTGCGCGGCGTCGCGACCGGTGAGCATCTTGCCGTTGAGCAGTAGGCGGTCACCCTGTTTCCAGCTCTGCACGACGTCCGGCGTCAGCGTATCGAGATCGACGCGGATCGCGGCGGCATCGGGCGTCCAGTGGACATCGGGCCAGTCGTCGAGATTGGGCGCCTCGAGGAAGCTGGGGCCGGAGCCATCGAGCGTGAAATGCGCGTGGCGGGTCGCGGCGCAGTTGGGGATCATCGCAATGGGTTTGGACGCCGCGTGCGTCGGGTAGTCCATGATCTTCACGTCGAGGATGGTCGCAAGGCCGCCCAGGCCCTGTGCGCCGATGCCGAGCGCGTTGACCTTGTCGAAAATCTCGACGCGCAGCTTTTCAATGTCGGTCTTGGGGCCGCGTTCCTTCAGCTGCGCCATGTCGATGCTTCCCATCAGGCTCTCTTTGGCAAGGCTCATCGCTTTTTCCGCGGTGCCGCCGATGCCGATGCCGAGCATGCCCGGCGGGCACCAGCCCGCGCCCATCTGCGGGATCATTTCAAGCGCCCAATCGACGATCGAATCCGACGGATTGAGCATCTTGAATTTCGACTTGTTCTCGCTCCCGCCACCCTTTGCCGCGACATCGATGTGGATCTTACTGCCGGGGATCATTTCGACCGACATCACGCAGGGCGTGTTGTCCTTGGTATTCACGCGCGTAAATGCGGGATCGGCGAGGATCGACGCGCGCAGCTTGTTTTCAGGGTGTAGGTACGCACGACGAACGCCTTCATCGACGACCTCCTGAAGGCTGCGCTCGGAGCCGAGCACGCATTGCTGGCCCCATTTGACGAACACGGTGACGATGCCGGTGTCCTGGCAGATCGGCCGGTGCCCCTCGGCGCACATGCGGCTGTTGGTCAGGATCTGCGCGATGGCGTCCTTGGCCGCCGGGCCTTTCTCCGCCTTGTACGCGTCGCCCAGCGCGCGGATGTAGTCCATCGGGTGAAAGTAGCTGATGTATTGCAGCGCGTCGGCGACGCTTTCAATGATATCGGATTCTTGGATAGTGACGGTCATGCTTGCGCTCCGTAAGGTCGAGGGTGCCCCTAAACCCGGGAAACGCGAGTGAAAAGCCGGTGACCGACAGCAGCGCGCCCAGCGATCCCGAATTGATCCGCTTCCTGCGCGAGGAACTGGGCGAGGATGCGCCACCCGGCGGCGGTAGCTGGCAACACACGGCACCAATGTGGCTGTGGCGCGGGCAGGGCAAGGACGGCCAACCGACATCGACCGCCTGGCACTTTGTCACTATCGACGGCGACGTCGCGGAAGGCATCCGAGCGGCATCGCCCGGACACATGGCGGCATGGGGATCGGTCTATGTGCAGGTAACGATCGGTCAGACCAGCTGGCGGACCTCGCTGTTCCCCAGCAAAAACGTCAAAGGATATCTCTTGCCGATCAAGGCCAGCGTCCGGAAGGCCGAAAAACTGAGCGAGGACGATGTGGTGACAGTGCATCTCACGGTCTAAAAACGCCGTAACTGACTTACGTCCCCGATCCGAAAGAACCCCATGACCCCCACCCTCGAAAAGCGCCTGTTGCAGATCGTCATCGCAATCGCCTGTCTTGTCCCGCTGTCGGCGGGCAGCACTGGTGTGCTGCGCGGCGCAGCGTGGCTGGCGCACGGCCCCGTCGCAACGGACCTCGACAGCCATTTCCGTTATATCTCGGGCATCTTCCTGGGCGTCGGGTTCGGTTTCGCCAGCTGCATCCCCGACATCGAGAACAAGGGCGGGCGATTGCGGATGCTGGCCGCATTCGTCGTCCTCGGCGGGCTGGCGCGGCTGCTCTCGCTGGTCGAGGTCGGCGCGCCGGGCACGGGCATGCAATTCGGCCTCGGCATGGAGCTGGCGGTCACGCCGCTGCTCGCGATCTGGCAGATTGGCTTCGCGCGACGCTATACGCACCGCCCATGATCACACTTGCTCAAGGAATCGAAGTCGTCGGCTGGGCGGGCGCCCTGTTGATTCTCGGCGCATATATCCTGCTTTCGACCGGGCGGCTCGACGGGCGTTCGCGGGCGTACCAGTGGATGAACGTCGTCGGCGCTGCGGGGTTCGTCGTGAACAGCGGCTGGAACGGTGCGCTGCCGTCAGCGGTGCTCAACGTGGTGTGGATGGGGATCGGGTTTCTGACATTATGGCAGGTTCGGAGAAGAATTTAGCCGACCCGCTCGCGAACAACAGCCAGCCCGAGATCGGCATAAAATACCCGCGCCCCTTCCGGCTCCGAATCCGCCTTCACCACCCCCAGCCGCCGGTTGATCTTTTGCCGGTGATGCATGCGCGCGGTGTTTTCCTGGCCGACGTAGCAGCCCTTGGTAAAGCTCACGCCGTTCTGCTCTCGCGCGTTGGTTTCCAGCCAGAGAGTCGCGTCACTACCAAGTTCGGCAGCACCCTCGACAATGCCCAGTGACAGGCGATGTGCATGCCAGCCGGTCGCGGGTGCGGCGGGCGGCGCGATCCACCTGCGGCCGAGCGCGGGACTGCGCGGATCAGGAACGCCCTGTCCGTCCGCAGCCCAGTGGACCGCAAGCGTCGGATCCACCGCGATCGTGATCGGGCGGCGCAGGCGGTACATCTTCAGCCGCCGCGCCAGCGCCTCCGCGACACTCGCTTCGCAATCGATCAGCAAGTCTTCCTCGTCGGCCCAGACGATGAAATCGAACAGAGCCTTACCCTGCGGCGTCAGCAACCCGGCATAGACCGGCAGGTCGCCAGCGACGTCGTTCGTAACGAGCCCCTGAAGGAACCCGCGCACATCCTCCCCGGACAGGCGGATGACGGCGCGGTCGGTAAGGGTGGTGGAGGACATGGCTTCTAGCTAGGGACGATCGGACCGAATCCCAAGCGGAGCATCCGTGCCAAAGCCAATGATACAGACGATTACCATCCGCCGCCCAGACGACTGGCACGCGCACCTGCGTGATGGCGACGTGCTGAGCCATGTCGCAAAATACACCGCGCGGCAGTTTGCGCGCGCGATCGTCATGCCCAATCTGTCGCCGCCGGTGACCGGTGTCGATGCCGCCATCGCCTATCGCGCGCGCATCCTGGCCGCGACGCAGGGTCATGATTTCACGCCGCTGATGACCGCCTACCTGACCGATGCCACGGATGTGGATGAACTGGTGCGCGGCCATGCCGAGGGGGTGTTCACAGCCGCCAAGCTTTACCCCGCACATGCCACGACCAATTCGGCGCATGGAGTGACGAACATTTTCGCGCTGGCCCCGGTGCTCGACGCAATGCAGCGTGCCGGGATGCCGTTGCTGGTACACGGAGAAGTTACGGACGGCGATGTCGACGTATTCGACCGCGAGGCTGTGTTCATCGACCGGACGCTGACGCCGCTGGTCCGCGACTTTCCGGGCCTGAAGATTGTTTTCGAACATATCACCACTGCAGAGGCCGCCGATTTCGTGGCGGCCGCACCCGCCAACGTCGCTGCGACGATCACGCCGCAGCATCTGCACATCAACCGCAATGCCATGCTGGTCGGCGGCATCCGCCCGCACGCCTATTGTCTGCCGGTCGCCAAACGCGAGAAGCATCGGCTGGCGCTGCGCAAGGCCGCGACGTCGGGCAATGCCAAATTCTTTCTCGGCACCGACAGCGCGCCACACAGCATCGCCGCGAAGGAATCCGCCTGTGGCTGCGCAGGCATATTCAACGCGCCCTATGCGATCGAAAGCTATGCCGCCGTGTTCGACGCCGAAGGTGCGCTCGACAAACTAGAGGCGTTCGCGTCGGAGAACGGACCCGCGTTCTACGGCTTGCCGCGCAACGAAGCCACGGTCACGCTGAAGCGCAGGGAGACCATCGTGCCCGACAAAATTGGCTGCGGTAGTATCGATATCGTCCCATTCCACGCCGGCGAAACGCTGGGCTGGGCGCTTATTCCGTAACGACCGCTGGTGCCGGTCGCGGCCGACGAACCATATCGACGGTAAAGACGATCAGTCCTGCCCAAATCAGCACGAACGCCACAAGCATCGCGGGTCGCAGCGGCTCTCCATAAACGAAAATGCCGAGCAGGAAGACGATCGACGGCGCGACATATTGCAGCACGCCCAGCGTCGAATAAGGAATGCGCCGGGCCGCCGCCGCGAAGAACATCATCGGCACCGACGTAACCACTGCGGACAAGATAAGCAGCGCGTCGGTCGGGCGATCGTGCCCGAATGCCGATATGCCATGCATACCCTGCCATATCAGCCAGCCGAGGCAGAGAGGCGCGAGCAATGCGGTTTCGACCGCAAGGCCCGCGATAGCCCCCACCGGCGTTACCTTGCGAATAAGGCCGTAGAGGGCAAAACTGGTCGCAAGGACAAGGCTAATCCACAATTGATCGAGCGCGCCAGCCGCCGCGACCACGACGCCGACAGCGGCAAGGACGATCGCAATTTTCTGGCTCCGCGACAGGCTTTCCTTGAGCACAAGGACACCGAGCATGATATTGAGCAGCGGGTTGAGGAAGTACCCCAGGCTCGCGGCCAGCAGGTGCCCATTGACGACCGCCCAGACATAGATCGTCCAGTTTACCCCGATCAGCAGCGCGCTGGCCAACAGAGCACGCATAACCGCCCGGTCGCGGATGACGGCAGCCAGTCCGCGTAATCCACCGATTGCGATCAATATCGCCGAAAGGAACAGCACGGACCACAGGATTCGATGGGCAATGATTTCCGGCGCGGGAACCGTCTTCAGCAGCTTGAAAAAGACCGGAACGAAGCCCCAGCTGAGATAGGCGGCAAGCCCGAACGCCAGGCCACGGCGATGATCGTCCAAGGGTGAAGACACCCCTGTGCGCTAGACCTTATGCTGCGGCACAGCAATAATCAGAACGGCAGCCACCTGCTTTTTTCGGTGAACTTCATATAGCCGACGTTCACGCCCAGCCGCACACCGACCCCCAGCCTCACCGGTATCAGCACGACATCGCCCGCGCGCAGGTAGGTCGCGGAAAAACCGCCGACAAAATACGCGCGGCCCTCGGCCTGCGGGAAGCGCTTGTAGAGATCCTGGCTGTCATAAAGATTGTAGACGAGCGTGAAGACTTTCGTCGCGTCGCCCCCGACGTCGAAACCAACCGACGGGCCGGTCCAGTAGACAGGGCGTTCGCCCTCGACCTTGTGCTTCATCGTCCCCGAACCGTAACGCAGCCCGACTACGAACGCGCCAGCGACTTCGCGGCCCGCGATATAGGCATTGGGCTCACCCTGGTCGGCGAGAATCTTTTCCAAAATGCCGGCGAGGCCCGCCGCGCCCTTGCCGAACACGCTCTCGGCTGCCCCGATGACGTCGTCCTTGCGATAGGTCGGCGTCTGCCGCGTGGCGAGCGAGGAAGCAGCGGGTGGCGACAAGCCATTGTCCACGGGTAACGCCGACGGCAGCGTGCCGTTGCTTGTCGAGGATGACGACGGCGGGGAGGACGGTAGCGACGGTGGCGCATTGACCGCAGTACCGCGTTCGCCCGGCACCGGCGCGACATCGGCCTGTGCCGCTGCGTTCGGATCGATCGTCTGGATGCCTTGCGCCAGAACCGGCGTGGCCCCGAGCAGTGCGAACAACGAGAAAATTCCGGCGAGCTTCGTACGCATCGCGACCACCCCTGAAGACATTGCCTCGTATTAGAGTCGACCGCACCTGTCCCCACAATGAATCGCGCGCCAGTCCGAGTCGGATTTGCGATGAAGCGAGACTTTCAAAGATCGCGGGCAGCCAGTTGATCGCCCGCCGCACCACGGCTATAGCCCCGCCCTGCCAAACGCCGGAGACGTGGGTGAGTGGCTGAAACCAACGGTTTGCTAAACCGTCATAGGGGGTTTACTCCTATCGAGGGTTCGAATCCCTCCGTCTCCGCCAGTTTTTCGGTATAATGTCGCAGACTAACCAAGCTACATTTACCGCTGGGTATGATCCAGCTGCTAGTATGCCGTGAATCATCATGGCAGGGCAACATGGGCGCCAGCAACCTCAGGCAGTCTCTCAAAACGAAAATGGGCCATTGGGCTTATGAAGTCCAAGAGCATGCGGAAGAAATCGCGCGCATCGAGTCGCTGTTCGAACGGCTCGATGGGTTGCGTGAGCAGGAAGACCATCTTCGTTATGTCCTGCAATGCGCGGACGTGGTGATGACCGAGGTCGATCCTGACTGGAAGGCCGGCCAGGTCAAGCCGGTCAGGCAGCACGTCCACAAATCGTCCGTTCGGCCTGGCCAAACAGCGAAACTTGCGCTCGACATCCTACGGCAGGCCACCGTCCCGCTTCCGACGCGCGCCATCGCAATCGAAGTGCTGAGGCGAAACGGGGATGTCGCGCCCGACAAGGAGATGATCCGCGGGGCTGTCAACGCGGTTGATGCGACTCTACGAGCCAAGGAGAAGATTGGCCTCGTGAAGCATACCGACGATTACGGGCGGAGCTGGTTCATCGCCGTATAAAGAAATCGGCTCCCTCCTCCCTCGGTGACCGCGAGAGCTACCGACGCACTGACAGGTATGCGGAAACAGATGTCGTCAGGGACGATCAGCTTCCTTTCCCGCCCTTGATCGTCGGCTCGAGCGCCAGCTTGGAACGCAGAAGCTGCAAGCCATCTTCTACTTGCGGAAGAATGGTGCCGGATTTGAGCAGGGTCTCCGCCACGAAGCGGTCGAGCTCGATCCGATTTTCATCGATCTCCAACTCGTGGACGTCCATCAGGGCCTTGCCCTTGAAAGCCTCGTAGAACACGTCACAGGCCAGCAGCGTGTCCTCGTCGAGCTGGCGAGGGTCAATGCTGGTCATCTCTTCCAAGCGGGATGTCGTGACCGATCCGCGGCCGCTCTGCGTCTTGTTGGCGCTCCACCAGTAGCTGAGAATCCCGAGCGTGGAGTTGAACCACAACGCAACGACCTTCTCGAAACGCCGATCGTTGAGACAGAACGAAGGCCACGCCCGCCCGCCGACAGCATCTCGCGTGGTCAAGCACGCCACCAGAGCATTGGCGTTGAAACGCAGATCCGTGGCGAAATGCAGTTTGGTCTTGGTGTTCCACACCGCTTTCGAGCGTTCGTCCGTGATCTTCTGTTCAGATGCCTGACCCGATTGCCTCACGATTCCCTCGGCATCGGGTTCGAGCTCAAGATAACGCTCCCGCTTTTCGTCGTGCTCCTTCAGAACGGGGAAAGATGCGGCTGCTGGATTTTTCGTCTTCTTGAGTTCGAACGGTCCCCTGGGCGCGCCGCCGCTCATTCCCCCGCCGGAGACATCCAGATGATACGGGCCAGCCTTCCCTAGCTGACCGAGTGCGCAGAGCGGCACCGAGGACAACGACGCCTGCAATGAACCAGGTAGCCACACCGTTCCGGCGTCTAATTGATAGGCCGCTTGGGCAACGGCATGATCATGGATTCGGCTGAGCGGCCAAGGATCTGGCGTCGTCGGCGCGGTAATGATCTCACCGACCTTCTCGGAACCGATGCGCATCTCGGTGCCGCCCAGCGGACCATCCTCGATGCGCCTGACATTCCCGGAGGCGATCAATCGCTTGATCTCGCGCGCCATCTCGGCGCCCTCGAGTGGCGATTCAGGCCGTCTGTGAAGCGACACGCTGGTCAGGCGCCCGCCTGGCTCCTGCTTTGTGATGTCGATCTTGGTCGCCATGACCATTGCCTCGGCCATCTTCGTGTCGGCTGAGAAGGCGGAATGCTTGTCGTCGCCAGCGATCGAGATCGTGATCACGTCCTTGTAGAACCGCTTCCAACGCTCGCGGCTCTTGGCCCACGACGCCCCGGACAACGAACCGAGTGGAAGTATGAAGCCGATCTTACCGGCGGCTTTCAACTTGCGGTGGCCGATTTCCACGAACGCCGATGCGAAGCCGGCGTTGCCGTGATACGCCGTTGCGGCAAGGATGCGCGCCGTTTTCTCGGCCATCTTCTTCTGGACCTTTTCGTCGATCCCGAAGGCCGAGAAGAAAGGACGGGAGTTGTCCTCGTCCTTGCCGCCGCCGCCGGTCAGTCTGGTGAAGGGCGGGTTCATGGCAATGATGTCAAAGGATGCGTCGTCCACCTCGGCATCCCCGGCCGCGGACCAGGTTTCCATCGGCTTGAGAGCGGTGGCGCCGACGCTGACGCCATGGGTCGCGATCGTCGACATGGCACGCTGTCGTTCGAGCAGATCGATTGCTCCGAGCGCGAACTCGTTGTTGCCAACCTTGCCGAATGACAGGGTGATGATGTTGGTGTTGCCGTATTGGACGGTCGGATGTGCCGACGAGAGCTGGCTGGCCGTGATGTATGTGGCCGAGGGCAGCACGTCACTGCCCACCAGGCTGTGCTCGATCATGCCCCGATGCATCGCGCGACTATCGACGCCCGCGTGTTCGAGGCGCATCCGCACATCGGAATACACCGCGCAGAGGAGAGATCCTGTGCCGCACGCGAAGTCGGCTATACGGATGCCGGCCACTTTCTCGGCGTCAGCCCAGTCGGCATCATTGGGAGCTCGCTCGTCGATCAGCAGTCTTGCCATCAACGCTGCCGAGGAAGGGGCCGTGTAGAAGGTGGCGAGGAACTTGCGATCGGAGATCAGACGCTGGAAAATCGTGCCCACCAGGTCGGGGTTCTTGCCAAGGTTCTTGGAAAGCAGGTCGTCGGCAGTCTGCATGCAGATGTCGCAGACGCTGCCCCACAACGTCGCCGGCATAGCCTCGACAAGTTCCTTGGCCACACCGAAGATGGGCCAATAATTGATCTCGAGGATTTTCTGCCACGCGGCAATGATCTCGCCTCGCGAGGGCTTCATGGCGTTAGCGCTCATTTTGGAAAGCGTTGGGACTTCGACCAATGCGTCGGATGCGCCCGCCAAGGTGTCCTGGAAGACCAGCGCGTTGATGATGATGGTCGCCATCATCGCATAGGTCTGCGGTCCCTCCTGCTGCTTCAGCGTTCCGGTGATCTCCTTGCGGATCCCCGGGTTGTTGGCCGCGGCGGCGCCGATAATCGATGCGAGATTGTGGTCATGTGCGCATGCCCAGATTCCGAGTCGCAGCCCGCCGCCGCAGCGGCTGCGAGAAAATCTATCCCCGCATATGATATGTCCCGATCTCACTGGACCCAGCCCGCGAACGGATTGTCTTCGGCACCGCGCCACAAGTTCGTGGCCCCGAACTGGTAATAACCGCCGAACGTCCGCGATGGCGGGGCCCGCATCATGCATCCCAGCGCCCGCTCCAGCTTCGCGCGATCGTCGAGCTCGCGGTTGTTCTCCCGCCAAGTGCCGTCACAGGCATAATAAGCCAGATACTTGCCGGAGATGTGATGATGGGTGCCGACTTCGTAGCGGCGAAGTCGGGAGAACAGGCTTTCCATCTGATTCGTGTTTATGTAGCCATTCTTCTGGTATTCTTCGGAATGGTTGACCTGCAACACCTCGTGCGAGGCAAGCAGATTGTCCCACTGGCCCTCGTCCGAATAGACGGTAGCGCCCCGGTCGATGCGCTCGCGGAGCCAAGGGATTGATTGCCATTCCTGCTCGAACACGCGTGTGATCGCTCTTCCATGGCGTCCACGTTCACGGGCACCGACGACAACGAGACGCTTGCCGTTCTGATTTTCCTTCAGCCGACGGTCGGAACGGTTGATCTTCCGGTTTTCGGGCTTGATATAGCCGCCGAACCAGGCACCATCGATCTCGACCTCACCGTCCAGCGTGATCTCGTCGATGCAACCCTTCAATGCGTCACGGAACTTCTGCTGCAGCAGGTAAGCCGTCTTGTATTGGATCCCGACGTCTTTCATCAGCGTGCTGGTGGCATTGCCCTTCGAGCCGAGGATGAACGTGCGCAGAGCCTTCAGCAGGGTCGGCAGCGACAGCTTGGTATGGTGGAACCCGGAGCCGCTCGTGATGCTGAACTGCTTGTGGCAGTCCTTGCACTTCCAGCGTCCCTGGTTTTCCAGCCACCAATGGTCGAGCGATCCGCACTGCTTATTCGGACAGACCGGCTCACCGTCGGTCTCGGGCCAGCGCATTCGGCGGAAGAGGCGTTCATGATCCTCCTCCTTTATCGCATACAGGTCGTCGAGCGTGAACGTGCGGTTCCGCTTGGCCTGTGTGTGATGTTGACCTGACCGTTTCCGGTCTGCGCTTGCCATTCCGGTTGCATTTCCGCTATCGAACGTCTCGCATATGAGACTTTCTTGTAGAAATAGCAAGATAAAAGTCCCGCATGTGAGACCTTGGGCATCACATTCGGGACTGGCGTGAGATGGAATCGGGAATAGATGACGCCGACTGGGAATCGTTCGCGAAGAACCTGCTTCGAGCTGAGTTGATGCGGCGCGGGCTGTCCTACGCGAAGCTGGTTGAGGCCTTGGCGGCGATCGGTGTCGAGGAAACAGAGGCCGGCATAAAGAACAAGGTTGCCCGAGGGCGCTTCACCCTCGTCTTCTTCCTTCAGGCGATGGTTGCAATCGGCGGCGATTGGGTTCGCATGCCCACAGCCGCCGAACTGAAGCAGGGGGAGGCGGTTGGGCATGGTGGTGCGCAGACGCTGGCGAAGAAGGCGTCGTCACCGGATGCAACCTGAACTAACTGCCCAAGAGACAGGCTGATGACCAAATCACATTATCGGCACGCTTGAGGCTGGTTCTGGCTGCGCCAGCCCTCAGCCTCAAGCGTGCCGAGCACTGGTTAGGCTGCGACATTATACCGCAGTTTTTGAGTCGTTGCCGAATAGTCGGTGGAGCCCGAAAGCGATCTTATCTTACCGGTTAGCGGGCAGGATGAAGCGTTTGATCGCGTCCGCCACGCCGTCGTCGTCGTTCGGCTGTGAAATGTGCATGGCCGCGGCCTTAACGGTAGCGGAAGCCTGTCCCATCGCAACGGTCAGACCGGCGATCGCAAACATCGGCAAGTCGTTGTTCTGGTCGCCGAGCGCCGCCGTTTCTTCGAGTGCGGCGCCATAGCTGTCCGCAAGCGCTCTCAGCCCATCGCCTTTATTGGCGCGGGGGGCGGTGATATCAAGATAGTAAGGCTGCGACTGCGCGACCGTTGCATCTCCAGCAAAAGCCCTCGCCACTTCCATGTTGATCTTGGCCAGCAATTCATAATCGTCGCTGACACCGACCAGCTTGTCGACCCGGGCCAGGAGATGCGAAAAGTCTGCGCAGATCACGGGATCGACCCCGGCCGATTTGATTTCACTCGGGACATGAGGGTTGTCGCTCGTCTGCGCGAACCATCGACCATCGGCATACAGCCATGACGTCACGCCCGGTTTGTCGAGGCGTTCGAGAGCGTCCCCGGCCAGTTCCGGGTCGAGGCGGTTAGCCGCCATGATCGTTCCGTCCGAGCGGAAAATGGTGCCACCGTTGAATGCGCCCAGCGCGCCTTCCAGTCCCAGACGTTCGGCAATCCAG
Organism: Sphingomonadales bacterium; assembly: GCA_040004295.1. Taxonomy (GTDB): domain Bacteria; phylum Pseudomonadota; class Alphaproteobacteria; order Sphingomonadales; family Sphingomonadaceae; genus Sphingomonas_O. The sequence continues at coordinate 8,530 of JBDUBD010000021.1, read as the reverse complement.
ATCATACCGCTTGGCGGCCGCGCGCTGATGAGAGTCATGGCGATGCCGGCATCGAGAACATCGCGCGTCGCAGCCACCACGGCATCGCTCAATGTCTTGTCGCTTCGAACCAGCGTTCCGTCGATGTCCGATACGAGCAAACGGATACGTGTCATTGAGGTATCTCTACATGCCCCCCAAAGCCGAAGCGCATCGCCGACAACAACTTGTCGCCGAAGGTCGAGTCGACCCTGCTGCGGTAGCGGGCGAAGAGGGCAGACGACAGGACATAGGCGGGGACCGCCTCCTCCATCGCAGCGTCGATCGTCCATTGACCTTCTCCGGAATCCGACACCTTGCCGGAGAAATCGCCCAGTTCCTTGTCCCTGGCGAGCGCAATGGCGCTGATATCGAGCAGCCACGATGAGATCACACTCCCCCGGCGCCAGACTTCGGCGACCTCGGCGAGATCGATCGTGAAACGCTGATCCTGCGGCAGACGATCGGACGCCTTGCCCTTCAGAATGTCGAAGCCCTCGGCATAGGCCTGCATCAGCCCATATTCGATGCCGTTATGCACCATCTTCACGAAGTGCCCCGCACCTGCCGGGCCTGCGTGGATGTAACCGCGCTCCGCACGATCGTCGGGCGCATGGCGCCCCATGGTGCGGGCGACATCGCCATAGCCGGGTGCAAGCGTATCGAAAATCGGATCCAGATCGTCGACGACGCCCTTCTCGCCACCGATCATCATGCAATACCCGCGCTCGAAGCCCCAGATACCACCGGACGTGCCGACATCGACGTAGTGGAGATCGCGCATCGCACAGGATGCGGCACGGCGAATGTCGTCCTTGTAGAAACTGTTTCCGCCATCGATGATGATGTCGCCGGGCGAGCAAACCCGGGTCAGTGTTGCAATCGTCTGTTCGGTCGGATCGCCCGCGGGGAGCATGATCCAGAAGATCTTGCGCCCCTCCATCTTTGTTGCGGCATCCTCCAGCGAAGCTGCGGCGACGGCACCCTCGCTCACCAGCGCTGCAACCGCCTTTTCATCTCGATCGAACGCCACGATTTCATGGCCGCCGCCCATCAGGCGACGCGCGATATTGGCGCCCATGCGCCCCAGACCGATAACTGCAAGGCGCATTGCGTACTCCCTTGATCAGCCTGTTTTGGCGCGGACGACCGGACGGATATCGCAAATTGCACACCGCCCACGAAACAGGTTCGACCGCAAATATGCCTTTGGCAACAGGTCGCAAGATTGAAATCGCATCCTGTCGGTAGCATAATGCAAACAACAGGTTGGCCGGTTAGCCGCAGTATCGCGTCGCCTGGACAAATTAACGGGGTAACGCGGCGTGGCGGGGAAATCTGACGAGGGACAGGACGACTGCGAGCTGCAGCGGCTGGCCGCGCTTGATCGCTACAAGATCCTCGATACGGCACCACAGGAAGAGTTCGAGGACATCGTCGCGCTTGCTGCCCAGATCTGTGGCATGCCGATGGCGCTGATCAGTCTGGTCGACGATAAACGTCAGTGGTTCAAGGCGCGCATCGGGCTGGTTGCGGCCGAAACGCCCCGCGATGTCGCGTTCTGCGCGCACGCCCTGGGCCAACATGACGTTCTGGTCGTGAACGATGCGACCCAGGATGCCCGGTTTGCCACGAACCCGCTTGTAACCGGTGACGCCGGTCTTCGTTTTTACGCCGGTGCGCCGCTGGAAACGCCCGATGGTCACACGCTGGGCACGTTATGCGTTCTCGACAGCCGCCCTCGTGAAATTACCCCTGACCAGAAGCGCGCGTTGGAGCGATTGGCACGTCAGGTGATCGCGCAACTCGAACTGCGCAGCGCACTCAGCCAGCAGCACGAGGACGAGAAACGCCATCGCCTGATCCTCGATAGCGCGGTCGATTACGGCATCATCACCATGGACCTGCACGGCATTGTCACCAGCTGGAATGTCGGCGCTGCGCGATTGATGGACTGGAGCGAAGAAGAGATGTGCGGGCGGCCGTGCGACGACTTCTTCACGCCGGCGGACCGTGCCGCCGGTATCCCCGACAAGGAAATGGGGTCGGCACTGACGGTCGGGCGCGGCACCGACGAGCGTTGGCACTTGCGCAAGGATGGCAGCCGCTTCTGGGCGAGCGGCGAGATGATGCCGCTGACGGACGACCGGAACCAGCCGATCGGCTTCCTGAAAATCCTGCGCGACCGCACCCGGCAGCGCGAGGCGCATGAAGCACTGGAGGATAGCGAGGCGCGGACACGCCTTGCGCTGGAGGCCGGTGAACTAGGTGCATGGCAATCGAACCCTGCCCTCGGTGAACTGACCTGGGATGCCCGAACGCGCGAATTGCTGGGCCATCACCCCGATGAGCCACTCGATTACGAGACGTCTTTCCTGGCACGTGTGCATCCGGAGGACCGCGATCATGTCGCCGCGGCCATCGCACACGCGCTCGGTCAGGACGGCGACGGCACGACCGACCTGCAGTACCGCACGATCAGCGCGGTCGATGGCAAGGAACGCTGGATCCATGCCAAGGGCGCACTGGCAAAAACACGCGGTGGCGAAGACCGCTTTGTCGGAACGGTGCGCGAGATCACTGCGGAAAAGGAAGCGGAGGCGCATCGCCGCCTGCTGACGGCCGAGCTCGAACACCGGATCAAGAATACGCTGTCGGTCGTCCAGTCGATTGTCAGCCAGTCGCTGCGAAATGTCGCGACACCCGAAGAGGCGCGCGACGCCATCAACGAACGGCTGCGCATCCTGAGCCACGCCCACGACCTGTTGACGCAGGCCAGCTGGCAGGCTGCGCCAATGGCGATGATCGTCGAGGGCGCGACACGGCTGCATGGCGCCAAACCGGGCCGCATCCTGATCAAGGGACCGGATATCCAGCTGTCGGCCAAGGCCGCGCTCGCGTTCTCGATGTCGCTGCACGAACTGTCGACCAACGCCGCCAAATATGGCGCGCTGTCGAACGAGATCGGTCATGTGGAACTGACCTGGTCGGTCGAGCGCAGGGACGGCGAGGACAAGCTGCTGCTGCGCTGGCAGGAATATGGCGGTCCGCCGGTCAATCCGCCGACGCGCACCGGCTTCGGCACCCGCCTGATGACTGGCCTTGCCCGCGACATGGGTGGGACGGGAACGCTTGAATATTTGCCCGGGGGTGCTGTCTGGACGCTCGATTCGTCGTTGAGCAAGATCAAAGCGTAGATCGGCCCGCTACGCCCGTGGGCGTTGCCAAAGTCCGTCGCGCGAAATGAACTTCGGGCGGTTGACCATCGCCTGGCCGAACGCCTTGATCATCCAACCAATCTTTTCGGCCTTGGTGGTAACGACCCGGTGATCCCAGGCCTGATGGTCGAGTGCATCGACCTTGCGCGCGATGCCGCCATAGATTCCCGCAGCGGCCAGCACGGCGCAACGTGACCGGAAGGAGAGTTTGGCGGCACCGACGCGTGCCGAAGCCTCGTAATCGCCCACCATGTTCGCCAGCCACCATGCCATGTCGGCCAGACGGCTGCGGAAATGGGGGCGCATGTGCTCACCGGGCTGGATATCCGCTTCGACCAGCCAGTCGACGGGCAGGTAACAGCGACCGACAGCATCGTCTTCGCTGATATCGCGCGCGATATTGGCAAGCTGAAATGCTATGCCGAGATCGCAGGCGCGGTCGAGCGTGTCTTCATCGGCGGTATCGACGCCCATGACGATCGCCATCATGCAGCCGACGACTCCGGCGACGTGATAGCAATAGCGCAGCAGGTCGCTTTCATGACGCGGCTGCCAGTCCTCCGTATCGAGTGCGAAACCTGCGATATGATCGTCGATGAAGCGGCGCGGAATGGCGCATTCCTTTGCGACGATACCCAGCGCATCGAACGCAGGATCGCCCGTTTCGAGGCCGTTCAGCGCCGCGTCGGTCAGCGCCCGGATCATTTCCAGTCGCATTTGCGGGTTGGTAACGTGTTCGCGCGCGCCGCCATGGTCCTGCCCGTCGGCCAGATCGTCACAACGGCGGCACCAGCTGTAGAGCAGCCAGGCCCGTTCGCGCGTCGTGCGGTCGAACAACTGCGATGCAACGTGAAACGACTTCGAGCCACGCGCGATCGAGTCCGCCGCTGCCGCGACAATGGCGTCGCGGCTAGAGCTCACAGCTGCGCCGCCGTCATCTTGAAGATCGTTTCATGCGGGCGATAGGCGGCCATACGGTCGAGCAGGCTTTCTAGATTGTCATCGGCGACCATGATCCCGGCGTGTTGCGGACGGATGAAACCGGTCGCGATCATATGCGTGTTGAACGCGAGCAGCCCGTCATAGAAGCCAGCGACGTTGAGCACGCCCACCGGTTTTTCATGATAACCGAGTTGAGCCCAGCTGATCGCTTCCCACAATTCGTCCATCGTGCCGACGCCACCGGGCAAGGTGACGAAACCGTCGGACAGCTCGGTAAAACGCGCCTTGCGTTCGTGCATGCCGGTGACGACGTGCAATTCTGTGCACCCCCGATGTGCGACTTCTGCACTGACCAGCGCTTCGGGGATGACGCCGATCACCTCGCCGCCCGCCGCCAGCGCCGCATCGGCGACTGCGCCCATCAGACCGAGTTTGCCGCCGCCATACACAACGCCAATGCCGCGCTTTGCCAGCGCATGGCCGACTGCGCGTGCGGACTCGACATAGACCGGATCCGCAGGCGTGGCTGAGCCGCAATAGATGGCAAGTCGTTTCATCTCAGATCCTGAAGCATCAATGTTGCCGTCGCCTTGGCACTGCCAACCACGCCCGGAATACCCGCGCCCGGATGCGTCCCTGCACCGGTGAAATACAGGTTCGGGATCGCATCGTCACGGTTGTGCACCCGGAAATATGCCGACTGCATGAGCGTCGGCTCCAAGCTGAATGCGCTGCCGAGATGCGCATTCAGGTCGCGGCTGAAATCGTTCGGGGTGTAATGGAATTCGGTCACGATCCGCGACCGGATGTCGGGGATCAGGCGCTTCTGGATCTCGTCAAGGATTCGTTCTTTCAGCATCTCGCCGACGGTCCCGTCCCAGTGGGCCGGGAAGCGCCCGGTGTGCGGCACCGGAGCCAGCGCGTAGAAAGTAGAGCAGCCCTCCGGGGCCAGCGAGGGGTCGGTGACGGTCGGGTGGTGGAGGTAGAGGCTGAAATCCTCCGACAGCACACCGTGTTCATAGATATCCTTGAGCAGCCCGGCATAGCGCGGCCCGAACAGGATCATATGATGCGGGATCCCCGGCCACGTCCCCTTGATGCCGAAATGCATGACGAACAGCGACGGTGAATAACTCTTGCGCGTCAGCGAGCGCGCCACGCGCTGGGCGCGTGGACTATCGGGCATCAGGTCACGGTAGCTGTGAACGATATCCGCGTTCGACGCGACGGCATCGACATTGCTGTGCCAGCCGCTCTGCGTCCGTACGCCAGTCACCTTGTCTCCCCGTGTTTCGATCTCGGCGACGGCATCGTCCAGGCGCAACACACCGCCCAGCCGTTCAAAGTGCGTCACCATGCCAGCCACCAGAGCGTTGGTGCCACCCTTGGCGAACCAGACGCCGCCGTCCTTTTCCAGCTTGTGAATCAGCGCATAGATCGCGCTGGTCTTCATCGGGCTGCCCCCAACGAGCAGCGTGTGAAAGCTCAAGGCTTCGCGCAGCTTCTCGTTTTTTACGAAGGACGACACCATCGAATATACGCTGCGCCACGCCTGCGCCTTCATCAGCGCGGGCGCAGAGGTGATCATCGACTTGAAGTCGAGAAACGCAGTCGTGCCGAGCTTCAGATAGCCTTCGCGATAGACCTCCGCCGAATAGTTTAGAAATTTGGCATAACCGGCGACATCGGCGGGGTTCAGTTTCGCAATTTCGGCCCGCAACGCGGGTTCGTCATTCGAATAGTCGAAGTTCGTGCCGTCGGGCCAGTTGAGCCGATAGAACGGCATCACCGGCATCAGGGTTACGTCGTCGGAGAGTTTTCGCCCAGACAAGGCCCAGAGCTGCTCGAGGCAATCGGGGTCGGTAATGACCGTCGGCCCTGCGTCGAACGTGAAGCCTTCGCGCACCCAGTGGTAGGCACGCCCGCCGGGCTTGTCGCGCTTTTCGACAATCGTCGTCTCGATGCCCGCCGATTGCAGACGGATCGCCAGCGCGAGGCCACCGAAACCGGCGCCGATGACTACCACGCGCTTCAACTCAATTCTCCCGAAGAACTTTTAATGCCCGTCCGATAGGGACTGGCGGCTTCCCCGCCAAGACCCGCACCTTGTCTGCCAATGTCGATCGCCCCGCATAAAAGCGTTCGATCAGCGCCGGACGAAGGCGATAGAAACGCTGGTAGATCCGATAGCGATCTTTCGGCGTCGCCGCACGAAAGGCCATCCGGTTGAGAAAGCGATAGAAGCCGCCTTCGTTCCACCGCCGTTTGGCCAACGCATAGAGCGCCTCGTGGATCGCATCGCCCGACAGGTCGGGCGATGCGGCGATCGCCGATGCCGTGCGCACCGCATCGGGCAGCGAATAGCCGGTCGCCGGATGGAACAACGCGGCGCGCATGCCGACCTTCCCCGTTTCGCCGCCTTCGCGCCAATAGGCGTCGAAATCGCCGTCCATCGTGACGGGCAGTGCGCCACACTCGCGCGACAGCGTTTCGACAATGTCCCAGCCCTGAGCGGCAGCATAGGCGCCGACCCTCTCCGACAGCACACCCTCATCCACGTCCGCGCCCTCGCTGTAATAGGTGTCCTCGATGAAGAGGCGATCTTCGGCAAAAGGAAGGACGTAGACGAAGCGATACCCGTCGATCTGATCGACGCTGGCATCCATGATGATCGGTCCGGTCAGGCCATGCGGGCGGGTAAGACGGACTTCATGCCCGACGAACTTCTGCCAGCCGACTGTTAGAAATTCGCTGTTCATTGCGCCCCGCGCGTCGATGACACCCTGTGCTTCGATCTGGCGCTGGGTATCCGTCTTCACGGTCGTGCGTGACAGATCCACGGCCGACGCCTGAAGCGGAACCGATCCGGGCAGCAGGTCGCGCAGCTGCGCGTCGAAATTATCGGACCGGATCGAATTATAGCCGGTGTCGAAACGTCGCGCATATTCGGGAAAGCGGACTTCGTAGCTGTCCCACCGATGATCGATAAATGGCTCGATAATCCAGCGATCCTGATCGGCAATATCGGTCGAGAAGAACGACCAGACATGATTGCCACCGAATTTGGGTTGTGGTTCGATCAGGTGGACGATGAGGTCGGGACGTTTGACCGATAAGGCGTAAGCCACAAGACCGCCAGCAAGGCCACCGCCCACGACCGCAATGTCGCAAATGTCGCGCGCCTTCATCGGTGGGTGAATAGCGGGTTTTGAGATGGCGCGCGCGCTCTAAACGGCGTCACCCCGGCCTTCGCCGGGGTGACGAAGAAATGGGACCGGGAGCATCAGCGTCCCGGTCCCCAATCTACGGTTTAGAACCGCACACCAATGCCCATCAGGAGCTGGTGACGATCAAGGTCGATATCGACGTTGGTCTGACCGGCATTCAGGTTGCGATAGTTCGAGTAGCGATACTCGGCCTTCACAAAGCCAGACGGACCGAACAGGTTGAGCTTCTGTTCGATACCGGCGCCGATGCGGTAACCGTCGAGGTCGTTTGCCGAGAGCGTCGTAACGCCCGCGCCATCATTATATTCCGACTTGAAGCGCGCGTTGGTGTAGCCACCCTTCGCGTAGATCATCGTCTTGGGCGCAACGACGAAGCCGATGCGGCCACCGACGTACAAGTCGCGGGCGGCACGGATGCTGGCGCTGTCACCGGCAACAGCAATGCCGTTTTCACGGGCGCGCGTCGTCGAATCGGTGATCTCACCTTCGAAACCGGCAACTAGGCCGCCGATCTGGAAGTCGTAACCGGCGGACGCGCCATAAAGCAGGCCGTCACGGTTATCGTCGGGGGTTCCGACGACATCATAGCCGAGGAGTGCTTCAACGTGCGGCCCGGTGAACGGCGCGTTTTCCTGCGCGAGCGCGGGAGCGGCGACTGAACCAAGGGCGGCGGCGAGAAGAAGGTAACGCATAACTTACTCCGAGTACAAAGCCCTCACACTGCGGGGGCGGGGCGATAAATGGTCCTTTTCGCCCATCGTTGCATGAACCTCAGACAACGATTTTCGGGTGTTGCGGCGCAGCAACAGTTGCGTACCATGACCTTGATTTTCCGGCTGGCCGATCCCACCGCGTCGTGCAGAACGGTGGCTAAGCTTGCCGCGCGCGCGACCACGCGCCATAGGCGCGGGCATGTCCCAGATGCTCAAGATCGCCCTTCCCGATGGCTCCGTGCGCGAAGTTCCGCACGGAACGACTGCGGGCGACATCGCGGTCGCAATCGGGCCGGGTCTCGCCAAGGCGGCGCTGGCCGCACGAGTCGATGGCGAGTTGCGCGACCTCAACCGGCCGATCGCCCAGCTGCTTCTTGTTCAGCCAGCCGGTGCCGTAGATGCGGCTGAGCAT
>JBDUBD010000153.1:0-2980 GCA_040004295.1 Sphingomonadales bacterium | reverse complement strand
AATCCGATCGACTTCGCTCGACGCGCATAATAATCGCGTACATCGTCCCCGGGGACGTTATCCGGCGAATGGTGCCGGGTCATGGCCGGCATGACAAGACGGTTGCGCAGCTTGAGATCGCCAAGCTGGAAGGGCTGGAACAGGGCTTCGACGCTGCTCACTTCACTGCTCCAGGTGATTTAATGAAAGGCCGACGACCGGCACCCCTGTCAGGGGGCGCGGTCGCCGACAGACATGACGAACTTCAGGCAGCTGCGGCTTTCTCAAGCACATGCCGTGCGACGACGAGCTGCTGGATTTCCGCAGTGCCCTCCTCGAACCAGAAGCCGCGGGCATCGCGATATATACGCTCGATCGCCGCCGCCTTGGTGTAGCCCCAACCGCCATGGACGCGGAGCGAAAGGTCGGTAACGCGTCCCACCATATTCAGATTGAAGAGCTTCGCCGTCGCCGCCTGCGCCGTGAATTCCTTGCCCTCCTCGCACAGCTTGGCCGCGTGACGAACCAGATGGCGGGCCGCTTCGATATCGGCATGCATCAGCGCGATATGGGTTTGCATCTGTGCGCGTGCGGCGATCGGCTTGCCGAAAGTCGTCCGCCGCTTGGCGAAGACAACTGCTTCATCCAGTGCGCGCTGCGCAAGTCCGACCATCGTGGTCGATAGCGAGACGCGGCTGTAATCGAGGAAGAACAGGGCGACCTCGAGTCCCTGCCCAACGTCCCCCAGGCGATATTTATCGGGAACCGCCATGTCGTTGTAACGCAGGAAGGCGTGTCCAGTCCCATGCAGGCCCATCGTGTGCTGCGTCGCGTCGATCTCGAACCCCTCAGTATCGCGGGGGATAAGAAAGGCCGTGAGCGAGTCCTTCTGACTGCCATCGTCGGTCGCCGCTACGAGGACGAACCAATCCGCACGATCGGCCCAGGTAATCAGGTGCTTTTCACCGCTAATCCGCCAGTTTTCGCCTTCCCGCCGCGCAACCGACTTGAGATCGCGTCCCGTGCCGCCGGTCATCTCTGTGAGCGCGAAGGCCACGACCGAGTCGCCAGCCGCCATCTTCGGAAGGATTGCTCGTTGCTCTTCGTTTCCGAAGTTATGGATAGGGCGCCAGATTCCGTTTGTCGTATGCACGAGCATGCGTCCCACGCCCGGTCCCTCTGCCGCTGCCTCAAGATAGGGCAGGTACTCGGTCACGCTCATGCCATAGCCGCCATATTCCACCGGCAGGGTCAGTCGATAGCAGCCGATCTCGGCGGCGCGCCGATGGATCGGCGCTGGGAGCGAGTCAGTACGCTCCACTTCCGGGTAGGCTGCCTCGACTTCCGTAAGGAAAAACTCGCGGAACTTGTCGAGCGCGATGATCTCAGACATTCCTTCAACTCCGTTGCCGTTGCGCTCAGCCGCATAGTCAGCGGCGAGTGGTGCGATCGTGCAGTGAACACATCGCTTCTGACAAAACGCTAGTTTTACCCCTAAGTAAGTCAACGTTACAGCGCCGGACGGGAGCCTGGCCCGCACCAATACCGCAAACCCGTTATCTGGCAGCCTGCTGGCGCGTGAGATGGTCACGAATCCGTTTTAGAATAGGATGCGGCCATGACCAAAGCTTCTGACAACCTTCGTCTCGTCATCTCACCCGGCGAACTGTCGCTGCAAAACACCCCGCGCGAGGAACGGCCTGCGGGCTGGGCGCGGCTGAAAGTTCTCGCGTGCGGCATTTGCGGCACCGACCTTCATCTGTTGCATGGCATGAAACTTCCCCTGGGTGCCGCTTACCCGGTTTATCCGGGCCATGAAGTCGTTGCCGAGGTTCTGGAAGCGGATGTCGGCTGCGGCCCGCAACCGGGGACGAAAGTCGTACTACACCCGCTGCTGCCATGCGGCCAATGCGCCGATTGCACCTCGGGTCGGGAAAATCATTGTTCGTTTGGAGAGATGCTCGGCGTCCATCGTGCCGGTGGCCTTGCCGAGGAAATGGTCTGGCGCTCTGACCGCCTTGTGGTGACGGACGATCTGGATCCCCAGCAGGCGGCGTTGCTGCCCGATGCCGTGGCGACCGCCTTCCACGCCTTGCGGCGATCGAATCTGCCGCACGGGGGCAAGCTTGCGGTCATCGGATCCGGGGGCGTCGGCACAAATGTGCTGAAGATCAGTCGCGCCATCGATCCCGATGCAACTGTCGTCGCTGTCGTCAACAGCGACGGTACCGCCAAACGGATCAGGGATCTGGGGATCGAGGTCGTCCAAGGCCTCGACGGTTCGGGCCGCGCGGTGAAGACGCAATTTGGGGAAATGGACGCTGTCATCGATTTCAGTGGGGCCGAAGCCGCACCGAGCGAGGCCATTCGTATGCTACGCAGGGGCGGCCGATTGGTTCTGGGGTCGGTGCGGGACGAACGGGTTGCGCTCGCCACGACCTATACCGGGCTGATGACCCGCGAGATCGAGATCGTCGGCAGCTATTCGTCGACCTTGAGCGATTTGCAGGCGGTTACCGCCCTGGTGCAAAGCGGTCAGCTTTCGCTATCAGGGCTCGTCAGCCATGCCTTCGCGTTGAAGGACGCCGAACAGGCGTTTGATATCCTCGAAAAGCGCCCACCGGGGATGGTCAGGGTGGTCATCGCGGGCTGAAACGGCCCTGATCGAAACATCCGCTTATCCGCAGCCGCGCTAACCCTCCAGGCCGTGAAAGGCGTATTTGGCGATCAGTAGCTGCTGGATCTGGTTCGTACCTTCCCAGATCTGCGTCACCTTGGCGTCGCGCATCATCCGTTCCACCGGATAATCGCACGTATAGCCATAGCCGCCGTGAAGCTGGACCGCGTCCGTGGTCACCGACATAGCGGTGTTCGTGCAAGCCAGCTTCGCCATGCTCGCAAATGCGCGGGCACGATCGTCATTCTTTCCGGCAATGGCCACACAGCGATAGAGCAGGCTGCGCGCCGCCTCGACCGCGGTCATCATGTCCGCCACCATGGC
>JBDUBD010000152.1:0-3004 GCA_040004295.1 Sphingomonadales bacterium | reverse complement strand
CGTCGGGCCGAGCAGGAAAATGCCGTTTTGGTTGACGCGCAATGGTGCCCCGGCGCGATAATATTCTTCTTCGAAAATCAGCCAGCGGATCAGGTCCAGCCCGCGGCCGCCATATTCTATCGGCCAGGTGACCATGCCCCAGTTGCCGCTGGCAAGTGTGCGTTCCCATTCGCGGTGCGCCTCGAAACCTTCACGCGTGGAATCGAAATCGGGCAGCGGTTCGGCGGGGACATGCGCCTCGAGCCATTTTCGGACTTCCACACGGAACGCAATCTCGGCTGGTGTATAGGCGAGATCCATCAGAACTTTGCCGTCTTGCCGGTTTCGACGAAGGCGTCGCGCGCCCTTTGGCTGTCCTCGTGCATGTACATTTCGAGGGTGAAGCCCTGCTCGAAACGATAGCCGTGATCGACGTCGCGCGGCTCGAGACCGTTGAGGGCCTCCTTGGCCAGCACCAGCGCCTTGCGCGATTTGGATGCGATGATCCCCGCAAACGCGCGCGCTTCGTCCAGCAGGGCATCGCGCGGCACGATCTTTTCGATGGCGCCCAGGCGGTGCGCTTCCTGTGCGGAGATATTTCCGCCCGTGAAGAACGCCGCGCGAACCTTGTGAAGCGGTAGCATGCGCGACAGATGCGACGCGCCGCCCATTGCCCCTCGATCGATTTCGGGCAGCGAGAAATAGGCGTCGTCGGACGCGATGATCGTATCGCTCGCACCGCAGATGCCGATGCCGCCACCGATCACGAATTTGTGAACTGCCGTCACCACCGGCACCTCGCACTCGCGCACTGCCTTGAACGTCAGGTAATTGCCGCGGTTGAGCAGGGTAATGCGATCCGGATGTGCCTGCATCTCCTTGATATCCACGCCACCGCAAAAGCCCCGTCCCTCGGCACGGATCAAGACGACATGGATATCCGGATTGCTGCCGGCGGCCTGGATGATCGCGGGCAGGCTGTTCCAGATCTCGCTGTCGAAAGCGTTGACCGGCGGATGGTCGAACACGATCTCTGCGATACGATCATTTATGTCCGTGCGGATCGGCATGGCTCAGCTCATTTCCGGATGGAGGGAGGGCGACAATGCGGCGATGCGGGCACGGGCATCGGCCTCGATGCCCGACAGCAGTTCTGCGACGCTGGGCAGGTCTTCGAGCCGCCCGGCCACTAGCCCGGTGGCCATCAGGCCGCCATCCGCGTCGCCCTCCACGACTGCCTTCTGGATCAGCATCGGCGCGGACGCCGCCATCATCGCCTGCGGAAGCGTCAGGCCGCCATGGCTGGTCATGCCTTTTGCCGCGGCCAGGAGTTCGCCGATCGAGGCACCCGTCTGGCGCTTCATCTGGAATGCGCTTTCGATCGCACGCTGCCAAAGGCCGAAGCGACCCGATTTCTCGATCCGGTCGAGCCGGGGGTTACGGATCATGCGCTGCGGCAGTCCATCGACCCGGGTGGAAACAAGGATGCCGTCGGTTCCCGCCTGAAGATAGCGCGCCTTCACGGCGTCCGGCACGGGGCTTTCGCGCGTCATCAGGAAGCGTGTGCCCATCGCCATCCCGGCGGCGCCGAACGCCAATGCAGCAGCAAGGCCACGCCCGTCGCCAAAACCGCCTGCGGCAACGACGGGAATCTTCACCGCGTCGAGCACCTGCGGCAGTAACACGGTCGTCGGGACCGACCCGGTATGTCCGCCGCCCTCACCGCCCTGCACCACGATCATATCGACGCCAAGCTGCGCCATCTTTTGCGCGTGTTTGAGCGCGCCGACGGTCGGAATGCACAGAATGCCCGCGTCACGGAAACGACCGATCGTGGCGGCGTCGGGGCCTCGTCCGAAGCTGACGGCGCGCACCTGGTCGCTATGTTTCAGAACGATATCGACAATCTCTGCCGCTCCGGGCTGGAACATGTGAAAATTGACGCCGAAGGGCTGGCGCGTTCCGGCTTTTACGGCGCGAATTGCGGCGTCGAGTTCGACCGGCTGCATGACCGCTCCCGCAAGGAACCCGAATGCGCCTGCCTCGCTCGATGCAATGACGAGCGGCGCCGTGGCAATCCAGCCCATCGCAGTCTGGATCACCGGCAAGCGGCAACCGAGCATCCGGGTCAAAGGGGTGGAAAGCGGATCGGACATGGCCTAGCGGCTCCCGTCCTTCGCGCGCTTGTTATCGGCGGCAGCGCTCTTGCCGGTCACGCCGCCAAGCGCATCTCCTGTCGTCAAATCGTTCTGCGCGTGTGCGAAATGGTGCATGTGGAACACCGAATCCATTGCCGCGCGCTTGCCCCGCAAGTCCTCTACCTGATGGATCGCCTGTTTGGTCAGCCACATGCCGAGCGACTGCTGCGCCGCAAGCTTGGCTGCCATCTCCGCCGTTGCCGTTTCCAGGTCGGCACGCGGGACCACCTTGTTGACCATGCCGAAATTATAGGCGCGCTCGGCACCCATCCGCTCGCCCAGCAACAGGAACTCCTTGGCGACGCGCGGCGGCAGTTCGAAGCCATGGGCGAAATATTCGACGCCCGGAATGCCCATCATCTTGCTGACCGGATCCTGAAAAAACGCATCGTCCGACGCGACGATCAGGTCGCACACCCATGCCAGCATCAATCCGCCAGCGATGCACGCCCCCTGAACCATAGCAATGGTCGGCTTCGACATGTCGCGCCAGCGGCGACACATGCCGAGATAGACCTCCTGCTCGCGCGTGTAGAGGAACTCGGCGGCGGGCTTGTTGGTGTGATCGGGGACCAGATGCCTGCGATCGAAGGGTTTCGTGACATCGCGACCGGGCGTGCCGATGTCATGCCCCGCCGAGAAATGCTTGCCGCTGCCGGCCAGCACAATTGCCTTCACCGTCGGATCGTCGATCGCGCGCCGGAAGGCATCGTCCAGCGCATAAGTCATCTGGCTGTTCTGCGCATTGTTGAACGTCGGCCGGTTCATCGTCACCCAGGCGACGCCATCGCGCACATCATAGAGTACCGGTTCGTCCGTCTCGTAGA
>JBDUBD010000096.1:0-10208 GCA_040004295.1 Sphingomonadales bacterium | reverse complement strand
TACGCACTTGGGCTAGGCTGAGGCCTCTGGCGTCGCGACGGTCATGAGCACTTCGATCGCGTCTGCCCTTCCACCGAAATCGGCCAAATCTCCTTCGCCGGTTCCGATCAACGCTTTGGCCAATGGAGCACCGAAGGCGATCCGCCCGGCATCCGGCTCCGCTTCATCATGGCCGACGATCTCGATGGTGCGCTCTGTACCGTTCAGGCGAAACGTGACGCGCGACCCGATGCCGACAATGTCGTCGGCGGGCGGATCGGCCACACGGGCAGTCGATAACCGGGTATTCCAGTAGGCGAGATCGCGCTTTGCCTTCTTGCGCGCCTCCTCATCGGCGGCTTCTGCCACGGCGATATTCCATTCGGCAACCTTGGCCTCGATCAGCAACAAGCCGCGCGGGGTCACGATGTTCGGCCCCGGCGGCAACGGCAGTTCGAATTTAGGCTCGAGGTGTTCCTCGTCGCTCTCACGGCGAAAGGCGACGCTCATTGTTGGATCACGGCGCGACCGGGAAGCATGGGTTCTTGGCCTTAATAGTGGTACACAGCGTATCGGCAGCAGCACGCGAGGGCAGGGGGCCGGCCTGCAGACGCGTCATGGAACCCGCCGCCTGATAGCTTGCCTTATACGGACCAAGCGCACCAACAGTCTTTTGTAATGCAGACCATGCTGCCCGCGCCTTTGTGGCATCGCCAAATGCGCCCAACTGCACCTTCCAGCCACCCGATGCCGCAGCAACGGGGACTGGTTTTGCTGCCGGGAGCGCCGGTACGGGCTTCGCAACGACGACCGGCGTCGGTTTTTCGATCTTGGGCCTAACCGGCTGCGTCGCGGGCTTTGCGCCCGGGGTCGGTGGTGTACCGATCTGCGAGGGCGGCAGCTGAACCGAGGTAACGGAGGGGCGCTGTTGAGCCATCGCGACGGCGGTGTCGGCAATCATTTGATCGGTAAGCTGAGGTTTGGCCGTTTCCAGCACGCGCGCAAGAGCCATACCCTTCTGACGCTGGTCGGCGGGAATGAACTTGTCCATCTGGGCGAGGCTGGATGAGGCGGGGCCGATCCCGGCGGCACTCGCGCGGGTCATCATGGCATAAGCCAGCGGCCAGTCCTTCCTGACGGTATCGCCGTTGAACAGCGCCGTTCCCAGGACATATTGCGCGCGCGGATCGCCGCGTTTTGCAGCATCGGTAATATAGGGCATCGCCATTTCGCGGTCGCCGTTCTGGAACAGGGTCAGGCCGTAATTGTCGCGGCTGGGTTGATGCCCTTGTGCGGCGGCCTTGGCAAACCAGCTTTCGGCCATCTTGAGATCGAGCGGGACGCCCCGGCCAAGCTGGTAGGCGCGCGCGAGATTGAACTGCGCGATCGGATCTCCGGCAATTGCAGCAGTTCTCCACTCGCGCACGGCGCCGAAAAAGTCGCCCTGTTGCCACATATCATAGCCTTCGCGCGTACCCGCAGCGACCGGCGACGCGAGCGTCATTACCAACGCCAGCGCGATCCACGGCTTCGACATTTTCAAATTCAACCCCGGCACCTTTAGATCCCTCTGATCCCGATCAGCAGAGACTGTGTTAGCCCGATCATGGTAAACAAATTCGTCATAATCAAACCGTCTCGAAAGTGTCGGCTTATCCACTGAAATCTCCGCAGATGTTAACCCTATCTTAGCGACGTGCGTGACATCTGGTCCCCTGAAATTGAAATTCCAAGGGATTGTCGATGCGCGTACTCGCGATGGCTTCACAAAAAGGTGGTTCGGGCAAAACCACTTTATCCGGCCATATTGCCGTGCAGGCCCAGCTTGCAGGCGCCGGTCCCGTCGTCCTGATCGATATCGATCCGCAGGGGTCGCTCGCCGACTGGTGGAACGAGCGTGAGGCCGAATTCCCGGCCTTTGCCCAGACCACCGTTGCGCGCCTGCAAGCCGATCTCGAAATGCTGCGCCAGCAGGGTTTCCGCCTCGCCGTCATCGATACGCCGCCCGCAATCACCATGGCGATCCAGAGCGTCATTGCCGTTGCCGAACTGATCATCATTCCAACGCGCCCCAGCCCGCATGATCTGCGCGCCGTCGGCGCCACGGTCGACTTGTGCGATCGTGCAGGAAAACCGTTGCTGTTCGTCGTCAACGGCGCGACGCCCAAGGCGAAGATCACTTATGAAGCCGCAGTCGCGCTGTCGCAGCACGGCACCGTCGCTCCGGTCACGCTTCACCATCGCACCGATTTCGCGGCATCGATGATCGACGGTCGCACCGTGATGGAATGCGATCCCAAGAGTCGTTCGGCCAGTGAAATCCGCGAGCTGTGGGAGTATGTCTCCGACCGCCTCGAAAAGAATTTCCGCCGCACTGTGTTCTCGGCACCTGCCGCGACACCAGCCGCTGCCGCCCTGCAACAGCGTCCGACCGCCGGGGGCTTCGGCCGCCGCGTCGTCGGCCAGTAAGGGAGCACGGACCATGGGTGAGCCCAAACCACTCGCATCGCTCTCGTCCTCGTTGCTGGCCCGCAAGGGGCAGGCGAAGCCCGCGATGCGCCCGCAAGGATTTGCCAGCTTCGGCTTCAGCGCGGGCAATGCCGTTGCGCAGGAAGATCTCGGCTGGAACGACATGGGGCACGACTTCCCTGCCGCGACGCCGGAATACAGCGCTGAAATCGTCTCGATCGCCCCGGTCGCTCCCGTCGTGTCGATCGAGCCCCCGGTCGTCCTGCGCCAGCAGGAAGAGCTGGAACGCGAACTCGCGCCGATCAAGGCCGCCGCCGTCCGTGCGGCACCGGGATCGAAGGGCAAGGCCGCGTTCACGCTGCGCCTCGATGCCGACCGTCACCTGCGTCTTCGCCTGGCGTGTGCAGTTGCGCATTCATCGGCGCAGCAGTTCGTGATCAAGGCGCTCGACGCGTTTCTCGATACACAACCCGCAGTCGCGCAGGTTGCAAAGACGGCATCCGCAAAAATTTCCAAAACTGCTTGAGCAGGGGGTTCGCATGAACAAGATGACGATCGCTAAACTGGCCGCATCCACCCTGATCGCAGGGACAGTGATGATGGGTGGCGGCATGGCCGGTATGGCAAAGTCGCCGGTCGTCTCGGACAGTCGCGCCGCCAGCCAGGCCGCCAATGCCGCAAAGAATGCCGCCAAGGCGCTCGCCAAGCAGAAATTCGACAAGGCAATCGGCTTTGCCGAAGCCGCTGTCGAATGGCAGCCACGCGACGCCGGTTATCGCATGCTGCTGGGCCAGACCTATTTGTCGGCAGGGCGTTTCCAGGCCGCCGAACAAAGCTTTACCGACACGCTGACGCTCGATCCCGAGCGTGAACGTGCGGCACTGAACCTCGCATTGTCGCAAGCGGCGCTCGGCAAACGTGAGGCAGCGCGCAGCACGCTCGCCGATTATCGCGACAAGCTTCCTGCCGCCGATTTCGGACTGGCGCTGGCCCTCGCCGGTGACGCGGAAGAAGCCGTTCGCGTTCTCGAATTCGCGACGCGCGCACCCGACGCGAACGAAAAAACCCGCCAGAACCTCGCCTTTGCCTATGCGATGGCCGGTAAATGGAACAACGCCAAGGTCATGGCGATCCAGGATCTGACGATGGATGCCGCCCAAGCGCGCCTGGGCGAATGGGCGCTGCTCGTTCGTCCGGCGGCGACGTATAGCCAGGTTGCATCGGTTCTGGGCGTAAAGTCCGGATCGGATGTGGCACAGCCAAGTCGCTTGGCGCTCGCGCCGACAGTGGCGCCGGTCCAGACCGCCCAGATCGCTCCGGCCCAGGTTTCTGTGGTGGAAGCTCCGGTCCCGGCGCCGGTGCCTGTCGTTGCTGCTGTGGAAACGACCCCGCAGCCTGCATTCGAGATCGCTCCGACGGCGGTCGCTGCGGTCGCTCCTGCACCCGAAGCGCCGCTGGTCCGTGCTGAGCCATCGCCGATCCGTCCGGCCGTCGCACAGGTGAAGCCGCTTTTCGTGGCGCCCGCGCCACGCGCGACTTTTCGTCCCGCAGTCATGACGCGCCCGGTGTCGAACGGTCGCTATGTCGTCCAGCTCGGCGCTTTTTCGTCGGTCGCAAATGCAGAACGCGCCTGGACCAAGGTCTCCAGCCGTTTCCGCCTCGCGAATTACGATCCGATCAGCGGCTATACGAAGGTCAGCAACGTCAATCTGCTACGCCTGTCGATCTCGTTCAGCTCGCGTGAAGATGCCGCCCGTACATGCGCCCGCATCAAGCAGGGCGGCGGTGTATGCTTCGTGCGCCAGCGGGAGGGCGATGCGCCTGCGCAGTGGGTCCGTCGTAACACCGGCACAAAATTCGCCTCGCGTTAGAGCGGGAAGATCGTCCGTCCGCCCTTGATGGTGCGGACGACCTTTCCCTGTACTGGCAGGCCGTCGAAGGGCGTGTTCCCGGCGGCTGACGCAAAGCGCGTGCCGTCGATTCGCCACGGCGTGTCGATATCGACCATCACGAGATCGGCAGGCGCGCCTGCATCGAGCCGTCCGCAATCGATCCCCAGGATCGCCGCCGGATTGGCACTTGTCAGCGCGGCGAGGCGGGGAAGGTCGATGACGCCATCGCGCACCAGCCCGAGAGCAAGCGTCATCAACACTTCCGCCCCGGAAGCGCCCGGCTCGGCATCCGCGAAGGGCAGGCGCTTTGCCTCTGGCGCGCGCGGGTCGTGCGCTGAGCACAGAACATCTATGGTGCCGTCGCGCAACGCTTCGAGACTTGCCCTGCGATCGGCATCCGCACGAAGCGGCGGCGAAAGGCGCGCAAACGTCCGGTAATCCCCGACGGCGATGTCGCTGAGCAACAGGTGCGTCGGCGCAATGCCGCAGGTGACCGGCAGGCCGCGACGCTTGGCGTCGCGAACAAGGTCGAATGCTCGTGCTGTCGTGATTTGCCGGAAGTGCAGCCGCGCGCCGGTCTGTTCGACCAGCGCCAGGTCGCGGGCGACGGCCATGGCCTCGGCAGCGGCGGATGCCGCAGGCAAGCCGTAAAGCGTCGCTGTCTCGCCCGCCGTTGCGACCGCGTTTCCGGTCATTCCGCCATCTTCTGCATGCGCGATGACGGTCAGGCCCAGCGAGGCCGCATAGGTCATGACGCGGTGCATCACGCCCGAATCGCCGATCCACTGTCGCCCGGTTGCGACCGCCTTTGCTCCGGCACGGGCCATCAGGGCATATTCGGCGAGTTCGGTGCCGTTGAGACCTTTTGTCGCAGCGGCCAAAGGGTGCACCCACAGAGCGGGCTTGGCGGCAAGCGCGGCGCGCTGGACCAGACCGGGGTCATCGAGTGGCGGGGACTGGTCGGGCATCAGTGCCACGCGGGTAATGCCACCCGCCGCACTCGCGCCGCGCTCGACCACAAACACGCCCAGATCGACGATGCCGGGCAGAATGATCTTGCCGCGTGCGTCGATGGTTTCCTGGCCCGATGCGTCCGTGCCGATGCGGTCGCCATCGATCACAAGATCGCCGACCCGCTCGCCCGAGGCATCGACCAGGGTTCCGCCGGTCAGGATCATCGGCGGTCCCTCGTCAAGACGTCGAGGCAGGCCATTCGCACTGCGACCCCCATTTCGACCTGTTCGGCGATCGTCGAGCGGACGGGATCGTCGGCGACACTCGAGCTGATTTCGACGCCGCGGTTCATCGGTCCCGGATGCATGACGATGGCGTCGGGCGCGCGCACGAGCCGTTCAGGTGTCAGGCCGTAGAGCAGATGATATTCGCGCAAGCTGGGCACGAAACCGCCGGACATCCGCTCGGTCTGGAGCCGCAGCATCATGACCGCGTCGCACCCCTCGATGCCCGCGTCCATGTCGGTAAATGGCGTCACGCCGAAACGTTCGATGTCGGTGGGCATCAATGTCGCGGGTGCAACGACGCGCACTTCGGCCATCAGCGCCGTGAGCAACAATATGTTCGACCGCGCGACGCGGCTGTGGAGTACGTCGCCGCAGATTGCGATGCGCTTGCCCGCAATCGCACCCAGCCGCCGCCGGATAGTCAGTGCGTCGAGCAGCGCTTGTGTAGGGTGTTCATGCGTGCCGTCCCCTGCGTTGAGGACAGGGCAATCGACCTTGTCGGCGATCAGCGCGACGGCGCCCGACGAACTGTGACGGATGACGATCACGTCGGCGCGCATGGCGTTGAGCGTGATCGCCGTGTCGATCAGCGTCTCGCCCTTTTTCACGCTCGACTGTGCCGCGTGCATGTTGACGACATCGGCGCCAAGCCGTTTGCCCGCGATTTCGAAACTCAACAGCGTCCGCGTCGAATTTTCGAAAAAAGCATTGATCTGGGTAAGGCCGTTCAGGCGCTTGTCGGGTGGCTGATGGCCGCGATTGTGATCGACCCACTTGTCCGCTTCGTCGAGCAGATAGGTGATAGCGACCGGGTCCAGTCCAGCGATCCCGATCAGGTCGCGGTGAGGAAACGCCGATGTCATTAAAGCGAGCGCGATAGGGACAGTCTCCCTATCGCGCAAGCGGGCTTACTAATTGCCGGATTTACTTTTTGATGGCGTCGCTGCCGGCCTGGCCGACGGATTCGATGTCGCGGCCCGCACCCTTTACGGTGTTGCAGGCTGCCAGCAGGCCGGTCGAAGCGAGCAGGGCGACGATGATGATCTTGCGCATTTGAAATTCCTTTTCGTTTCGCACCCAACATACGGGCACGGGAAGCGTTCCGTCGAATCCTATCAAGTTTCGCGGAGCCGTGGCATCAATTCGACGAAGTTACAGGGTTTGTGCCGCGAATCGAGCTGCGTTTTTAAAATGCCGTTCCATCCGTCGGAGACCGCGCCGGTCGATCCGGGAAGCGCGAAGATGTAGGTGCCGTCGACAACGATGGCGCAAGCCCGCGACTGGATCGTCGATGTGCCGATATTGGCGTAACTGAGCCAACGAAACAGCTCACCGAAGCCCGGAATCACCTTGCCGCCCATCTGATCCAGTGCCTCGGGCGTAACATCGCGTCCGGTAACGCCGGTTCCGCCGGTCGAGATCACGCAGTCGATGGATTGGTCATCGACCCATGCCCTGAGTCGCTCGACAAGGGCGCCGACGTCATCGCGAACAATCGCGCGGTCGGCGAGTTCGTGGCCGGCATCGGTAATGAGTCCGGCGAGCCGGTCGCCCGATTTGTCGGTGGAAGCGTCGCGGCTGTCCGAAACGGTCAAAACTGCGATGCGGACCGGGGTGAAGGGCAGGCTTTCGTCGATCATCCGTCGGCTATTGGGCCGACGTGGCCACCCTCGTCAACGTCGGGAAGCGGGGCCATTGTCCCTGGACAAGTGCGGCACGGCTGACGGTCTTTTCGCCCGCCTGCTGCTGGTACATCCAGTAATTCCGGAGGACGATCGTCACATAGCCGCGTGTTTCCCAATAGGGGATGCTCTCGATGTAGAGCAGCGGATCCTTCGCAGCCGCCGTATTCAGGTTCCAGCGATCGAGCGGGGCGGGGCCGGCGTTATAGGCGGCGATGACTTTCGGCAGAAGGCCGCCTGTCTGCGCCATGTCGCGCAATTGCTCGATATAGCTCTGTCCGTATTCCATGTTGGTCGATGGGGTTGCCAGCGAGCCGGTAAACACCAGCCCCTTCTTTCGGGCGATGTCGTTGGCCGTGCCCTGACGAACCTGCATCAAGCCGCGCGCGCCCGCCGAACTTACCGCATTGCTGCGGAAATTCGATTCCTGCAGCGCATGGGCGAATACCAGCGCACGATCGACGCGCCAGCCGCCATCGGGCGACCAGCCCTCGGGCATCGGGTAACGACCCTCTGCCGTCGTCCGTGCCCCCGCCGGGCCGTTGTGGGCAAGCCACAGCTGCGTTTGCGGCAGGTCGAGTTTTCCGGCGATTGCGGTCAACGTCGCATGTTCGTTGGGGCTGCCGATCTTCGCCTGCCACCGGATCAGCGCATCGGCGCGATCGGTTTCGCCGATTTCCTTGAGCGCGAGCGCGGCGCGGACGTTGGGGTGCCCGGCAACCTGACGGATTGCGCTTGCACCGTCGTCGTCCTTGGCCGGCGTCAGGCCCATCGCGCCCTGCGCCAGCATACCGTAGAAAGTCTCCTCATACCGTGCTGCGGCACGGAGGCGGGGCTGAATAAGGTCGGGCTGCTTGCGGATCATATCGGCCCGCGCCGCCCAGTAGTTCCCCGCCGCGATCATTTCTGGATCGCTCGACCGCCGAGCGAGGGACGAGAAAGCGGTCGAGGCGCCGTCCCAGTCCTTTTGCCGCCATGCCGCGAGACCCACGACCCAGTCGGCTTGCGGTGCCCAGGGACCGGTTCCGGTCTGGGCCGTCATCGCCAGGCGACGGGCGTTCTGATCATCGTCCTCGATGAAATAGGACCATGCGACGCGCTGCCGCCATTCGGTCAGGCCTTCGGGCGTCAGGCTGTCCTGCTGGGCGATCAGGATCGCTTCGGCATCGGCCGGCCGGTCGTCCTTGATCAGCTGGAGGATTTGCTGGCCCATGGCCGATGCGATGGGATCTCCGGTCGTCGTCGCGGTACGTCCGCGACGCGGTGCCGAGCCGAGCCAGCCGAGCGTACGTGCCTCGGGAAGCAGGGGCAGTGACTCCATGCCGCGCGACGCCGCCAGGCGAACGAGGGCAGGGGCCTCGGGAAGTTGCGGTGCAATCGACGCGAGGGTGACGAGTTGCGTACCCTCGACCTTCGGCGACCCCTTGGCGAGATAGATTGCGGCACGGGCAGCGGGATGCAGCGGCCCCTCCGGCATGGTGTCGAGCTTGGCGTTCGCTTCAGTCCAACGTGCCGCGTTGATGTCGTCGAAGATCGCGCGGTACTGAATGCGCGCATTCGGGCCGAGTTGAACGGGAAGGGTGATCTTTGCCGCCGTCGGCGCGGTTGATGTGTCCGCAGCCATGGCTGCCGATGCGGTCACGCCACCGACAAGGGCCACGCCGGCAAGCAAATTACGCAACATCATGCTGTCGGTTCCTCGATCAACCGCTTCATGTCCTCCCACACCCGCGCCTTGAGCTTCGGCTCGCGCAACAGGATGCGGGGATGGACCGTCGCGATCGCATCAATCATGACGCCATTTTGGTTAACGGAGTGCAACCGTCCAGCCGCCTCGGTCTCGTCCATCCCGAGCAGCGCACGGCTCGCCGCACGGCCGAGCAGCCACAGCTTTTTCGGCGCCACCAGCGCGACGTGGTGGCGCAGGATCGGGGCGAGCAATTCCTGTTCGGCATCGTCGAGACGACCGTTGGCCGGACGGGCGGGCGCGATGGTCGCCAGATGCACCGACGCTCGGTCTCGTCCCATGGCGCCGAGCATCCGGTCGATCAGCAGACCGACGTCGCCGCTCAGCAACCGTCCCGCCTCGACGTCGCCCGCTTCGGGGACATCGGCCACGACCATCATGTCGGCGCCGGGAAGGTAGGAAGGGCCGATCCGACGCGATACCGGATAGGATGCCAGTGCGCCCTTATCCGTAGCGAGCCATTCCAGGAAGGATTCGAGCGTCGCGGGAAGGTCTGCGGGTGCGACGGCAACCGGCGGCGGAGGCGTTTCGTCGATGCGCGCCCTCGCTTCGATTGGCTTTGGCGTATCGCTTTTGGAGGTCAGCCACTGCGTCGGCGTTTCGGCGATCGCGACATCGACACCGGCGAGCTTCCACCAGTCCATCAGGCTGTCGATATCGGCGCGTGTGTCGCAGTCCTGCATAGTGGCGAATGAAGCAACCGGTTGACGGGGCCGTCAATCCTGCGGCACTCGCGTTATGACGGAATGGGGGCGGAACGCGTTGAACCGCCGCTGGATACGGGAAAGACGACCGAGATGACCACACGCGAATCGATGCCCTATGATGTTGTGATCGTGGGTGCCGGGCCTGCAGGGCTCGGTGCGGCGATCCGCCTGAAACAGCTGAACGCCGATCTGGCAGTCTGCGTTCTCGAAAAAGGGTCGGAAGTCGGCGCGCACATCCTGTCGGGTGCGGTCGTCGATCCCAGGGCGCTCGACGAACTGCTGCCCGAATGGCGGACGTCGGGCTGCTCGCTCGCCGACGTGCCGGTCAACGACAACCAGCACTGGGTCCTGTCGGCGAAGAAGAAAACCGCGCTGCCGCATCTGATGATGCCGTCGTTCATGCACAACAAGGGCACCTATACCGGCTCGCTCGGCAATCTGTGCCGCTGGCTCGCCGGCAAGGCGGAGGAACTCGGCGTCGAGATCTTCCC
>JBDUBD010000095.1:0-10346 GCA_040004295.1 Sphingomonadales bacterium | reverse complement strand
CCTCGAAGATCGCGGTCGGCAGGTCAGGCATGCCATAGGCTACCATCGACATGCCCGCGTCGTCGACGAAAGCGCGGGCGGTGATCATCACCACCGGTACGCCGGCGCGTTCGATCTGGATCGAGTCATGCGCGAGCCACGACGAGCAGGCTCCGCAATCTGCGGTATTCGTGATGACCGCGTCGCACTGTTCGACGATGCGCTCGATCGTCTCCGGCCCGAATGGGATGTCGTCGTCGAACAGGACGAACTTTGCGTCGGGGAAGCGCTCTTCGAGGCGCATCTGGACGCGCGCGCGCGCGATGTTGCCGCCTGGCTTGCGGTTCCAGGCAAGACCGATTGTCTTGCCGCTCAGCGTGTCAATACGCGGCGAAGGCGGCGTAACGGTGTTATCGACGTCGGCGACCGGACTGAGGACTTCCAGAGTATAATCGCCCTCTTGCTGGGCGCGCTTCGCAGATTTCGGTTTGACAGTGCCGTGCATAATCCCGCTCCTGATTTTAGTTTTTTGGCTGAAAGGTTAGAGCGCCCAGTTATGGGCTTCGATCTTGTACTTGAGCGCGGAGGCTTCCGGGTTGGCGCGCAGCGCGTTCGTGATCATGGTGCGGACCAGCTTTTCCGGCTGGATGCAGGCTTCGCAGATGATCCGGTTACGAACGAGCGTCACGTTGATCACGGACTCCGCGTCGTCGATCGCAACTTCCATATCCGCGCCTTCCTTTTGAAGGCTTGCGCGCAACTTTCCGACAGTGTCCTCGATTGCGGTCCAGACTGGGCCGACGGCGGTTTCAGCCGTCTGTGCAGCGGTCGCCATTGATCGTCTCCTAATTAGTTTGTGCCGCTAACATTTAGCATTGCTAATGCTTTGTCAAGCGGGTTTTGTTACCAGGTCACGGGCAGATTCCGGACGCCGTACACCGACGTGTCTTCGCGGAACGGGACGTCTTCGAACGGGATAGCCAGCGCGAGCGTCGGGATCCGGTGCCAGATCGTACTGTGAACGATCTGCAATTCGACTCGGCTGAGCAATTGACCGATGCACTGGTGAATGCCGAAACCGAACGCCATCGTGGCGCGCGCATTCAGTCGGCGGATATCGAGCGTCCGCGCGTCGTCGAAAACTGCGTCGTCGCTGTCGGCCATGCTGTTTGCGACGATGACACCCTCGCCGGCGCGGATCATCTGACCGCCGATCTCGACGTCGGCGATCGCTGCGCGGCGGCGCCCGGTATGCGCGACCGAGATGAACCGGAGCAGCTCGTCGACGGCGTTCGGTACCAGCGAAGGGTCCGCCTTGATGAGGGCGAGCTGATCCGGATAGCGCAGCAGCGCCGTAATGCTCAGCGCGATCATGTTCGCCGTCGTCTCATGTCCTGCGATGAGCACGAGGCGCGCCAGGTCGACAATGTGCTTGCGCGTCATTTGCCCGGTACGAAGTTCGTCGACGACGAGCCGGCTCATCAGGTCGTTCGAAGGCGCCTTGTCCTTGATGTCGATCAGCCGGTCGACATAGTCGAACAATGCGGTACTTGCCGCCGTCGATTCCTCGACGGAGACTTCCGAGGACAGGCAGGTGTAGCTCCGCTCGGCAAACTCCTCGCGGTCCGCATAGGGAACGCCGAGCAGCTCGCAGATGACCATCGTCGGGACGGGAAGCGCGAAGTCGTGCACGATGTCGGCCGGCGGTCCTTTTGCAAGCATATCGTCGATCAGGCCATCGACCTTGGCCTGGATCGCGGGGCGCATCTCCTGGATGCGCTTGACGGTGAAATCGCGGCCGACGGTCCGCTTCTCGGCCGCGTGCTCGGGGTCGTCCATCGTCCGCAGGTTTTTGTCCTGACCGATCGAACCCTTGTAGCCGGCGCTCTTCTCCGGGAATCCGGGTTTTGTCGGGTCGGCGCTGAAGCGGGCATCCCCGAGGACGGCCTTCGAATCGGCATAGCGGGTGACCAGCCACGCCTTGGACCCATCCCAAATACTGACTTTCGTCAGACCCGGTCGCGCAGCCGCCGCCTGAAGTGCCGGCGGCGGATCGAACGGTCGCGTCATGTCGCGTGGATAGGGGAACGCCGTCACTTCCGCCGAGTCAAGATTGTCCATCAGCCCATTCTCTCTCAAGTTTATAATTCATAGTTATGCTTATACTGAATTCGTTCGTCCAGCGCGAGCGTGCGACTCTCGTCAGAAGGTCGAAAAATTGATCACGGTTCGCGCCGCGCGGCCGTCGTTCACCGCCGTCGCCGCCGTCGAGAAATCACTGGGCGAAACCTGGAGGCTGATCATCTCGTCGAGCTTCAGCCGACCCTGGCGATAGAGGTCCAGATAGCGCGGGATATCGGTCGACAGGCGCGTCGAGCCAATCATCGACCCGATGATCTGTCGCTCCGACCAGACGATTCCCGAAAGATTAGACGGGGTTGCGGCGATGCATGTGAGTTTCCCGCGAAGTCCGAGGCAGTCGAACGCCGCCTGCGCGACCTCGCCGCGTGCCGTCGTCTCGAATGTAAAGTCCACGCCAGCGCCGGCGGTCGCCTCGAGCAGAACCTCGACGCTATCGATACCGGAGGAATTGAGCACATCGGTCGCGCCGAATTCCCGTGCCATGTCGAGCTTCAGGTCGACGATATCGATCGCCCAGATACGCGCCGCGCCCGCGATCCGGGCGCCCTGGATGACCGAGAGTCCGATACCGCCGCACCCGAATACCGCGACGGTGCTACCGGGTGTAACCTTGGCTGTATTGAGCGCGGCCCCGGCGCCCGTTGCGACGCTGCATCCCAGGATCGCGGCGGAGGCGAAGGGGATGTCGTCGCCGATCTTCACGAGACTGGTCTCGTGCGCGAGCAGCATTTCCGCAAAGCCTCCGAGGTTGGCGAACTGGCTGATACGTTCGCCGTCCTTGCTCAGGCGTGGCGTTTCGGTCGGATGGCGTCGCGGCTGGAACAGGCAAAGATAAGAGCGTCCCGCGAGGCATTGCCGGCACTTGCCGCAATGCGAAATTCCGGCGCCGATCACGCGATCGCCCTTTCGCAGCGTCGTCACTTCGCTTCCGACCGCTTCGACGATGCCGCAAGGCTCGTGACCCATGACGATCGCCGATGCCGCTGCTTCTTCGGCCCTGCGCTCGGCGGGGCCGGGCTGCATGCGGCTGTTGAGGGCCTTCCCGTACAAGCCGACACCCGCGGGCTGGTTGCGACTTTCCATGAAATGAAGATCGCTGTGGCAGAGGCCACAGGCGACGACGCGGACGAGAACTTCATGATCGCGTGGAAGATCGATGTCGATATCGTCGAGCTCGGGGCTGCTCATCCCGGGCCGAAAAACCAGCGCTTTCACAGCGTGTCCGGCGTCACGCCGGCGCCGGTCTTTTGGCCCGCCTCGTCATAGTCATAGATGCCCGCGCGCGTCTTCCGACCGAGCCGCCCGCGCTCGACGAGCTTACGGTGCAGTTCGGTCGGCGCGAAGCCGCCGCCGAAGGCGGCGTCAAGCGTCTGAAGGGCGTTGAGCCGAACGTCGAGGCCGACGAGATCGAGGAGTTCGAGCGGCCCCATGGGATAGTTCAGGCCAAGCTTCACCGCGGTGTCGATCGCCTCCGCGCTCGCCACCCCCTGTTCGAGCATGCGGAGCGCCTCGTTACCAACAGCGCAGTTCAGACGCGATGCGAGAAATCCAGGCGTATCGCCTGTCCTGACCGGGGTTTTTCCCATGCGATGTGCAACGGCCTCTGCAACCGCGACAGCCTCGTCCGCTGTCTTGTCGCCGACCACGATCTCGCACAGGCGCATGCGCGGAACGGGATTGAAGAAATGCATTCCGACGACGCGCTCAGGAACGCCCGCCGCCTCCCCGATGCGCGACACGGGAATCCCACTGGTGTTGCTCGCGAGAACGGCGTGGGCCGACGCCGCCGCCGCCACGCGAAACACGTCCGCCTTGATCTCGAGTTTCTCCACGACCGCCTCGATGACGATATCGGCATCGGCGCATGCGTCCGCGAGGATTTGGGCGGCGGCAAGGCCATCGGTGACGACGCCGTCCTTGGCGGCGCGCTGGCTGATCCAGTCGAAAGCGTCTGCGATTTGCGCGGCATTGGAATCAGTGATCGTGACTTTATAGCCGGCGGCGACACCGCAATAGGCTATGCCGCGCCCCATCGCGCCTGCACCGACCACTGTCAGCGTCTCGATCGATTCGGGAGTTTTCATTGGCTTCTCCGCTGCGCTGCAAGCCAGCCGGGAACACGGATCGTCTTACAGCCAAGATACTCGCCCAGGCCTTTCGCCTGCCGGTCCATCCTCGTTGACGAGGCCACGCCTTCACCGAGCAGGCCGACGATGACGAAGTTCATTGCGCGAAGATTGGCAAGCGTGTGTCGGGCGATGCTAAAGGGCTCGACGTCCGGCAAAATTGCTTTCAGACGCTCGATGGTCAGGAAAGCGCTAAGCCATTCGTACGATTTTTCGTCTGGTGCCCAGACGCCGATGTTGGCGTTTCCGCCTTTGTCACCGGACCGCGTTCCGAACAGTCGCCCGAGTGCGACCTCGACCGTTCCGGCTTCGGGCTCGGGCGCCAAAACCTGTTCGGTGTGGCTCGTGGCCGCCGGAGAACCCGCCGGTGTCGGAGCGATCTCCATCGTTCGGCCGTCCCATAGGGTGACGCTATGGGGAACAAGATGCGCGGGGATGAGCGCCGGCCAGTAAATGCCGTATTCGCTGGCTTGGCTGGGTGGGGTCGTCAGGAAAAAGCCGGGGTACGACGATAGCGCCGCCTGGACGAAGGCGTCCGAGAACGTGCGTCCGGCGCGACGCTTGTCGCCGTCCTTGACGGTCACGCGCAGCAGGGCACAGGCTTCCTCGTTCGTCGACGGATCGGCGCGGTCGGACCGCCAGAGGTGGAACTCGAGCGTCCCGAACGGTGTCTCTTTCCACAACAGCCGCACCGACTTTTCGGCGAGCGCCGCCTTTTTATCAATGTCGAGCCCGGTCAGGACCATCGTCATCTCGTTGCGATAGCCGCCGACATAATTGATCGCGATCTTCGCGTCGGCGGGGGCCGGCTCGCCGCGAATGCCGGAGACCCTGACGCGGTCAGGCCCGTCCTGGGTCACGTCAATCGAATCGAACCGCGTGACGACGTCGGGATTGGCATAACGCACGCCCTGAATCTCGTAGAGGATCTGCGCGGATACGGTATCGACCGTGACAATGCCGCCGGTCCCGGGCGCTTTGGTTATGACGCTCGACCCGTCCGGATGGATCTCGGCGATCGGAAAGCCGGGAAGGGCGTCATCAGGGACGTCCTGGAAGAAGGAAAAATTGCCGCCAGTCGTCTGCGCGCCACATTCGATGATATGGCCTGCGACGACGGCACCGGCGAGCCGGTCCCAGTCACTACGCGACCATCCAAACGCCCAGGCGGCCGGGCCGACCACGAGTGCGGCATCGGTGACGCGCGGGCAGATCACGATGTCGGCACCTTCGGCGAGTGCGGCCGCGATGCCCCACCCACCCAGATACGCGTTTGCCGTGACCGCCGGCTTGCCGAGATCGGCAAAAGCCATGCCGGTATCGAGGTGGCACAGGTCGTGGCCCTGGGCGATTAGGCCCGGCAGGGCGTCGACGACGTCATCACCATGAACATAGGCGATCTTCGGCGCGAGTCCGAGTGCGGCTGCCTGCGCGCGAACGGCTTCGGCAAGCCCGCGCGGGTTGAGCCCGCCGGCGTTGGTAACGATCTTGATTCCCCGGTCGAGGCAGGTCCCAAGCAGGTCTGCCACGTGCGCCTGGAACGTCGTCGCATATCCCGTGGACGGATCCTTCTGGCGCATCTTCCACAAGATCAGCATCGTGAGTTCGGCGAGATAGTCGCCGGTCAGCACGTCGATCTCGCCGCGTTCGACAATTTCGCGGGCCGCCTCAAGCCGGTCGCCATAATAGCCGGACATATTGGCGACGCGCAGAGGAGAAGTCCGGGTCATTCGGCGGGAGAGCCGTCGTCGACGGTTACAAGGACCTGGTCGGTTTCGACCTGCTGGCCCGCCTCGACCGATACCGAAGTGACGATGCCATCGTTCGGCGCGAGCATGCGATGCTCCATTTTCATCGCCTCGACCGTGCAGAGCAACTGGCCCTTCACGACGGAGTCACCTACGGCGACTTCGACCGCCCGGACCAGCCCGTGCATCGGCGCCCGTGTTGCCCCAGCGATCTCCGGCGGCTTCGGCAGCGGGAAACGCGGCGCTTCGACGAGTCCGGCATGGCCATGCGGAGCAGTGATTTCCCAGACCAGCGTTTCGCCTGCGGCCACCGACGAATGGCGAGCGGCGAAGCGTCGGCCATCGATCTCGATATCGATCCACGTCGTGTCCGCACTGAAGCGGCGCACGACGACATCTTCTTCGCCGATCGTGAAAATCCAGCTGCCGTCGCGGTGATGACGGTATTCGAGTGCGATCCCGGGCTCGCCGTCGAACACGACGCGCTGGCCCTGAGCAGGATTGTTACGCCAGCCGGACGGAAGCGTCGTACCGGCGGATCGTTTCGTTTCACCGGCGAGTGCTGCGATGACTGCGGCGTCGCGCAGCATCGTCGCGGAGGGCGCGAACCGGCGCGCCGCGTCATCGGGAAAATGTTCGGCGAGGAACGACGTGGTCGTCTTTCCGGCGAGGAAAGCGTCATGCGAGAGGATCGCGCACAGCAGGTCGCGGTTGTTCGGTGGCCCTTGCAGATGGGCGGTCTGGAGCGCGCGTTCGAGCAATTGCGCGGCCTCGGTACGCGTGCTCGCATAGGCAATCACCTTGGCCAGCAGCGGATCGTAGAACGACGAAACGGTCGCGCCGCTCTCGAAGCCGCTGTCCCAACGTGCCGTGTCCGAAGGAGACGGTTCAAACTGGTGAAGGTCGCCCGCTGCGGGAAGATAGCCGTGACCGGGATCTTCGGCATAGAGCCGCGCCTCGATTGCGTGGCCGTTTCGCTGCACCTCGTCCTGGGTGACCGGGAGCGGCAGCCCTTGCGCGACCTCGAGCTGGATTCTGACAAGGTCGAGGCCGGTGATCGCCTCGGTGATCGGATGCTCGACCTGCAGCCGTGTGTTGACCTCCAGAAACGCGATCGAGCGATCCTCGCCGACGACGAATTCGACGGTGCCGACGCCTTCGTATTTGAGCGCTTTGCCCGCCGCGACCGCCGCGTCGGTCAAGGTATCGCGAAGGCTCTGGTCTATCGCGGATGATGGCGCCTCCTCGACGACCTTCTGGTGCCGCCGCTGGATCGAGCACTCGCGCTCGAAGAGATGGATGACATTGCCAAGCGTATCGCCGACGATCTGCACCTCGATGTGGCGTGGCCCGGGGAGGAACCGCTCGAGAAACACGCGATCGTCGCCGAAGGCGGCCGCGGCCTCGCGCCGGCAAGCCTGAACCATCGCCTCGAGATCCTTGCGGTCTTCGATCAGGCGCATGCCCTTGCCGCCGCCGCCCGCCGCAGCTTTCGCAATGATCGGCAGCGGGATATGGGCGGCCGCGGCTTGCAGATCGGTATCTTCCTCGACGACGACGTCGACCAGCACCGGCACGCCCGCCGCCTCCATCATGCGCTTCGCTCGAACCTTGTCACCCATTACGGTGATCGTTTCCGGGCGCGGGCCAACCCAGGTCAGACCAGCATCCAGCACTGCGGCAGCGAAATCGGCGTTCTCGGACAGAAAGCCATAGCCGGGGTGAATCGCGTCGGCCTGCAAGCGGCGCGCGGCGTCGATGATCACATTGCCGCGAAGATAGGATTCCGCGGCGGTGGTACCGCCGATTGCGAGCGCGCCGTCACATATGCGAACGTGGCGCGCATTCGCATCCGGTTCGGAGTAGACGGTCACGGGAGAGATCCCCATCGCCTTGGCTGTGCGTGCGATCCGGCACGCGACCTCGCCGCGATTTGCAATCAGGAGGCGGCGAATGGGCCGCTGCGTAGGAAGCGTTTCTGCCATCGTCACATCCTGAACACCCCGAACCCGGTCGCCCCTTCGACCGGCGCGCTGTGCACCGCCGAAAGGGCAAGGCCGAGAACGGTTCTCGTATCGCGCGGGTCGATGATCGCGTCGTCCCAGCCCTGGCCGGTCGCGTGGAAAGCGGTCGACTCGCTTTCGATTTTTCGCTCGTGATCGAGACGCATGGTCGCGGATTTCTTTTCGTCCCAAGGCTCGCCGCGCGCCTTGGCTGCCTGCGAGCTGACCATTTCCATCACGCCGGCGAGCTGCGCCGGTCCCATCACAGCGATGCGATGCGACGGGTAAGTGAATACGAAACGCGGGCGGAAAGCGCGGCCCGCCATGCCGTAGTTTCCGGCGCCGAACGAGGATCCGACCATCAGCGTGATGTGCGGCACTTCCGAATTGGTCACGGCGTTGATCAGCTTGGCCCCATCCTTGATGATGCCGCCGCGCTCATAATCACGTCCGACCATGAACCCCGTGATGTTCTGGACAAAGAGCAGGGGGATGCTGCGCTGGTTGCACAGCTGAATGAATTGCGCGCCTTTCTGCGCATCGGCGCTGAACAGGACGCCATTGTTCCCGAGAACGCCGACCGCATAGCCGTGGATTGATCCCCACCCCGTTACCAAGTTGTTGCCATAGCCACGCTTGAACTCGTCGAACAGCGAACCATCGAGGACGCGCGCGAGCACCTCCCTGACGTCGAACGGTTCCTTCGGCTCGGCAGAGACCGCACCAAGAAGCTCCTCGGGGTCGTGGACTGGTGGTATCGGGGGGAGGGTGGGGCCGTAACCGGCCTTGGTCCAGCTCAGATGGCCGATGACGTCGCGGGCTATCCGGATCGCGTCGGTCTCGTCTTCGGCGAGATAATCGCCGAGCCCCGACACCTTGGCGTGCATTTCGGCGCCGCCCAGTTCCTCGTCGTCGGTGATCTCGCCGGTTGCCATCTTGACGAGCGGTGGTCCGGCGAGAAACACCTTGGAGCGCCCGCGAACCATGATAGCGTAATCGCTCATTCCTGGGACATAGGCCCCGCCCGCCGTCGAGGGCCCGAACACGATCGAAACCGTCGGTATCCCCGCCTTCGACAATTCCGTGATCGAACGGAAGTACTGCCCGCCGAGAATGAAGGTTTCGCCCTGAAAGCGCAGGTCGGCCCCCCCGGACTCCGTGAGATTGATATAGGGCAGGCGGTTTTGCAGCGCGATTTCGAGGCCGCGCAACGTCTTCTTGAGCGAATAGGGGTTCAGTGACCCGCCCTTGATCGTCGGGTCCGCGCCCGAAATCACACACTCGACCCCGTTGACGACCCCGATGCCGTTGACGACCGAAGCACCGTTATCGAACTCGGTACCCCATGCCATCAGCGGCGATAATTCGAGAAAGGCGGAATCGCGATCGATCAGGAGTTCGATCCGTTCGCGGATCAGCAGCTTGTCGCGTTCGCGGTGACGCGCGATCTTGGCGGGGCCGCCGCCCGCGCGCGATAGGGCGAGTTCGTCCTCGAGCTTGCGCACGAGTTCGCTGTTCGCGGCCTGGTTGCGCTTGTAAGGTTCCGATCCCCGGTCGACCGACGTCGGGATGACGGATGAAGGTGCTGCGCCGCGATGTTGCATGGCCGTCCTGTCAGCTCAAAACACGGTTCTGCCGAAGCGTGGCAATTCTGTCTTCGTCTAGGTTCAGCAGGCTGGCCATTTCGCTGTCGGTATCGGCACCGATCACCGGCGCGCTTTCGCGTGGAAGGACCACCTCGCCGTCGAGCATCCACCCATGGCTGAGAAGCTCCTCGCGACCGCACAGCTCGTGATCCACCGGCGCCATGAGCGCGCGGCCGAAGACCGATTTCCAGCGGTCCTGGATATCGATGTTGAAGACCGGCCATGCGCGTCCGCCTGCTGCCTCGACGCCGACGACGAGCTCATCGATCCGGCGCGCGCGCGGGTCGTCGCCGCTCTCGTCGATAGAGCCGTTCGCAACCAACATCTTCCAGACGTCCTCTGCAACCCTGACGAAAACATCGCCATCGGTGCATCGCACAGCTTTGACGGGAACGCGGCCCTGCGCAAGCGCCGGGTCCTGCGCGGCCAGGAACATCTCCGGAAGGACAGAGGATAGTGTCTCGAGCTGCGACAGTCGAATCCACCCGCCAGCCTGCGAGCGCGCCGCGCCGAGCAGTGCGCCAAGCAGCAGGGTGAAGCCGTGCCAGCCGGCGACAGGATCGGAAATGCCGATCGCCATCCCGCCAGTCGGTTCGTCGCTGTCGGGATAGCCGATCTCGCTTTCGAGGCCGCTGAGCGCCGAGGTGATCGGTGCATAGGATCGCAGGCCCGATGGACCGAAGCTTTCATCGAGTTCCAGGC
>JBDUBD010000094.1:0-10471 GCA_040004295.1 Sphingomonadales bacterium | reverse complement strand
ACCGTCACTGGCTTCAATACCTCTGACGGTATCGCTGGATTGGGCCAAGTGCAAGTTTACCGGATACCGTCACGCATGACGCCAGAGCCAACCGCTGCTCCGCGATTGATCCCGATAGACAACGTGAGATAATCTTTTTATTTCAATGCGTTGATGGGACGATGCTGATTGATCGCGATAGCCAAAAATGGCCCCGAATCATTCCCACTCGATCGTGCCCGGCGGCTTCGAGGTATAATCGTACACCACGCGGTTTATGCCCTCGACTTCGTTGACGATGCGTGTCGCCACCCGCGACAGGAACGCCGCGTCGAACGGGTAGATGTCTGCCGTCATGCCGTCGGTGCTGGTCACGGCCCGCAGCGCACAGACATGTTCGTACGTCCGCCCGTCGCCCATTACACCGACGGTCCGTACGGGGAGCAGCACTGCGAATGCCTGCCAGATCGCGTCGTACAGACCGGCGTTACGGATTTCCTCGAGATAGATCGCGTCGGCCTTGCGCAGTACGTCGCAACGTTCCCGCGTAACCTCGCCGGGAATGCGGATCGCAAGGCCCGGTCCCGGGAACGGATGCCGTCCGACGAACGCCTCGGGCAGCCCCAGTTCGCGGCCCAGCACACGGACCTCGTCCTTGAACAGCTCGCGCAGCGGCTCGACCAGCGCCATGTCCATGCGATCGGGCAGGCCGCCGACATTGTGGTGGCTCTTGATCGTCACCGACGGGCCGCCGGTGAACGACACGCTCTCGATCACGTCGGGATAGAGCGTCCCCTGTGCCAGGAACTTTGCGCCGCCGATCTTCTTCGCTTCGGCCTCGAACACGTCGATGAAGGTCTTGCCGATGAACTTGCGCTTCGCCTCGGGGTCGGTGAGGCCTTTGAGACCGTTCATGAACAACGTCTCGGCATCGACGTGGATCAGCGGAATCCCGTAATGCTCGCGGAACAGCCCGACGACCTGCTCGCTCTCGCGCAGGCGCATCAGGCCGTGGTCGACGTACACACAGGTCAGTTGATCGCCGATCGCCTCGTGGATCAGTACCGCCGCGACCGATGAATCGACCCCGCCCGATAGGCCGCAGATGACCCGTCCGTCGCCGACCTGCGCGCGGATGTCGGCGATCTTGGCCGCGCGATATCCCGCCATCGTCCAGTCACCGGGGCATCCGCAAACATGCCGCACGAAATTGGCGATCAGCTTTGCGCCGTCGGGTGTGTGGACGACCTCCGGGTGGAACATCGTCGCGTAAAAGCGGCGCGTGTCGTCTGCCACGACCGCGAACGGTGCGCGTTCGGATGTGGCGACGACGCGGAAACCGGGGGGTAGTGCCTCCACCTTGTCACCGTGGCTCATCCACACCTGGTGGCTTTCGCCCGGCTTCCACAGCCCGTCGAACAACACGCAGCTGTCATCGACCTGCAGGAAGGCACGCCCGAATTCGCGGCTTTCGGTGCTGCCGACGCGTCCGCCGAGTTGCGCGCACATCGTCTGCTGCCCGTAGCAGATGCCGAGGATCGGCAGGCCGGCCTCGAAGAACTTCTGTGGCGCGCGCGGGCTGCCTTCATGCGTGACCGATGCCGGCCCGCCCCCGAAGATGATACCCGCAGGCTTCATGCGTTCGAACGCGGCCTCGGCGGCGTTGAAGGGTGCGATTTCGCAATAAACCCCGGCTTCGCGGACGCGCCGGGCGATGAGCTGGGTCACCTGGCTGCCGAAATCGACGATCAGGATGGAGGATGAATGGGCGGAGTCGAGGGAGGACATGGCCTCCCGTAGCGAGGACGGTCTGGGCTGTCATCACCGCTCGCCGCCCGGGGTCGTTGTTCGGGCGGCGAGCGAGACATTATCCGGCGTTAATAGCCGTCAGCGTAACCGCCGAAGTCGATACGCTGCACATTGCCCTGCCGGACCGTGCAGTTGAACCCGCGCGCATCACTATCGCCGTTGCCGCTGTACGATGTCGAAACGGTGCCACGCACGTTGAACCCGCCGCTCACCTGATCGACCGTGTCGATCGACCGCGTCCGGGCGTTTCCGCCGCTCTGGCGTTCGGCCTCTGAGGCGCAGGCATCCGCCGCGTCATTGTCGCTGCGGATCGAACCATAGGCCGCGTTGCCGGTATTGCGGTTCGATTTCGATGCCGAGGACAGGATCGCGGCCAATATGCCGACGCCGATCACACCCGCGACGATCGCGCCGGTGTTGTCGTTGCCGCGATGGCGATAGCGGTTGTTGTTATAGCCTTGCCCGTAAGTGGGACGACCATATCCGCCGTAACCGCCGGGGTAGCCCTGCGCCATGGCGGGTGCGGTCGAAGTCGCGAGCATCGCGGTGGCGACGGCCCCGACGGTGACTGAACGCAACATCTTCATCTCATCTGTTCCTCGACTGGGCTCGCCATTTCGGGAGCCTGCGTCATCGTACTGCACGAGTCGCGTTGTCGCGATGCTGAATTGGTCCGTCAGCGAAATGAAAGTATCCGGGGCCTATTTCTCGCAAGGCGTTCATCGAACGATTTCGAACCCTGATCGAAACGTGATTTCGGATCGACACAGCACCCGATAGCGCCTTCCCCAGACCTTTTCACTTGGCCAGATGTCGGTAAATATCACCTATAATTGGTAAGAGCTCGAAAGCCAGCTTGTGCCCGAGTTTTCATAAGATGTTTATTTTCAATATCTTAGCGAACTGGCACGGCTCGTGCTGATAGCTGAGCATCAACGGATCAAAACCAAGGACGAACGACGATGACCGCCAAGACCACCAATCCCCTCATGCGCGACGACACGGTTTTCGGCGTTTGCCAGGCGATCGGCGACGACTTCGGCTTCAGCCCCATGCTGCTCCGCATTCCGCTGGCAGTGCCCGTCGTGTTTGCGCCCTGGTACTCGATCGGTGCCTATGCGGTGCTGGGCGTAGCAGTGCTCGCCTCACGGTTCCTGTTCCCGGATCGCAAGCGTGCGTCGGTAAAGGGTACCGGGTTGAAGGCGGTGCCCGCTACGGCCGCACCGGCCGTGACGGTCGATGAACGCGAGCTGGAATTGCTGGCCGCGTAAAGAGGGGTTGGTTCGCGAAGGACGTTGCACCTGTCCCGTCATCCCGCCTTGGCGGGATGACGGGCAAGAAAGGAAGCTTCGCGGCTTCGCGAGAAATCCCTACCCTCTAGCTTCCCGGCGTCTTCGTACCCGCACTCGTCAGCTGCTTCGCATCCAGCCCCGTCCATTTGGCGATGAACGCCCATTGGTCGGCAGCTTCCTCGATGATCTTGTCGGTCGGTTTGCCGCTGCCGTGCCCGGCCCGCGTTTCGATGCGGATCAGGTGCGGCTTGTCGCCCGCCTTCGCCGCCTGAAGCGCGGCGGCATATTTGAAGCTGTGCCCCGGCACGACGCGGTCGTCGGTGTCGGCGGTCGTCACCAGGATCGCCGGATAGTCCTTGCCGGGCGTGATGTTGTGCAACGGCGAATAGCTGCGCAGGATACGCCAGTCGGCCTCGACCGCGGGGTTGCCGTAATCGTCGGTCCAGTAGCGTCCGGCGGTAAACCGGTCGAAGCGCAACATGTCCATCACACCGACCGCAGGTAGTGCAGCCGCGAACAGGTCGGGCCGCTGATTGACGACCGCACCGACGAGAAGCCCCCCGTTCGACCCGCCCTGAATCGCCAGCTTCGACGGCGAAGTGATCCCCTGCGCGACCAGATATTCGCCCGCAGCGATGAAATCGTCGAACACGTTCTGCTTCAGCGCGCGCTTGCCCGCCTCGTGCCACGCCTTGCCGTACTCGCCGCCACCGCGCAGGTTGGCGATGGCGACCACGCCGCCCGCCTCCAGCCACGCCAGTCGCGTCGCCGAAAACCCCGGCGTCAGCGAGACGTTGAACCCGCCATAGCCATAGAGCAGCGTCGATTGCGGCCCCCGCGCCGCACCCTTTTTGCGGATGATGAACATCGGGATCTTCGTCCCGTCCTTCGACGGATAAAAGACCTGGTCGGTTTCGAACTGCGCGGGGTCGAACGCCAGCTTGGGCTGGAAGAACGGCTCGATCGCATTGGTCGCGCTGTCATAGCGATAGACCGTCGAAGGCATGGTGAAACCATTGAACGTGAAAAAGCTTTCGCGGTCCCCCGTCTTCCCGCCGAACCCCGCCGCCGTGCCGATACCGGGAAGCGGCACGACGCCGACCTTCTTGCCGTCCAGCTCGTAAAGCTCGGCCTCAGACTTGGCATCGCCCAGATAGGCGACGACCAGCCGCTTGCCGATCAACGATGCGCCGACCAGCGTGTCTTCGGTCTGGGCGATGACGGGAACGAGCTTGGGTGTCTTCGCCGCCACATCGACACGGACGATGCGGCCTTTGGGCGCATCCTTGTCGGTCACAAACCAGAAGTCGTTGCCGACGTTCCCCGCCAAATCCCAGCTGTTCGCAAGGCCCGCGATCAGCATGCGGGGCTTGCCAACGCCCGCAGCGCTCAGCGGGGCCACGGTCACTTCGATCTTTGGATCGGTGCCCTCGGTCGAGCTGATGACCAGCCATTTGCCGTCGTCGGTGACTTGCGCGCCGTGGTTCAGTTTCGGCCGGTCGGGCGTCGCATAGACCCTGAGGTCGTCCGACTGCGCGGTGCCGATGCGGTGGAAATAGACCTGCTGATCGACGTTCAGCGACTGGAACTTCGTGCCCTGCTCGGGCGCGACAAAGCGCGAGTAGAAAAATCCGCTGCCGTCGGGCTTCCACGCGATGCCGGTGAACTTGGCCCATTCGACGCGGTCGGGCATTTCCTTGCCGGTACCCGCGTCGATGACCTTGATCGTGCGCCAGTCGGTGCCGCCATCCTGCACTGCATAGGCGAGGTAGCGCCCGTCGTCCGACGGCGCCCATTCGGCGAGTGCGGTCGCGCCGTCCTTCGCCCAGGCATTGGGGTCGAGCAACAAGCGGCCTTCGCCCGCCAACCCGTCGCGAACCCACAGCGTCGACTGGTTCTGCAGCCCGGTATTACGCGAATAGAAATACCGGTTGGCCGCCTTGCGCGGATTGCCCATGCGTTCGTAATTATAGAGTTCGCGCATCCGCGCCGCGAAGGCGTCCCGCCCCGGCAGCGTCGCGAGATAGGCGTCGGTGACCTTGTTCTCCGCCGTCACCCAGTCGCGCACCTTCGGGTCGACGCGTACATCGTTTTCCAGCCAGCGATACGGGTCCGGAACCTTCTCGCCGAACTGCGTCTCGACGACATCAACCCTGGCCGTTTCGGGGTATGTAAGGGGTGCCGCCATGAGAGGGGCAGATAGGACGGCGGCGAGTGCCGCAAAAGAGACAGAGTTCAAAGAAAAGGCTCCGGAGAGATGATCTCCGGAGCCTATGTCGCCTTTGGCTTAGCAGCAAGCGCCTCTAAGCGAGCAGCTTATTCAGCGTCTTCGAGTTCCATACCGACCGGACCCGAATCCTGGCCCTTGGCGTCGACGTCGCGGTCGATGAATTCGATGATCGCCATGTCGGCAGCGTCCGACATGCGCGGGCCGGTCTTGACGATGCGGCAATAGCCACCGGCGCGGTCGGCGTAACGCACGGCCAGCACGTCGAACAGCTTCACCAGCTGCGTGTCGTCGAGCAACCGCGCATGCGCGAGGCGACGGTTGGAAAGGCCACCCTTCTTCGCCAGCGTGATCAGCTTTTCGGTGTAGGGGCGCAGTTCGCGCGCCTTGGCGAGCGTGGTCGTGATCTGCTCGTGCTTGATCAGCGCTGCCGCCATATTGCGGAACAGGGCTGTACGATGCGACGATGTGCGCTGTAGTTTACGTCCGCCGACACGATGGCGCATAATTGGGTATCCCTTCGGTTCGTCGATGGGCCGTATGAGGAACCCATAGCCAGGCGGTGGATCCGCCGGAGCGCGGGCCACTACAGCCCGGGGCCGAAAAGTCAACTCTTGGCGGAGATCGCCACTGGCACCATGAGCAATACATGATCGAAACCCTCATCACCAGATACGGCCTGCTCGCCATTTTCGCAGGTGCGGGCATCGAGGGGGAGGCCGTCGTCGTGGCGGGCGGTGTGATGGCAGGGCGTGGGCTGGTGCCGGTGGCGGGCGCGATGATCGCGGCAACGCTCGGCTCGTTCATGCTCGACCAGCTGTGGTTCCATGCCGGACGACGCTTCCGCCATCACCCGCGCATCATGCGTATCGCTCAAAAGCCCGCCTTCGCACGCGCCGAACGTTTTATAGAGCGACACCCGCGCAAGTTCATCCTGGCATTCCGCTTCATCCCCGGCATGCGCACGGTCAGCCCGATCGCCATCGGTATGTCGCACGTGCCGACGCGGCTGTACGTGCCGCTGAACTTCCTGGCGGCGGCGATATGGGCACCGTTGCTCACATCGCTCGGATACTGGCTGGGCCACCGCGCGGCACAGGTGGTGACGGTGATCAGCCACATCGGCCTGCGCGTTGCCGGCGGCGGCGTGGCGATAGCCGTGGTCGTCGGGCTGGGGTTTCTGCTCCGTCGCTGGTGGCGGAACCGGCGCGCCGCCGAATAGCCCGGCCCAACATTACCAATTGGACATGAAGCGGTAACGCCCCGGTTGGGTGGCCGGTCCTACGACGCGCATGTCGCGGGGCGTGCTATAAAGGATTGTCTGGGCGAACATTGCACAGACCGACGTGTCCGGCACCCGCACGCCCCCGCGGAACACGAGCGAGAGTCCCGAAGCTTAACTCGCCTGTTCGCCGGACCACCCGCATCGCCACTCCCCAGCGGTGATGCGGGTGTTTCCGACGGACGGACCGACCGGCGGCGGCTCGACAGGATCGACGCTGCACGTCCATAATGACCACAGCGGAGGGCACAGAGGGCGTATGGGCCACAAGATCCTGCTGGTCGAGGACGACCGGACAACTGCCGAATTCATCGCCAAGTCGCTGGCCGAGGCCGGGTTCGTCGTGGATCAGGCCGACAACGGCCGCGACGGATTGTTCCTCGCGACCGAAGGCGTCCATGACGCAATCATC
Source organism: Sphingomonadales bacterium (assembly GCA_040004295.1). Classification (GTDB taxonomy): domain Bacteria; phylum Pseudomonadota; class Alphaproteobacteria; order Sphingomonadales; family Sphingomonadaceae; genus Sphingomonas_O. The sequence goes on along the minus strand of JBDUBD010000094.1, from coordinate 3,470 downwards.
CTCGACCGCATGTTGCCGGGGATGGACGGCATGGCCGTGCTCGCCGCGCTGCGCGCCGGCAAGATCGCGACGCCCGTCATCATCCTGTCGGCGCTGAATGCCGTCGATGCGCGAGTGGAGGGGCTGACCGGCGGTGCCGACGACTATCTCGCAAAGCCGTTCGCGTTTGCCGAACTGCTCGCCCGGCTGCAGTTGCTGCTTCGCAAACATGGCGGCACGGTCGCAGTCGAGACTAACCTGTCGTGCGCCGACCTGACCATGGACCTGCTGTCGCGGCGCGTGCGGCGCAACACGCGGACCATCGACCTGCAGCCGCGCGAGTTCCGGCTGCTCGAATTCCTGCTGCGCCATAAGAACCAGCTGGTCACACGGACGATGCTGCTCGAGGGGGTGTGGGATTATCACTTCGATCCGGGAACGAACGTCATCGACGTGCATGTCAGCCGTATCCGCAAGAAGATCGACGACGGATTCGCGGTGCAGCTGCTGAAGACGGTCAGGGGCGCGGGCTATATGCTCGGCGAACCGGACTGACGCAGTTGTGAACGCGCTGCTCCGCAATCTGAAATCGACCACGGGGCGCATCGCGGTCACCTTTTTCATCGCCCAGGCGGTTTCGGTCGGCGCGGCATTGCTATTCATGAATGGCCTCACACGCACCGTGATCGACCGCGGGGCCGAGGACTATGCGCTCGAACTGCGCGCCGACATCTCGGACAGCTTCCGCGATCGGGGCATTGCGGGCGCGGCGGCGGCCGTCGGTCAGCGGCTGGAGGCCTTTGCGCGGCGCGACGCTGTCATCGCGCTGGCCAGGCCCGACGGCACGTTGGTCGCGGGAAACCTGCCGCGCTGGCCCGAGGAAATCGGTCGCACCCACCGCTGGCAGACGCTTCGCCTGCGCCGCGCGGGTGCCGGCGACAGTGAATTGATGGGGGTAATGGCGGCCGATCTGCCGCAGGGGTATCGCCTGCTCACCGGTCAGGTGATGGAAGACGAGGACCGCCTGACGCAGGCAAGCGAGGTTGCGTTTCTCAGCGCGCTCGGCGCCGGACTGGTGCTGGCGCTGATCGCCTCCTTCGGCTTTGCCCGTGCCATCGCACGGCGCATCGCGCGGATCGCAGCGACCGCCGAAACCGTCGCGACCGGCGATCTGTCACAGCGTGTCGTGCATGACGGATCGGGCGATGCGTTCGACCGGTTGGGTGAGGCGATCAACGCCATGCTCGTGCGCATCGAGGCGCTGGTGTCCGAGTTGCGGCTGGTCACCGACGCGCTGGCGCACGATCTTCGCTCGCCGGTCAGCCGGTTGAAGGCCACGATCGAGCGCGCGCTCCAGGGAACCCGCGATGCCACCGCACTCGAAGCATTGGGCAGCGCGTCGGACGAGGCCGACGGACTGTTGCGGATGCTGACGACGGCGCTGCAGATCAGCCGGGCCGAGGCCGGGCTGGGCACCGACCAGTTCACCCGCTTCGACGCGGCGACGATGATCGCCGACCTTGCCGAGGTCTATGGCCCCCTGGCCGAGGATCAGGGGTTCGCCATCGAAACCGCCGTCCCCGCCCCCTTCATGGTCCGCGCGCACCGTGAATTACTGGGGCAGGCGCTGGCCAATCTGATCGACAACGCTCTGAAATATGCGACGGGCGGGTCGCATATCATGCTGTCGCTCGCGCCTGCCGGGTCGCACGTCCGCATCACGGTCAGCGACGACGGGCCGGGGATTGCTTCGGACCGGCGGGGCGAGGCGCTGCGCCGCTTCGGGCGGCTGGACCCTGCGCGAACGGCGGGTGGCGCGGGGCTGGGCTTGTCGCTGGTCGCAACGATCGCGCATCTGCACGGGGGGACATTTGTCCTGGAGGATGCCGAACCCGGCCTGCGCGCCGTGCTCGACGTTCCGGGTGCCGATCCGGAACCGGCACCAGCATAGAAAAGGCCGCTGCCGCCCAGCGTGGGGCATGCAGCGGCCAGGCGAGGAGCGCAGGACCGATCCTGCACCTCGGACTTATCCCTTGCAGGCAGCCTTCGTTGCGTTGCCCGTCAGGCTGCAATTGTACGTGACCGTCTTGCCGGTGCTGGTCTTGGTCGTGACCAGACGGCCTGCGGGCTTGGCCGCAACACGGACGGGCGCGGGTTTTGCGGCTGGCTTGGCGGCGACGACATGCACCGGCGCTGCGGGTTTCGCTGCAACGGTCTTTGCGGCCACAGGCTTGGCTATGACGGCCTTCGTCACAACGACCTTCGCTGCGGCGGGCTTCGCCGCTGCCGGCTTGGCGGCGGTGGCTGCCAGCACGGGCGCCGAAGCCATCGCCAGCGCGATCGTAAAGCCGAGTGCGTTACGTACCTTGATCATCATCATCTTCCTCTCAAAACATGGCCGAGCCATCAAAGTCGAACGATGCCCTGACCTGTTCCGCCCGAAGCCCGATCCGTCGGGGGCATCCGGCACAGTCGAGTGCATCGATGATGTGGGTCTACCCCGCCCGCCGTGGCGACAGGCTGACTGAAACATTACGAATTCGTCATGAAATTGCGCCGCCCGCATGAAAATCTCGCGCAACCTAATCGCCGCACGCTGCGTTTAACCTGCTCACTTCAAAGGAGAATCCATATGTTCGACAGCAACGCCGACATCCACACGCTCAATTCGCTGATCGCGACAACGCTCGACAGCGTCGATGGCTATACCGAAGCCGCCAAGGAATCCGACAACTCGCGCTTCGCCGACATGTTCACCGCCCGCGCCAGCGAGCGCCGCAGCATCGTGACCCAGCTTCAGAGCGAAGTGGCCCGCCTGGGCGGCACACCCGAGGACGACGGCACCGTACTCGCCAGCATGCATCGCACCTTCCTCGGCCTGAAAGCCGCCGTCACCGGTCGTGACGACAAGGCGATCGTCAACGAAGTCGAACGCGGCGAGGACCACATCCTCCACAAGTTCCAGGACGCGTTGAAGGACACCGACCTGTCGAGCGAAACCCGCGCCGCCGTGCAAAATGCATTCGGATCGGTCCGCACCGGCCACGACCAGATGCGCGACCTGAAGCATTCGATGGAGGGTTCGCGCTAGGCGCTATCCATAGGTTGTTCGACGAAGGGCCGTCCGAAAGGGCGGCTCTTTTTCGTGGCTCTCACAGCGTCCGCGCGCGACACACCGCCGTCATTCCTAAAACAAAGGGCGCGTTACCCTGCGGGATAATGCGCGAGATCTGTTGCACGTCGATATCCTCCGACACTTTCATGAGGATAGAGAATGGCTTTCGGCTTGGCCGGAACTTTGGCGCGATAGCGACCGGCTCCGTGATGCGTCGTCAGCGGGCGCAAAAGCTCGGGCAATGCCCCACTACTTGTCGAGTGCCAATCGCTTCGGATAAAAACCTTGTCGGCACAGGTCTTTACTCCGACACGGACTTTTCCGATCTCGCCAAAACGTCGCCCGGAATGCAGAGCGGCGCGCTCCCCGTGCCGAT
>JBDUBD010000093.1:0-10623 GCA_040004295.1 Sphingomonadales bacterium | reverse complement strand
GGCTGTCGAACTGAAAATGCCCGCGCTGTCGCCGACGATGGAAGAGGGGACGCTTGCCAAATGGCTCGTAAAGGCTGGCGATACGGTCAAGTCCGGCGACATTCTGGCCGAGATCGAAACCGACAAGGCAACGATGGAATTCGAGGCTGTTGACGAAGGTACGATAGCATTGATTCTCGTTCCCGAGGGAACCGACAATGTGAAGGTCGGCACTATCATAGCGACTATGGCGGGCGAAGGTGAAGCGGTTGCAGCACCGGCAAGAGAAACGGTTCCCAAGGTCGCTCCACCTGCAGCTCTCAGTCAGGAACCGGAGCCCGTAGCCGCGCAAGCAGCTGTAGCCGACAAGCCGGTCGCATCCGGAACCAAGATCACGCTGCGTGAAGCGTTGCGCGATGCCATGGCGGAAGAAATGCGCGCCGACGACCGTGTTTTCGTGATGGGCGAGGAGGTTGCCGAATATCAGGGCGCGTACAAGGTGACGCAGGGCCTGCTCGACGAATTCGGCCCGCGCCGTGTCATCGACACGCCGATCACCGAATATGGCTTCGCCGGTATCGGCACTGGCGCCGCAATGGGCGGCCTGCGCCCGATCGTCGAGTTCATGACGTTCAATTTCGCGATGCAGGCGATCGACCACATCATCAATTCGGCGGCCAAGACTAATTACATGTCGGGCGGCCAGATGCGCTGCCCGGTCGTGTTCCGCGGCCCGAACGGCGCGGCAACGCGCGTGGCCGCACAGCACAGCCACAACTTTGCGGCCTGGTACGCAAGCGTTCCCGGCCTGATCGTGATGGCGCCCTATGACGCGGCGGATGCCAAGGGCATGTTGAAAGCTGCGATCCGCTGCGAAGATCCCGTCGTCTTCCTTGAAAACGAACTGCTCTATGGACGCAGTTTCGAGGTGCCAGAGGGCGAGCATCTGGTCCCCATCGGCAAGGCGCGGATCGTGCGCCCGGGTACGAGCGTGACACTGGTCAGCTATTCGATCGGCGTCGGCCTCGCGCTCGAAGCGGCCGAGGCGCTGGCGAAGGAAGGGATCGATGCGGAGGTCGTCGACCTGCGTACATTGCGCCCGCTCGACACGGCAACGGTCCTGGCGAGCCTAAAAAAGACCAATCGCATGGTGGTAATCGAAGAGGGCTTCCCGGTCTGTTCGATCGCGAGCGAGATCGTCACCGTTGCGATGGAGCATGGCTTCGACGACCTCGACGCGCCGGTCCTGCGTGTTACCAACGAGGACGTGCCGATGCCTTATGCGGCGAACCTCGAGCGCGCGGCCATCGTCAACGTCGATCGCGTGATCGCCGCCACGAAGTCGGTCTGCTATCGCTAGGGTTAGGTGCAGACCTGCCGTGTCACGGCGGGAGTGTTCTGGAACAGGCCGAAATCCTCGGCTGTCGTCGTTGCGACATCGGTCGAATCGCCCAGCTCACGCGGTTCGCGAACGATGAAGGCGCCGCGATAGGTAATGACTTGGTTATCGACGTTCATGCCGAAATACTGGAGTGCCCGCGCGAACGGTTCGACAATGGCCTTATAGTCGTAGGCAACTTCGACGAACATCACAGCGTTCTGGGGCGGGGCCGTTACCAGTGCGCTTGTCGGCCCCATCCCTAGGAAGGCGGTTCCGGTTTTGCCTTGTCCAGCCGTCCCGTAATTCGATGTAAAAGCCTTGTCCCCGTAACAGCGCTGCCAGGCAATCCACTGCCCGCCGACACTGTTCGGCTGCAGGCTCGACAAGATGACCTTACCGCGCGCCTTGAAATTGATCGTGGTGCCCTGAATGCGTGCCGCGTCGAAGACGTCGGCAACGTCGGATTCGTACATCTTTGCCAGTGCCATGCCCGACCCTTGGCCGGCGCGGGCAGCATTGTCGGCGACCGCCATACCGATCTGGCTGATACGCATACGCGTAATGGCCAGATTGGCAGCCTCTATACCGCCCAGCCCGATGCCAAGCACCAACGGCAGGCTGTAGGCGAATTCCATGAACGCAAGGCCGCTGCGATCCTTCAGCAGCGCGCCAAGGACTTGTGGAAAGCGCAACGTCATGGGCAGTTCCTTGTCGTGCCGACATTGCGTGCGCCTTGCGTTGCGAAGGGCTGGTTGCGAAGAATCGTCGTCGCCTTGATCGTCGGCGTACGAGGCGCCCCATACAGCGAGGCTACGGGGAAGATGCTCTGATAGGTTACCTGCGCGGTGTACAGGACTGCATCCTGTGCCCCGCCCTGGCCCGACTGAGCGCCGTCGTCGTACGAGTTGCTGTTGTTCAAGTCGGCGTACGTGTACCCGGCGGCGCAAATTCCGCCCGGGCCGGTCGAAGGCTCGAGCTTGTCCGCATTGGTAAAGTTCGAGAAATTTCGACGCGTGAACACAAAGGACGAATCCGTTACGCCGCTGTTGATCTCCTTGAAGGCATCCTTGATTGCCGTATCGATAGCGATTTGGGACGTATTGTTCGATGCCAGGGTTCCCGCGCGGGATGCCTTTTGCACAGCGCCCTGAAAAACCGCCGTGGCGTAAAGGCGGTAGGTCATGTCGAGCAAGCCCATGATCACGACGAGCATGACCGGTACAACCATCGCGAATTCGATCAGCGTCGCGCCACGGTCGTCTTGACGCAGGCGGCGGAATAGCCGCCGGATCATTGTGACAGCCTCAAGCGGGCGACTTGCGAGGCGATCTGCGCGAACTGCGCCCTCAACGTTGCCGTGTTAGAAGCCTGGAATGCCTGACCCGGATCGGCACATGCGGTCATGTCGCTGCTGAGCGATGTGCCGAAGCCGACGACCCAGATGCGGATATTCTTTGCACGCGCCGCATCGCACATCGCGCGGAAGCGCGAATTGTGGCGGTTGATCAGCTCAGTGTAGGGCGACGAGCCAGGTCCTGGTGACGCGCCACTGATACGCCGGTCGTCCGCTTCATAGCCATACATCCCGTAAATTGTGGGGTTTGGAGCCATCTGGCCGTCTGTCATGAAGATGATGTTGCGAGTGATCGGCTGCCCATTAGGGGCGGTGGCGTTTTCGGAAGCGAAAATTCCGGTTGGTGAAATGAGCCGGGCGCCCCAGATCATTCCCGTATCATGGTATGTGCCGCCGATCGGGCTAAGGCCATTTACATAGGTCTGGACCGCGCTGCGCGTCATGATGCCCATTTTGAGCGCCGCTGTCGGGCACGCTGCATATCCATTGGCTGCGCTGGCAAAGGGGCGCGACCCACCGGAAGACCAGACTATCTGCGGCCACCAAGGACGCCACATCGTGGGCGTCGAACTGGGCAATGCATCGATATCGAGATCATATGCTGCCGCAGGGATTGTGCCATAATTAAAGGTAGCATTCGGCACGGTATCGCGTTCCTCGATACAGCCGCCCCAAGTGGTGGTTTCTTCGGCCCCGCCGTATGTCGGAATAGCGGCGAGCTCTACCATGTCGACCGGACGTGAGGATCCTACATAAACAGTTGATGCTGGCGTAGCAGTCGCAACATTAACGGACGATCCCGTTTTGAAGGTCGATAGATCGTACGATTCCGACCGATAGGTAAAGTTGGTAAAGCTGTAGGCTGTCGGTGATACCGAGGTTCTGCGGTTGCGCGTGCAGGTTCCGGAATTAGAATTTGTCCATGATATCGCGCTATATACCAATGTTGTGGTGAATCCAGCCGCGTCGGTTGTAGAATAGGTTGGACCATCGAGCGTTGGATAGCTGCGATTGACTTGATATACCGTACATTGCGCTGAAGAAGTATTTGTTCTGCTTTCGGTGGCATCGACAGGATCAACACGAGTGTTGAAATTGGCGACGCGCGAACGATAGGTCCAGTCCGTTGGAACCCAGGACGAAGACAGGGTTGCCCCGACATTGACTGTGCTGGAATATGGCACAAAGCCATAACGGAGTTGAGCGCCAGGCGGAACAGAGGTTGCCATCGTATCATAGAAATCGAGAACCGCGGAACGAATACCTGCGATCTTTGAACTTGCGTTGCCATTGCAGGCCGAGTTGTCTGGACAATCGTTCATCGATCCCGTCGTATCCAACACGAACATCACGTCGGTATTCGGAATTTCGAGACGCGACCCACATGTTACGGTCAGCGTGACATTGTTCGTCCCGAACATCCGTGTGATGGTCATCGGTACGACAGCAGTCCCGGTACCAGTAACTTCGCCAGCGGCACTATTGGTCACGGAAAACGCGGCACTTGTTGTGCCGGCAGTGTTCGCCGAGAAGTTGACGTTGAAGAACTTCGTACCCTGGGTGACGGAACTGGCGTCCATCACATTCGACGTCATCGCCCGCCGCGTGGCCAGAACGCCTGCATCGCACGCCTGTTGCAAACGTGATTTGATCAGGTAGCCGCGACTGATGTCGATGGCAGACCCCACCATGCCGGCAAGCGGAATTGTCGCCATCGCCATCATCACCAGCGCATTGCCGCGCCTGTCCCGGCGCAGACGCGTCAGAAATCCGTCGCTATGCAGCCTGGCGTCGCGTTCTACCGGTGATATGCGCATAGCCCCTGTTCCGATTCCGCATGTTCGATCAGTGCGCATGCACCGGGTACGGCTAACAGGACTTAAATCGGGAAGGTTAATGCGCCGTTTCATGTCTTTTGTTTCGTGACCGATATGTTGGACCCGGACCGTGCGTTCGCCCTGACGCATGTGCCCCATGCGGTTCGACCCGCGTTGGCGGCGCTTTGGGCGCTCGACCAACGGCTTGGATCGATCGTAGTGTCGACGACGCAGCCGATGGTCGGGCAGATGCGCATGACCTGGTGGCATGAGGCGCTGACGACCCTGCAGGCAGGGGTGCAGCGTGGCGAACCCATCCTCGACGCCCTGGCGGAGCATGTTGTGGGCAGCCACGACATCGCTGGGCCTGTGCTCGCGCGGCTGGTCGAGGGGTGGGAGGTTCTGCTCGACCCGCTGCCGTTCGAAGAGGACGTGTTGCAAACCTATGGCGAAGCGCGCGGCGACCGGCTTTTCACGCTTTCCGCGCAGATGCTTGGTCAGTCATGCGACAACGGCGCCGGTCGGGGATGGGCTCTCACCGATTTCGCACTGCGATGTTCCGACCCCGGGACAGGGAAGCGGGCGGGGATGTTGGCCAGACAGGCATTGGCCAAGGCGCGCATCGGTCGACTGCCGCGCGCATTGCGGGTGCTCGCCCGGTTCGCATCGAACGACCTGCGCCATGGCGTGCCGGTGCCGCGTACCTTTTGGAGACTGATCGCCAGCATTCGCTGACTTGCGCCTGATGCCCGCGCTGGTAGTCACGAGCCTGTTTTTGAACAGGGGTGCGGGGCATGGGGCGTTTCCTGGCGGGCGTGGCGTCGGCGTTGTTGCTGGTGACGGCCGGTTTCTTCATCTGGAAGGCACAGGCTGATCGCGGCAGTGCCGTTCCACCGGCACCTGTCGCATCGCTGGCCGGGCTGGCCGATGCCGACAGCGTTCCACCGACGGCAACCGAGAAGACCCGCGAGGAAAAACGGTTCTCGCGATATGATCGCGACAAGGACGGGGCCGTCGGGCGCGAAGAGTATCTGCTGTCGCGCCGCAAGGCGTTTGCCAAGTTCGACACCAATGGCGACGGGCGGCTGAGCTTCGACGAATACGCAATCAAGACCGCGACGAAATTCGCCGTGGCCGACAAGGACAGGAACGGCGCGTTGAACCCGAACGAGTTTTCAACGACGCGCGTCGTGAGAAAGAGCCAGCCGAAATGCGCGTGCCGTCCCGCTACGCAGGCACCGCCTCCTGCCGAGGAACCGGAAGAGAGCTGACCCATCCCACAATGTCGTCACGCGCGCGGGCTGTGTACAGCCGCTTGCGATCGGCTTTTTTCGACTTTCCGGTCAGGTTCAGCGGCGGGAACAGGCCGAAGTTCACGTTCATCGGCTGATAGGTACTGGCATCCGCGCCGCCGGTAATGTGTGCGAGCAGCGCCCCGAACGCGGTCGTCGGCGGGGGCGGGGCGATGGTCGCACCCGACAGCTCCGCCGCCGCAAACCGCCCGGCAAGCAGTCCGACGGCGGCACTTTCAAGATAGCCCTCACAACCCGTGATCTGTCCTGCAAAGCGGATATGTGGCGCGCTTTTCAGCCGCAGGGTCGGATCGAGCAGCACTGGGGACTTGATGAACGTGTTGCGATGCAGCCCGCCCAGCCGCGCGAATTCGGCATTCTGCAGACCGGGGATCATGCGGAACACGCGGATCTGTTCGGCATGTTTCAGCTTGGTCTGGAACCCGACGATGTTCCAGAGCGTCCCCAGCGCATTGTCCTGGCGCAGCTGCACTACCGCCCATGGCCAATGGCCGGTCTTCGGATTGTCGAGACCGACCGGCTTCATGGGACCGAACAGCAGAGTGTCGACGCCGCGTTCGGCCATCACCTCGATCGGCATGCACCCCTCAAAATAGGGCGTGTCGGCCTCCCACTCCTTGAATTCTGTTTTCTCGCCCGCGATCAGCGCGGCATGAAAGGCGAGGTATTCCGCCTTGGTCATCGGGCAGTTGATGTAATCCGCGCCGTCGCCGTCGGGGCTTCCCTTGTCCCAGCGGCTGGCCTTCCACGCGATGTCCATGTCGATGCTGTCGCGGTGGACGATGGGGGCGAGAGCGTCGAAGAAGGCGAGGCTGTCCTCACCGGTTTCCGCACCGATGGCGGACGCGAGCAGCGGCGCTGTCAGCGGCCCGGTCGCGATGATCGCGGGGCCGTGGGGCAGGGTGTCGACCCGCTCGCGGACGAGCGTGATGTTGGGATGAGACGCAACCGCATCGGTCACGCTCTGCGAAAACGCATCGCGGTCCACGGCAAGCGCCGATCCCGCAGGAACGCGATGCCGGTCGGCCTCGCGCATGATGATCGAGTTCAGCGCGCGCATTTCCTGATGCAACAGGCCGACGGCGTTGGACTCGGCATCGTCGGAGCGAAAGGAATTGGAGCAGACGAGTTCGGCGAGGCCATCGGTCCGATGTGCCGCTGTGCCGTCCCCGCCCCCACGCATTTCGGACAGGCGCACCCGGTGCCCAGCCTCGGCAAGCTGCCACGCGGCTTCCGACCCGGCCATGCCGCCGCCGATGATGTGAATGTCATGCATGATGCAAAACCCGCAGAAAACCGCCGAAGTATACATATAAGCGGTTGTCCATGCGGCATTCGCCAGCACGAGTTCGGCATGAATGAGAAAGGACCGTCGATTGCGTCATCCACGCGCTGATACGCCGGGATCGGGGCTGTAGGACAGCGAAAATCATATAGCCCGGCTGAACAGATTTAGAGCAAGCCGACCTGTTTGTCGGCATCGTTCGCTAAACGGGAAATGCCCGCTTCAACTTCACCAGCGCCGCATCCAGCGCCCCAAGGAACCGCGAGCGATCCGTCTTCGCGAACGGCGCTGGCCCGCCGATGATGTCGCCGCCCGCGCGCAGGTCGGCCATGATCGCGCGGGTGGCGATGGCGCCGCCGATCGACGCGGCGGTGAAGGGTTTTCCGGTGGGGGAGATAACGATCGCGCCAGCCTTTACGCAGCGGTCGGCGAGCAGGATGTCGGCGGTGATGACCACGCTCCGTGCATCGGCCCGTTCGGCGATCCAGTCGTCGGCCTCGTCAAAGCCGCTGCCGACGACGATCCGTTCGACCAGCGGATGGACGAGGACGCGGAAGGCGCTGTTGCTGACGATCTTCACCGGCACAACGTGGCGCAATGCGACCTTGTAGATTTCTTCTTTGACCGGGCAGGCGTCGGCGTCGACGAGGATGGTGGGGGGCATCGTCGCTCCCTATCCCGTCATTCCCGCGAAGGCGGGAACCCAACTCCCGCTGTCAGATCGGCAGCTGGGTTCCCGCCTTCGCGGGAATGACGCAGTAAGAATTGCACCTACCGCGCCGTTCGCGGCTTTGTGCGATAGGGGGGCTTTCCCGCACCGTCGCCCGGACCACGGCGCGGCGGGCCTGAGCGGTTAGGGGCAGGGCGATTGGCGCTATTACGCTGTGGCCCCTTGTGCTGATGCGCATCGGGGCTTTCGCCGTGGTGCGGGGCAATGTGGATGCCGTCCTCGCCCTCGGTACCCTTTGTCCGTTTCAGCGCATCGGCAAAACGGTCGGCGGAGGCGCGGGTGACTTGGAAATAGGTCTCGGTCGCCGAAATGCGGATCGCGCCGATTTCGCCGCGCGTGATGTGGCCCCGACGGCACAGCAGCGGAAGTATCCAGCGCGGATCGGCGTTCTGGCGACGGCCGCAGTCCATCTTGAACCAGACGATGTCCTCGAAGCCGGGACGCGGCCCGTCCTGGCGAGCGGGGCGGGCGGTGGCGTCGAGCAGTTCTTCGGCCACCGGCATCTTGGCGCGGTGAACACGCACGAGCGCAACGGCAATGTCTTCTGCGCTGCGTTCGGCGAGCAGGCGCTGGGCCAGTGCCTTGTCCTCCTCGTCGGTTTCGGCAGCATCGACGGGGGCTTCCAGAAGTGCCTTCAGCAGGCGTTCGTGGTCCTGTGCACGGATCGCCTCGGGCGTCGGCATCTGGATCCACTCGGCGGTCACGCGCGCATCGCGCAGCATCGCCTCAACCCGGCGGCGGCGCGGATGCGGCACGATGAGGATGGCCGTGCCCTTCTTGCCGGCACGACCGGTGCGGCCCGAACGGTGCTGAAGCGCGTCGGGGTCGCGCGGCAGTTCGACATGGATGACGAGAGTCAGCGTCGGCAGATCGATACCGCGCGCGGCGACGTCGGTCGCGACGCACACCCTTGCACGGCGATCGCGCAGGGCCTGAAGCGCGGCGTTGCGCTCGTTCTGGCTATGCTCGCCCGAGAGTGCGACAGCGGCAAACCCGCGCTCGGTCAGGCTGGCGTGAAGGTGGCGGACGTTGTCGCGCGTGGCGCAGAACAGCATCGCCGAATCTGCCTCGTGGAAACGCAGGAGGTTCACCACCGCGTTCTCGATGTCCGACGGCGCGACGGTGACGGCCTGATAGGCGATGTCGCCATGGCCGCGGTCTTCGCCGACGGTCGAGATGCGCAGTGCATCGTTCTGGTAACGCTTGGCGAGTGCGACGATGGGCTTTGGCATCGTCGCCGAGAACAACAGGGTCCGGCGCGTGTTGGGCGTCGCGTCGAGAATCTGCTCCAGGTCTTCGCGGAAACCCATGTCGAGCATCTCGTCGGCCTCGTCGAGGACGGCGACACGCAGGGCGGACAGGTCGAGCGCGCCACGTTCTAGGTGATCGCGCAGACGGCCCGGTGTGCCGACGACGATATGCGACCCATGTTGCAGATTGCGGCGTTCCTTGCCGGCATCCATGCCGCCGACGCAGGTCGCGATTCGCGCACCGGTCTTGCCATAGAGCCACATGAGTTCGCGGCTGACCTGCAGCGCGAGTTCGCGGGTCGGCGCGATCACCAGCGCGAGCGGGGGGAGGGTGAAGGGCACCTTGCCGTCCTCGCCCAGCAATTGCGCGGCAGCCGCAAGGCCGAAGGCGACGGTCTTGCCCGAGCCGGTCTGGGCCGAGACGATGAGGTCGCGCCCCGCGGCTTCGGGCTCGATTACGGCGGCCTGGACGGGGGTGGGCGCAGTATAGCCATGCGCGGCGAGGGCTTCGCCGAGAAGCGACGGAACAGTGGTGAAGGAGGTCATTGCGCGGTCGTATAGACTGGTTTTGCAGGTTTGTCGCCCGTTGCGTTCGCTTTGTGGTTTAAGACTGTAGAAACCCGTTTTCCCTGAGCTTGTCGAAGGGCTGTCCTTCCTGCCAGACCGTGCGAGAAGGGCAGGGCTTCGACAAGCTCAGCCCAAACGGTGCGGGGAGAATGCGGGAATGAGCGGGATTTTGCGAGCGATCTTCTGGGCGGCGATTATCGCTGGCATTACATATTTTTTCGCGCGCTCGACGGGCGTTACCGGCGCGGCGCTTGCTGCGTGGAAGGGCGCGGGTGTCGGCCTTCTCGCGCTGTGGTGCGCGATGCAGGCGAAGTCGTTCGACGGCTGGCTACTGGCGGCGGTGATGGCATTCGGCGCTTTGGGCGATGTGTTGCTGGAAACATCGGGATTGACGACCGGCGCGGTGGCATTCGTCGCGGGGCATGTGATCGCGATGCTGCTCTATTTTCGCAACTGGCGACCACGGCTGACGTTCAGCCAGCGATTGCTTGCGGCGCTCGTCGTGCCGTTGTCGGTGTTCATCGCAACGACAATGGTTGCGCCCAAGGACATGGTGCCGATTGCGATCTACACATTCTTCGTGGCGGGAATGGCGGCGAGCGCCTGGACCAGCCGCTTCCCGCGCTATCGGGTCGGAATCGGTGCTATGATGTTTCTGGTGTCAGACCTCCTTATCTTCGCGCGCATGGGGCCGCTGGCCGGGTCGGCATTGCCGAGTCTGCTGATCTGGCCGCTGTATTTCGCCGGTCAGGTGCTGATCGCATCGGGCGTGGTACGGACGCTTCGCACCGCCGACATCGGCAGCACACCATAGATATGCGGGAACAGCGCGCCGCCACGTGAGGGCTCCCAGCGGACCGTGTCGCCGAGGGCGGTCAGGTCTATTTCTGCGATGACGAGACCGGTGTCGCCCGCGAAATGCTTGGCGATCGTCTCGTTAAGCTGAT
>JBDUBD010000151.1:0-3168 GCA_040004295.1 Sphingomonadales bacterium | reverse complement strand
TGTCGGGCCTGCGCGAACTGTCGGTCATCCAGACCCCGCCGGTCGATCGCCTCGCAGTTCGCACTTACATCATGCCCTGGGATCCAGTCGTGCTGCGCGAGGCCCTGCTCCGCGAACATTACCGCGGCGGACAAAGCTTCGTCGTCGTGCCGCGCATCGCCGACCTGCCCGAGATCGAGGACTTCCTCGCCAAGGAAGTACCCGAAATTCGCCACGTCGTCGCGCATGGCCAGATGTCACCGACCGAAGTCGAGGAGCGCATGTCGGCATTCTACGACAGGCGTTACGAAGTGCTGCTCTCGACAACTATCGTGGAGTCCGGCCTCGACATCCCGAGCGCGAACACGATGATCATCCACCGCGCCGACCGCTTCGGCCTTGCCCAGCTTTACCAACTGCGCGGGCGCGTTGGTCGGTCGAAGACGCGCGCCTATGCCTATCTGACGACCGCACCGACCCGCGTGACGACCGAGAATGCCGACAAGCGTCTTAAGGTGCTATCCGATCTCGACAGTCTGGGCGCCGGGTTCCAGCTTGCCAGCCACGACCTCGATATTCGCGGTGCCGGAAACCTGCTCGGCGACGAACAATCCGGCCACATCCGCGAAGTCGGCTTCGAACTCTACCAGTCGATGCTCGAAGAGGCGATCATGGAGGCCAAGGCCGGCGGCATGGCGCTCGAACGCAAGCAACGCGATCTCAGCCCGCAGATCACCGTCGATGCGCCGATCCTCATCCCGGAGGATTACGTCCCCGACCTCGACCTGCGCATGTCGCTCTATCGCCGGATCAACGAATTCGACGAGGCGGACCAGATCGAGGCATTCGGCGCCGAACTCATCGACCGCTTCGGGCCGCTGCCCGAACCGACCGACAATCTGCTGATCCTGATGGCGATCAAACTCAACGCCCGCGCCGCGAGCATCGCCAAGATCGATGTGGGTGCAAAGGGCGCACTGGTCAGTTTCTGGAACGACAGCTTCCCCAACATCCCGGGCCTGATCGGCTATGTCGAGCGGCTGAAGGGCACCGCGAAACTACGCCCCGATAACAAGCTGAGCATCACCCGCGACTGGGACACGCCCAAGGCGCGGCTCAACGGTGCGATGCAGTTGTCGAAGGGATTGGCGAAGGTGGCGGGGTAAGGAACTGCGATTCGGGTGTCGACCAAATTCCGTCGCCCATGGCGACCCATTGCGATCTATGCCATCCAAATAGATACTTGCTAGATGATTGATCAACCCTACGATCACCCCTCCTTTCCGCAGCCTGATGAGCACTCACGAGTGATCTGGCGCTACATGGATTCGGACAAGTTCGAATGGCTGCTGGAGCATGGACGACTTTTCATGCCCACCGCTGACAAGTTAAGCGATCCCCGCGAGGGCTCCACACCGCTAGGCCAAATCGAGTGGTGGGAGCAAGAATACAAGAACGCCATAACTGAGGGCCAACGAGATACCGTTGTCCACAACAGAAGCTTCTTTGCTTACTTCGCACAGAAACTTCGCCCTCGATATTACATCTCATGTTGGCATATGAACGAACACGAGAATTACTCGATGTGGCGCTGTTACACAAAGACTAAGCGCGCTGTGGCGATTAAAACGAACTATTCTGCGCTGCGAAATGCGCTGCCAGCGGATGCCTTAATGGGACTTATTCGATACATAGATTATTCATCTGACAGCCTACCGTGGGGCAACATGTTTGAATACATAATGCACAAGGACATCACGTTTAGCTATGAAGCGGAAGTCCGAGCCATAGCAACAATGCCTCCGAATGACGAGCTCGGGCTTCAGAAATTCTTGGAAGACCATTACGCACTGACCTCAAATCCAGATTTTTATTATTATGCTCCAAAGGTCGATGTGACCACACTAGTCGACGGCATAGTTTTGCACCCCGAAGCGCCGAAAACCTTTGCTGCAAGGGTCCGCAAGCTCTGCGCCGCGAAGGGACTACCCGCGCCCACATTTTCACGAGAGACGGCTGGGCCGGTATATTGACCATATGACCGCCCAAAGGGCGATGGTCGCTTAACAACCTTTCATTTTCAGATGCAGTCTGACGCTTCTCCACCCAAAAATGCGATGAACGGCGGTAACCTCATCGCAAAGAATTTGCCGGACACCTGCCCTCCATCTAAATTCCGGCCCGGAGCCTTTGGGGGATGATCGCCATGAAAATCACGCTGCTCACCTGCGCTGCGCTGGCTGCCGTGCTGATGCCCGCGGCCGCGTTGGCGGATAATCCGAACGACCCGTCGATGCGCATGCCGCGGCGAAGGCGCGCGACCGGGCGGCGACGCGTCAGCTCAATCTCGACGCGCTCGTTCGCTTCCGCGCGCGCGATGCGAGCGGGACTGAAGGGTGGCGCACGGCGCGCGATACCGACAGCGGCGCGAACGCCGAATACGCGGCCCGGTCGCAGGATTATCGCCGCGCCATGAGCGACTATACCCGCGACCGCGCGCAATACGACCGCAACATGGCGGCGTGGCGCCGGGCCGTCGATGCCTGCCGCGCGGGCGATTATTCGGCCTGCGACAATTGAGCCGTTGATGCGCGGTCCTGACGCGTAACGGGCTTTATTTCACCACCACAGCTGTCGGGCTCGCCCAGCTCCAGCGATCGACCTTCCACGCGCCCGCGACCTTGACCAGCACGAACGCGGTCATGCCGGTTTCGCGCATCGTCTTGCCGTTCTGCTTGTAGGTATAGCTACTCGGCGTCACGACATAGGCGCGGTCGCCGCTGACGACTTCGTCCACCGGATCGCCGAAGACCACCGCGCCATCGCTCTTGCCTGCGGCCGCTTCCGCCTTGCCGAGGTCGCTGACAAACGCATCGAAGGCGTCCGCGCCCGACCAGGAGAACGGCGCGACATTGTCGACGATGGTCGGCGTCGCCGTGTGCATCGCTTTCGCCGTGGCCATGTCACCCTTGTTGAACGCGGCCATCATCGCTTTGATCGGCGCAGAAATCGCGGCATCGCGCGCATTGGCGGCGGTCGCGGACAACATAGCGCATGCGGCGAGCAGGATTGTCGATGGTTTCATGTGGTGGCCTCCCCTGTGTTGTGAGGGATGCTAGCGCTTGCGGTGCGGAATGGAAGCGCGCCAAATCCCTCCACCGTCGTTGCGAGCGTAGCGAAGCAATCCAG